>JAZNDZ010000081.1:0-38027 GCA_045588345.1 Bacteroidaceae bacterium
CATACTCTTGCGGTTCTCTCCCCTGATGCCGTCACAATATATCTGCCATCGGGGCTGAATACTGCGGAGGCGACACTTTCTTCATGCTCTAATGGTTCAGTTACCGGTTTCCCGCTCTTTGCATCCCATACTCTTGCGGTTTTGTCCCATGATGCCGTCACAATATATCTTCCGTCGGGGCTGAATGCTGCGGAGAAGACATAATCTTCATGCTCTAATGGTTCTGTTACCTGTTTCCCAGTCCTTGCATCCCATACTCTTGCGGTGTTGTCCCTTGATGCCGTCACAATATATCTGCCGTCGGGGCTGAATACTGCGGAGATGACAGAATTTTCATGCTCTAATGGTTCAGTTACCTGTTTCCCGCTCTTTGCTTCCCATACTCTTGCGGTTTTGTCCCATGATGCCGTCACAATATATTTGCCATCGGGGCTGAATGCTGCGGAGATGATATGGCCTTCATGCTCTAATGGTTCTGCTACCTGTTTCCCAGTCCTTGCATCCCATACTCTTGCGGTTCTGTCATTTGATACTGTTATAATATATTTGCCATCGGGGCTGAATGCTGCTGATTTGACGGCACTTCCATGCTCTAATAGTTCTGCTACTTGTTTCCCGCTCTTTGCATCCCATACTCTTGCGGTGTTGTCCCATGATGCCGTCACAATATATTTGCCATCGGGGCTGAATGCTGCTGATCTGACGCTTTCTTCATGCTTTAGTGGTTCTGTTACCTGTTTCCCGCTCTTTGCATCCCATACTCTTGCGGTTTTGTCCCTTGATGCCGTCACAATATATTTGCCATCGGGGCTGAATGCTGAGGAGTTGATATCATCTTCATGCTCTAATGGTTCAGTTACCTGTTTCCCGGTCTTTAAATCCCATACTCTTGCGGTGTTGTCGCTTGATTCCGTCACAATATATCTTCCGTCGGGGCTGAATGCTGCGAAGGTGACGGCACTTTCATGTTGCAGAATGCTTTGGCTGTATATTCCTTCAATTTGAGGATTATCGCACTTCCTTAGCATTATTTCTGCTTCGTTAATGTATTTTCTGTCAAATGCTTCCAATGATAAACGCAATGCCTTGGTTATATTCCCCCTGTCATATTCTTTCCCGGCCTCGCTGATAAGATAACGAGACTGTGTTATGAGGAATCTGTCGTGGCTTTTTATAATGGCCCAATACTGGTAGACGAAAACAGAAACAGCAATCATTGCTGCAAATGTAAATGCAGTTTTCCATTTTTTTAGGTTCTCTCTCTTTTTCAGCCGTTCATTACGGCTCTCCTTAAGATGCTTGGCAAGTATGTCATGAATAATTTCTACGTGCGGCTCTTGGCTCACCGAGTATGTTACACAACGCAGCATGGCCATTTCGCCACTGAAAAGAAAATCGCTGTCAGGAACATGGGTGTCAAACTGTGACCTCAGTACCGAGGCGCGCCTTCCTTCTTCGGTTACAAGAAACTCCTCAATATATTCCCATTTACTGCGGTTCTTCAGTCTTTTAATGATATCCGAGTAGAACGATGCAAGGAAATTACCACCGGAGTCCTTGAGGAATAATTCAACCGCATTAAGGGTTATTGCACTCTCGCCTTTTCCTATTGTTGACCGGTATATGCGGCTACATAGCAATGAGAGGATGGCACTGCTTATTTCACGGTTCTCACCCTTTATGGTCTCTATTATGCGTGTGGCAATAGCATTCTCTTCGCCTTGGGCAAGAAGGCCCGAAGCCGGTATTTCAATTATTTCCTTCGCCTCTTCGTTGCTGAGTTCTGTAAGGCGGTAACGGTTGTGCCTCATCTCAATGAGACGAAGGCGTTCTATTGTATCTTCGAGCCTAAAGAAGTCATCCTCACGTATTGAAAAAAGGATACGATAATTAGTTATGACCTTATCGGACATTGCGCCTGAAAGCAAAGGACTGTCATCCAGGAGAAGATATATCTGTTTGAAGAATATTTCCAGTTGTTCCTTGTTGCCAAAGAAAAGTTCCTCCATCTGGTCAATCACTATGACCGGGAATATGTTGTTGCCTTCGCCGTCAATAAAGCGTCTGCTTGCAAAGAAGTTCCAGAGATAATTGTCATCTTTCACGGATGGGGTAGTCAATGGGCTGATGCAGTTGTTTGGTACATCCTTGCAGCCATATTTTTTAATTTCTGCACAAATAGTGTTAATGACAGTCTCGGAATACGGAGTGCCTGTCAAATCTTTTCCCAAACGTATATACACAGGGAAATAACAGTTTCTTCTGAGTTTTGGGAAAAGGCCTGCCTGAAGGAGTGAAGACTTGCCGATGCCCGACTTGCCATACATTGTTACAAACAGATTGTTGTCAACCAGAGAAAATAGTTCGTGTGTCGCAGTAGAGCGTCCGCAAAATGCGTAACCGTCGGCTATCTTCTTTTCGTCGTATGAGGCCAAGCCTATCCAAGGATTTCTTTTCATATACGTGTAATGTTATTGTTTCAACAGCTCTTTTATTCTGGCGATAAGTTCGTTGATAGAACTTTTTTCAAGGTCGAAAATCGTAACCTGCATGCATTTAGGCAGGTTCTCTCTGTTTGTCTGTGAGCGGGAATCATAACCGGACAAACGCACTGGCAATACTTTGTATTGGTCATTAACGTTGCATGTGGTCTGGGCTGCACTCCATTCAGTGTCCTTATAATAACGGCTTGCGTTATTGAGTAAATCCTTCTGGCATTGTGCACTAAGTACGGGAATGAATATCCTTGATTCAGCAATGGCTACCGGGATGTTTTTTTCGTAATTGTCAGCGCCTTGCAGATTACGCTCATCGAACCAAACGTCTATATCTGCTTTGACAAGGCTGAGGAATATATGGCGTACGATCTCAAAATCTTCGTGTGCGTATGACAGAAATACTCCTTTGCGTTTGCGCTTATTGATGATTTCCTCTTTCATATCATATTCTTCCAGTCTTTTAAGAGTCTCATCAATGAATTTACGTGCATCGGACTGATAGTATATGTTCTCATTGTTAAAGTACTGCTTGAGCTTGCGGTCGCTCTCGCTCTGCTCATCAAGCGATACGACAACCTCGCCTTGTGAAATCTCTATTATTGATTCGCGCATTGTGTACCAGAAAAAACGGAAGAACCAGTCGTCGAATTTGCAGCCTAAAGCAAGGATTCTTTTTGAACGTATATATTTCAGCATCTTTTCGGGTGCGCTCTCACTCATCCACTTTGAGAGCGTGACAATGGCATCGTTGTCGTTTACCACAAAGGGGCGTGTTTCATTTGCCGGGAATGCTTTGCCGAAGATATAATATAGTGTCGGCTGTATGGCGGTTACAATATCATCGGAAATGTATTTCTCAAGGTCGAATTCAAGGTTGCTGCGTGGGGTGTTGATGTTCATTACCCTTACATTGCCCTTGCCCCATACATACTCCATTAGTTCAAGGGCATAGGGGTCAAAGGTTGTAGTGAGTACAACCCTAAAGTGTCTTGTCTTCAACAGTTCTACAAGGCTCGGCTCAATCTCCTCTACATTAAAATCAATAT
Organism: Bacteroidaceae bacterium; assembly: GCA_045588345.1. GTDB lineage: Bacteria > Bacteroidota > Bacteroidia > Bacteroidales > Bacteroidaceae > HGM04593. Next base: position 3,545 of record JAZNDZ010000081.1, read on the forward strand.
TCTCGTTGACTGTCTTCCTTATGTAAGTATCAATGTTCTTGTATATATAGGACAGTTGGGTAAAGTCGGTCGAGGTATTGTTCTCCGGGAGAATACCTGATTCTATCAGATTTTCTTTTACATAGTCGAATATCAGCCTGTAACTGTCACCGTTGTAATTATCGTTGAGGGATTTTGACAACATTATCTCGCTGCCGAGAACAAGTATATATTGTCCTTCGGTAAGGTTGCGTATAAAAGAATCCCAACTAAAGGTTATGTTCTGTTGTCTATTGTACTCGCCGGGTTTGTCTGTTTTCTTTGCCATGGTGTTAATTTGTGTCAATGAACAAAAATAATGATTTTATTCAGAAGTCATTGATTATTGCGGATAAAAATTGTATGTTCCGAATGCTTTTATCAATGTGTGTTTTATCAATGTGTTGTGAATCTCACAGATTCCACTCTTTTGTTTCTTCTGTTGCTGTTGAAAACCTCATAAGCAACATCTACATCATTGATGTCGAAATTGGATGAATAAATGTACAGCATTGGCTTTTGCGATTCGTCGTACTTGGCAAATATTTATAAAAGAGGTAAAGGATTCCGGTTCTTTACCTCTTTTGTTTTACACCATTGTCGATACTTAATGAGTTTTTTATGAACAATTGAATTAATTCAGTTTATATTGTTTAATGCGCATTTATACTTATTAATTTATACTGAAGAGACAATTTCCTTGATATTTGAGTGTTGGTTGCTAAAAAGTGTTATCTTTGCAATGTTCATAGGGAGAAATCCATGAATGAAAGAAAGCATTTTGTTAAGTCCAAATCTGTGAAATCGCCAAAATAATAACGGAGGACGAAGCAACTAATGCTCATTCTGTGTTGTATATACATGTTGCTTGTCTGTTGCAAGTAACCTGGTATATATCCACGGCGTGGGAATATTGTTTCTTCACCGTTCGTTTCCGTTAAGGCGTTTGGCGATGCCTGCAGATTGATGGACGTAAGATGACAAGTCTCACGTCTTTTTGTTTTATATGTTGCGTGATACCACCTCTGACAAAATGTGTATATATAAACTTTTAAATTCTTATTGTGTTTATGTTAGAAATGGTATTGCTATTTATATTCTTGTTATACGTGTTGCCCGTGATTGTTTGTGCTGTGTGCTCCAAATTTTGGGGAGACCAAATTATATCCCAATCTTTCATACCTGTAATTAATCTGATTTATGCAGTCCTATGTTGCTGTATTGCTATTGTAATTGTGTCTGCTTTGATTATTGAACAGTTCCCGAATTTGATATACAATTACAAGAAAATATTAAATGACAGGCAAAAGAAATAATTCCCTTTTTCATAAAATCCAAAAGAACCATTACTGTCCGCTAAAAGTTCGTCTGTATTTATAATGATAAGGACTCCTTTATTTGGTGTTTTAACTCGGTTTTATTCAATAAACACTCTGTACTGCACAAAAAACATACTTTTTATGCAATACAGAGTATTTTTGTTGGCCTGTATAACTCGTTCTGGTATTTTATGTGATTATTGACAGATGACTATATTTTGTATAATTCGTTTATAATAGTCTGTATTCAATCTATTTTCATTATTTTTGCAAAATCAATGGGAATAAAGCCCAGTAAATAAAGTTTACTTGCTTTGCCGAGTAAGAGTGGCTATGTAAAACAAACTAATTGATAAAGAGTTAAGTCCATATCTGTAAAGTCTCCAAAATCTTTTTTACCATTATGAAACATCTGAAACAACTATTCACCGTAATGTTGTTATTGTGTTGCAGTATTGCAGTTGCCAACACAATTGAAGTAGATGGTGTCTATTACAACATTACCGATACTGCAAATAAAACGTTAGAGGTAACCAGAGGAATCAACAAGTACACCGGTAGTGTAGTAATTCCCAAAAGTGTTACATATAATGGTACAACCTACAGCGTGACAGGCATTGGAGAAGCAGCCTTCCGTTTTTGTTCCGGGCTTACAAGCGTTGAAATCCCCAACAGCGTAACAAGCATTGAACAGAGTGCGTTCAGTTATTGTTCCGGGCTTGCAAGTATTGTAGTAGAAGAAGGCAATAGTAAATATGATAGCGGAGATAATTGTAACGCAATCATAGATACAGAAAGCAATATGCTTATAACAGGATGTAAGAATACAATTATCCCCAACAGCGTAACAAGCATTGGAGGGAGCGCGTTCTATGGTTGCACCGGTCTCACAAACATTAAAATCCCTAACAGCGTAACAAACATTGGAAATGATGCGTTTTACGATTGCACAGACCTTACAACCATAACAATCCCGAACAGTGTAAAAAGCATTGGAAATCGCGCGTTCGATGGTTGCCAAAGGCTTGCAAACATCAAAATCCCTAACAGTATCACAAGTATTGGACAGAGGGCGTTCAATGATACAAAATGGTATGATAATCAACCTGATGGCGTTGTGTATGCAGGCAAAGTGCTTTATCAATATAAAAGTATAATGCCCGAGAATACATCTATTGTTATAAAAGATGGTACTATAGGGGTTGCTGATGGAGCCTTTGAATTTTGTACCGGGCTTACAAGTATTGAAATCCCCAATAGCGTTATAAGTATCGGGCAGCGTGCATTCAACAGGTGCTCAGGACTGACAAGGATTGATATTGTGGATGGCGTGAAACGCATCGGAACTTCTGCATTTGCTGCTTGCAGCAAACTCCAGGAAGTGTATATAAGCAATACAATAGAGAGCATTGATAACTATGCCTTCAATGCTTGTAACAATATTCTTGAGATAAAGGTTGGCTCAAAGGATGCTTTAACAGCAAGTGAGAACATCTTCAGTGAAGATACATATAACAATGCAATATTGTTTGTTCCGCAAGGGTGTAAATTCGCATACGAAAGAGCCACACCGTGGAGTAAATTCAAGATTCAGGAGATGGACTTCACGTGCATTAGTGACTTGCAGGGTGAAAATTGCAATGTAAAAACTATTTATGACCTTCATGGTCGCGTAGTTAAAAACCCCATAAGCAACATCTACATCATTGATGGCAAAAAGGTTTTTATAAAGTAAAATCGTTAAAAAGTTTTGATGAAGTGATGTGAAAAGTTTTGCTATCAGTGAGTTTCGCAGTTATCTTTTTTATTGTGTATGATTCAGGTATTTTCACTATCTTCGCGCAAAATTTTGAAATACAGCATAAAAATAGAAAAATGAAACATGAAAATGAAAAACAGACGGGATTGCCGGAGAATGCATTCCGTCCTTTGAACGAGGGCGAAGAGTACAAGCCCTTGATGTCGTCTGGCAAGAATTACCCCGAGGTTAACTTCTGGTCGGTGTCGTGGGGTATACTCATGGCTGTGCTCTTCTCAGCTGCATCGGCCTATTTGGGTCTTAAGGTAGGTCAGGTGTTCGAGGCTGCTATTCCAATTGCAATCATAGCAGTAGGCATGTCTACTCTTGCAAAGCGCAAGGGGGCTCTTGGCGAGAATGTAATTATCCAGTCTATCGGTGCCTGTTCGGGCGTTATTGTCGCGGGTGCAATCTTTACATTGCCTGCGCTGTATATCCTGCAGGCAAAGTACCCCGAAATGACTGTGAACTTCATGCAGATGTTCATCAGTTCCTTGCTTGGCGGTATATTGGGTATTCTGTTCCTTATCCCTTTCCGCAAGTATTTCGTGAAAGAGAAGCATGGCGAGTATCCTTTCCCTGAGGCAACAGCAAGTACACAGGTGCTCATTTCGGGCGAGAAGGGCGGTAGCCAAGCAAAACCTCTTCTCGTTGCCGGTCTCATCGGCGGCTTGTATGACTTTATTGTGGCTACATTCGGCTGGTGGAACGAGAACGTGACAACACGCATTGTAGGGTGGGGCGAACTGCTTGCCGACAAGGCAAAGATTGTTTTGAAAATCAATGTCGGAGCTGCAGTGCTTGGTCTCGGATGTATCATTGGTCTGAAGTATGCAGTCATAATATGTGTCGGTTCGCTTGTAGTGTGGCTGGTGATTATCCCGGGCATGTCGCTGCTTTTCGGTGACCAGGTACTCAACGATTGGAATCCTGCCATTGTGCAGACAGTAAGTGAAATGTCACCTGAACTAATTTTCAAGGAGTATGCAAAGAGTATCGGTATAGGCGGTATTGCCATGGCCGGAATAATAGGAATCTTCAAGTCATGGGGTATTATCAAGAGCGCTGTAGGGCTTGCTGCACGTGAATTCGGCGGCAAGAAGGATGCCGGAATTGTTGAGCGCACGCAGAAGGACCTCTCCATGAAGGTTGTCCTTTTCGGTTCTGTGTTCACATTGCTGCTGGTATTCGCATTCTTTGTGCTTGACGTTATGAATGGCAATATCCTTCATAGTGTGGTTGCAGTGTTGCTTGTTGCAATCATTTCGTTCCTGTTTACCACAGTAGCAGCCAATGCAATCGCAATCGTGGGCTCGAACCCTGTATCGGGCATGACTCTCATGACTCTTATCCTTGCATCGGTTATTATGGTTGCTGTGGGTTTGAAGGGGTCATCGGGCATGGTTGCCGCGCTCATTATGGGCGGTGTGGTATGTACGGCGCTTTCTATGGCAGGCGGTTTCATCACCGACCTGAAAATAGGCTATTGGCTGGGAAGTACTCCGGCTAAACAGCAGACATGGAAGTTCCTTGGAACACTTGTGTCGGCAGCAACTGTAGCCGGTGTCATCATGATTCTGAACAAGACATACGGTTTTACAAGCGGTGAACTTGCAGCACCGCAGGCAAATGCCATGGCTGCCGTGATTGACCCGTTGATGAATGGAGTAGGTGCTCCGTGGTTGCTTTATGCCATTGGTGCGGCACTGGCTTTGGTACTCACATTCTGCAAAGTGCCGGCTTTGCCGTTTGCACTCGGCATGTTTATCCCGCTCGAACTGAACCTTCCGCTTCTTGTCGGTGGTCTCATTAACTGGTATGTGACAACACGAAGCAAGGATACTGCATTGAATGCAGCACGTGGCGAAAAATGTACACTTCTTGCTTCGGGCTTCATTGCCGGTGGCGCGTTGATGGGTGTGCTGAGCGCTGGTTTACGCTTTGGCGGTGTGAATATGATGTGCGAAGATTGGCTTTCTGCTTATTGGAGTGAGGCTGCAGCCATTATTGCATACGTACTGCTGATAGTTTACCTTGTAAAGGCAAGCATGAAAGTGAAAATATAATCCTGAGTCAGAGCAAATAACAGAAATGGCGCACCACTTAGTTTGGTGCGCCATTTCTGTTATTTGTCAAAGAACCTTTCGTGGAACATAAACCATCCTATTGTTATACCGAAATCGACACTGCTTTTGTGCGAACTGTAGTAGTTGGCAAAGGCACTCATGGCAATGTTTGAGAATTGTGCAGCAATGGTAAAATCCCCGATATATTGAAAATCGTTGAATCTCTTTTTTTCATAGTATGCCTGTCCTTTGCTGTTTTCCTTTATCATGCGGTAAGGTACGAATACATAGAAACTCGGACGTATCTGAATGAAGTTGTTCAGTTTTATTACCGGTGTTACACCGCCCGCTACAAACTGGTTGGCACGGAATTTAGGGTCGTAATTGAATAGACTGTTCATTGTTGGTGTGAAAGAACCGGCCTGCATCATTGTTGCCTGATAAGTATTCGATAATCTTCGTGTCGAGTAGTATATCTGCATATACGTTCCCAGTGAAAGTTTGCTGCCGATTCTGAAATAGTCACGGCGTATATATCCTATCTGTAGCCACGATTGTTTCAGTTCGCTGTCAGCAACCTCTGTTATGCCACGGTATTTCTCAGTACCGGTAATGAACTGGGCTGTAAGGGACTCATACATTCCCGATGTAGCATAAGCCTTCGCGTCAAGGGTATTGCCTTGGAACTTGATGCCTGCACTGTAGAACAGCATATCGTTCCTGTCATATTTTGGAGTGTTCAGGTCAAGGATATTCGAGGGCATGTATTCATCCTTTATGTCTGCAATCCCCAAACTGAACTCAGCCTTTCGTTGGCTGAGGAAAGGCAGAATGAATTTGATTTTCGCAAATAGTTCGCGTTGATGATTCAATGCCATTGCATTCTCTTTTGTAAAGAGATATTTCATGTTGTAATAGTCAATGGTTGAATATGAACCGATAAACTTGAACGACACAGGAAGTTTGCTCAAAAAGTCAACTCTTCCCGAGATTTGTGCATTATTGTATACCTTTCCGAACTGTCCGTCGAGAATGAACTCCTTTGAATGGTTGTTGAGGTTACGGTAATGCAGGCCCAGATAAAGCTGGTTTGATACGTTTGTAGCAACACTGCCACCAAGTTTAAGTGTGAAAGGCGGATTCATCCTCACATCAATGTGCAATGTGTACATGCTGTCGGCTTCATTGTAGGTGGCATGTGGAATGATGGATTCCAGATTGCTCCCGGACATAAGGCTGTAATAACCTTTTTTGCAATCATCAAGCGAGAATACTTTCCCGTACTTGTAGAATTCGTTTGCAATTGATTTGCCTTGTTCCTTGGTAACACCGTTTACAATGACGTTGTTGAATCTTATTTCGGGTATACGTTCCTTGAACTCTTTACGCCGTTCAGCCAGCAGTGCACTATCCCTACGTTCGGGTATACGTGTTTTAATTGAATCAATATGTTTCTTGGTGTGTGAGTAGCCCAGTTCAACAAGCTCGTCAATCTTGTAGAAATCTATAAGATTGACACCTTTGGCATCAATGTCAAGTTCTATTCCGTCTTCCTCTTTCAGTGAACCGTTTGTCCTGTTGATGACCATGTTCTGTACCTGGCTTATTATATCCCGTTCATCGGGCGGTGGAGGGGTGTTGTTGCTCACAATGCTGCCAATCATTATGTCCGGGTTGAACTCCTTCTTCATCACATCATGCGGAAAATTGTTGTACAATCCTCCGTCATAGAGTAACACCCCCTCTTTCTTTATCGGTTTAAAAACAAACGGATAACTCATTGATGCACGTACAGCGTCACCAAGGTCGCCACCGGACATTATAACCTCTTTTTTCCTATACACGTCCGATGCAACACAACGGAAAGGAATCATAAGGCTGTCAAAATTGCTTTTACATGCTGCATTGGCTCCTGAAAAGACCTCAAGATAACCCAAATTCAAAGGGGTGTCATCAATGAGATTTGCCGAAGGCTTGACAATATGCAATGAATCCTTGATATCAAAATTTATGCCGAACATATCAGGAACCTCGTCGTTGCGCTTGAAGTAGAACATGTACTTGCGGTCCATTGTACCCGTGTACCAACGTTGGAAATCATCGCCTTTCATCATCTCAATCATTTCATCCGGCGAATATCCCATTGAGTACAATGCAGCAACAATAGCACCCATTGATGTGCCGGTTACATAGTCGATAGGGATGTCCTCTTCTTCAAGTGCCTTTATTACTCCGATGTGTGCAAGCCCTTTTGCGCCGCCGCCGCTCATGACAAGGCCTACCTTCTGCTGTGCCATTGACAGCAAAGGCAATAAGACAATTATCAGTAATATGGCAACACTCCTTTTCATGGTATGTTTATTGCAACCTTTTAACAACGGCAAAAATATTAATATTTTTCAAATAATGATGTTATGAATGCAAATCTTTAATGTCCTTTTTGCATGAAAAAGGGCTCAGTAGCCAAAAGATGTGGTTTGATAAAAACTATAAAACAAAACTAAAGGTTTTCAAACTCGCTATTGCTCGACATTATATTCTTATGCATTTCTCAACCTTCGTCTGTAAATTGTTGCTGAACGAAGAACTTGCTATCATTACTTTTTCTCTCATGAATTACCTTTGGCGGTTGTATAGCAGAAGTAATTCCCAAAAAACTCCGGCACTGTGTGAGACACAGCAAGTATTAGTGCATATAGCCGGAAAGAGGCGTGAATTTGTTTGAGCGATGCATATCGCCACGCAGCACACATTTACACAAAGACACAAAAACAGCATTTTTGTCATCATTTTGTCAGCAAAAACAGTTATTTCCCCAACAATTTACCCCCCCCGAAAATAAATTTACATATTGTTAAAATATATAACACAAAACTATTGCACAACAATACAAGAAGTTATATCTTTGCACTCCCTTTTACAAAAAGCCGTTTTTTATAAACGAACTGGAGTTTTTTTCCCTTAAACAAAGCAATCAACAAACACAATGAAGAAACTATACTCACTGCTACAGATAGCAGTCCTTTGTCTATTATCACAAGCGAGCCTGGCGCAACGCAGTGTTCCAATTGACGGTATCGACTATTTCCTGGATATTCCGGAGATTGGGCAAGCTACATTAGCCTCGAGAGGAAACGGCGGCTACTCTGGAGATATTGTTATACCCGAAACCATTACGGTTCCAGTGAGCAACAACCAGACAAGGATATACACCATTACAGCAATAGGCGATAATGCATTTTTTCAATGCAAACAGCTTACTTCAGTATCAATACCCTCAACCGTTAATCGCCTGGGCGATAAGGCATTTTTCCAATGCACCGGTATCATTACCATCAGATGCGACGCACTGACTCCGCCGGATATTCCGAAAGAAAGCGCATTTCACAAGATGGACGCAGAAAGAGTCACGCTGATAGTGCCCGGGCAAAGCATTGCACTGTATTCCGCACACCCCTATTGGGGCAGATTCATATATAACCCGGCAGACGACAGCCAGACAGGAAATGATAATAACGAATCGGGGTCTGTTATTATCACCAAGACCAACTACCAAATATTCGACAGCGAAACCCTGTTCCTGGAGAAGCCAATCACATTTGGCCAGCAGACTACCGACCCAGCGTACAACGAGTACAACACGGTATCATACATCCGCAACTTCAAGAACACCAACTGGCAGGCATTGTATGTTCCGGTAGAACTTGTCTATAGCGATTGGAGCGAGAAGTTCGAGATTGCCAAGGTACACAGCATATTGGAGACCGGGGAGATGTTCTATGCAATGGCCGATATTGTCGAGGACAAAGTTGAACCTCACAAACTTTACCTCATTAGAGCAAAGGAGATAGGCGAGCACACAATAACCATATCACAGTCCCATAGAAATGACACCGACGGCGACCCACTCTATTGCGTATACACAAGCAACACCAACGTCGATGGCACAGAGCCTGTGATAGCAACAAGCGAAAGTTTCAAGGGCACAAGCGGTGCAACATACACCTTCACCGGCCAATATGCAGCAGCGCCACTGAAAGAGGCCGACCACACACAACCACCCTACCGCTATGCGATGACAGGCGGTGAACTTAAAAGGCCGAACCCGGCCATGACCGACGGGATACCCTTGGGCGCGTTCCGCTGGTGGTTAGAGGTAACTCCGAACGCAAGTTCAACAACCTCATTATTCAGTTTAGGCAAAATCAACCATTCGGGAAATAGCGAAACATCAATCCAAGATAAATTAATCGACTTGAATGACATTGAAGGCATTGACATTTACTATGACCTGAACGGAAGGAGAGTTGATTCCCCCCAAAATGGTATATATATACTCAACGGCAAGAAAGTATATATAAAATAAAATAAGGTCAACACACCTATAATGCTAAAGAGAAAACCATGAAAAGAACATACATAACTCCCGAATGCGAAAAGACAGGATTAAGCCCGCTTCATCTCATTGCGGTATCAATCCCGGGAGACCCCAACCCAGATAACAATGATGGCAATTGGGCAAACGAATACGATGCAAAAGAGAACCGTAGCGACTGGGACAATATATGGGCCGAAATGTAACAAAATACATAAACAGAAAAATAAATGCTCACAGCGCGCTGTGAGCATTTATTTTTCTGTTTGTAATCACTTCTTGCACTCCTTTGCCTTTAAACAATCAGCAACCTTCCGGCACTTGCCGTTTTGTGCGCCAGGTTTGCCGTTACGGGGCTTCATCTTGCATTCGCCCTTTATAGGAGCCATACGGCGCTTGTCATAAGCCTTCTTGCCAAAAATAACATTCAACTGCTTTGCATTGAGAATTTTAGACAACTTACCGTAATACTTCCTGTCAATATCAAGAGCCTTCTGACGGTTATCCATGCGAGCCTCAATATTCTTTTTTATCTGCTCATCGCTGAGGTTCTTGCCACGAACAATATCAGGGCGGCAGTTTGCCTTTTCAAGAAGATACTCCTTATAAATTGGGGCAAACTTTGCTGCCGCCGCATCATCAAGCATAAGAGAGTTCTGCATTCTCTTTAGATGTTTTTCTATTCTCTGCTCCGGATTACGTTTACCGTTGCCGTTACCGTTCTGTGCTGTTGCTGCAAACGTAAATGTCAGCAACATTGCCAATAGCCATAATCTTGTTTTCATATTATATTCTGTTTTGTTATTCATCTATATGACTGCGAATTATAAACAAGGTTTAAATCATGTCCCGAACAACACAAAATAAGGGGCTGCCGTAGCAGCCCCTTAAGATTAGAATTAGTAAACCCGGTTTTACTTGAACGCATCAAGGTTATGCTGCTCGTAAAGATTCTTTCCCTCGGCAGTATAAAGGATATCAATGCGGTTCTGATAGTGTTTCTCCACTTTTCCGCGGACAACCTTCATGGTACTGTTCATCATACCGTTCTGCTCAGTGAATGCTTCAGGAAGCACTGCAAAGCAACTTGGCAACCAACGTTCCGGGAACATGCCTGCATGCTCACCACCTTTCTTAAACATGTCAACATCAGCCTTCACAAGGTCGCACGCAGCCTTACGTCCTTCTTCGGTTGTGAGGTCAAGTCCTTTGGCCTCGAGCGCGCGCTTTATATTATCCTTGTTGGGCACGAAGAGTGCTATTGTATAAGGTGACTGGTTATTGTAAAGAATAACCTGGTCTATTGTGGGACAAAGGCTGACAAATGCCTCTTCAATACCTTCGGGGCTGTACTTCTCACCGTCGCTTGAGATAAGAAGGCTCTTGAAACGGCCCTTTACATAAAGCAGGTTCTCCTTTGACATATAACCCAAGTCACCGGTGTAGAGATATCCGTCACGCACAGTCTCGGCTGTAGCAGTAGGATTCTTCCAGTAACCGGCCATAACATTCTCACCCTTTACCACAATCTCACCGAGTTCGCCAATAGGAAGTTCCTTGCCATCGGCATCACATATCTTGAGTTCAATAGGCTTAACAAGTTTGCCGCTTGAACCGAAGCGGTATAGTTCCGGACCGTTGGATGAAATGACAGGAGTAGCCTCGGAAAGGCCGTAACCCTGATACATTGGCATACCAACACCCAGGTAGAAATTCTGCAACTCCTTATCAAGCAAAGCACCGCCACCGACAAAGAAACGGAGTTCACCGCCAAAGTTCTCACGCACCTTTGAGAAAATCAGTTTGTCGAACAGAGCCACAAGCGGCTTCAGGAATATGCGTAAGCCCTTAGAATCAAGACTGCTTTCGCCATAATACTTCTGACGCACAGCCATACCCCAGTTGAAGAGTCGTTCTGTTGTCTTACCCTTGGCACGGATTGCACCTTCGATATTCTTCTTGAATGTTTTTGCCAAAGACGGTACCGAAAGGATAAAGTGAGGACGAACCTCCTTTATATTCAGCGGAATATTCTTCAATGTCTCAAGACCTGTACGACCCACCTGAACTGTTGCTGCAGTTGCACCGCAAGACATCATTATATAAAAACCAACAACATGTGCAAAACAGTGGTCAAGCGGCAAAATGATGAGTGTACGCCATGTCTGGTCAATAGGCACCAGTGTAAGAGCCTGCTCAACATTTGCTGTATAATTACGGTGAGTAAGCATAACGCCCTTAGGGTCTGCAGTTGTACCGCTTGTATAAGTAATCGTTGCAATATCATCGTTAACAATAGACTGGCCGACAGCAAGGAACTCCTCCATTGTATGGCTATTGAGAAACTCATCGCCCATCTTCATTACTTCATCGACATGAATTTCGCCCTCCTGCAGCTCGCCCGCGTTACCGAACACAATGATTTTCTCAACCTTGCTGAGTTTCTCCTTAATGGCGCGCACTTTTTTCAACTGGTAGTTTGATACCAGAATAAACTTAACGTCACCATGGTCAAGACGGAAATAGAGGTCATTGCTCTCCTCAAGTTTTATTGAAAGAGGAACATTGACTGCACCCGCATAGAACATGGCAAGTTCGCCGATAACCCACATATTGCACCCTTCGCTCAAAAGAGCCATATTATCACCTTTCTTTACACCAAGTGCCTGGTAACCTGCACCCAAACGATACACCTGCTCCTTAACCTGAATATAGGTTGTTGGCTTGAAGCCCTCTTTCTTGTCTGTTTTCTCAAGAAGGAATGTGTTGTTCGGATATTTCTTTACCGATTCCTCAAAAAGATCTACCAATGTCTTTTTCATAAAAATTCTGTTTTTTTTGACAAGCATCCATGCCAGTCCGTTCTTAATGGCGCAAAGATACAAAAAACATAAGAGATTTGCAGTACAAAAAGTGAATTTGTTTCACAATCACACACAAGCACGCACAAAAAGGACAAAACAGAGAGAAATAATGACCCAGATACTATCAAAGGAATAGCGAAACAGCATTGCAAAGCAAAAAAAATAAAAAAAACAATGGTAATCGGTTTATTTGGTTATCTTTGCGTTTGGATAGATTTTTCAATCAAGAAAACAAGACAAACATAGGACTATGAAAATTTCAAAGATTGAACATTTAGGAATTGCAGTCAAGAGCATTGAAGAGGCTCTGCCCTACTACGAGCAGGTGCTTGGATTCAAATGTTACAACATTGAGACTGTTGAAGACCAGAAAGTGCGCACGGCATTTCTCAAGGTCGGAGAGACAAAGATAGAACTTCTTGAGGCGACATCTCCCGAGAGTACAATTGCAAAGTTCATTGAGAACCGTGGCGAAGGCATCCACCACATAGCCTACAAGGTTGAGGACGGTGTTGCAGCAGCCCTTGCCGAGTGTGAACAGAAAGAGGTTCGCACCATAGACAAAGCACCGCGTGCCGGAGCCGAAGGGTTGCAGATAGCATTTCTTCACCCCAAAGCAACAAAGGGTGTACTTACCGAACTTTGCGAAGAGTAACTATTGATGTTTAATGGTGTCAAAATTCAATGGTTAGCGTTTAATGTTACAGCATCCATTAGAATCATCGGCACCCTTAGTTTCCCTTATCTAAGCAATTAAAGAACATACAGAAAAACAGATATCATGAGCAAGCAATTTGAAAAAATCAAAGAGCTGGTCGCACTTCGCGCCAAGGCGCGTTTAGGCGGCGGAGAAAAAGCCATCGAAAAACAGCACGAGCGCGGCAAATACACTGCACGCGAGCGCATTGAGATGCTACTCGACAAAGGCAGTTTTGAAGAGATGGATATGTTTGTAACACACCGTTGCACAAACTTCGGCCAAGAGAAAAAACAGTTCCTTGGCGACGGTGTCGTTGTCGGTAACGGAACAATTGAAGGGCGACTTGTCTACATCTTTGCACAAGACTTTACCGTAACAGGCGGGTCACTGAGCGAAACAATGGCACAGAAGATATGCAAAGTAATGGATATGGCAATGAAAGTGGGCGCTCCGGTAATCGGCATCAACGACAGCGGCGGCGCACGCATTCAAGAGGGTATAAACGCTCTGGCAGGTTATGCCGAGATTTTCCAGCGCAACATCATGGCCTCGGGTGTAATTCCGCAGATTTCAGGAATATTCGGCCCATGCGCAGGCGGCGCAGTGTATTCACCGGCACTGACAGACTTTACAATAATGATGGAGGGCACAGCATATATGTTCCTCACCGGTCCAAAGGTGGTAAAGACAGTCCTTGGCGAGATAGTGACACAGGAGGAACTTGGCGGTGCAAGCGTACATGCAAGCAAATCGGGCGTAACCCATTTCACAGCACAGACCGAGGAAGAAGGACTTGCACTGATACGCAAACTCATGGGTTATATTCCACAGAACAACATGGAATGCGTTCCCGATGTAGAGTGCACAGACCCCATAAACCGCACGAGCGATATACTCAACACTATAATCCCCGATAACCCCAACCAGGCATACGACATGTACCGTGTAATTGCCGAAATTGTTGACAACGGAGAGTTCCTTGAGGTTCATCGCGACTATGCGCAGAATATCATTGTGGGTTTTGCCCGCATGAACGGAAAATCGGTAGGCATTGTAGCCAACCAACCCTGTAAATATGCCGGAGTACTTGACTGCAACTCATCGCGCAAGGGCGCACGCTTTGTACGTTTCTGCGATGCATTCAATATACCGCTGGTAACACTTGTGGACGTTCCCGGATTCCTCCCCGGTACAGCACAAGAGTACAATGCAGTAATTCTTCACGGCGCAAAATTACTCTATGCTTACGGCGAAGCGACAGTACCAAAAGTAACAGTCACTCTGCGCAAGTCTTACGGCGGTTCACACATTGTAATGGCATGCAAGCAGTTGCGCGCCGACCTCAACTATGCATGGCCCAGTGCCGAAATTGCAGTCATGGGAGCAGCAGGAGCAGCCGAAGTCCTTTACGCCAAGGAGGCGAAGGATGCCGAAGACCCCAAAGCATTCATTGCCGAGAAGGAGGCCGAATACAACCGTCTGTTTGCCAACCCCTATCAGGCAGCCAAGTACGGCTACATTGACGATGTGATTGAGCCACGCAATACACGGTTCCGTATAATACGTGCCCTTGCACAACTTGAGAGCAAGCGTCAGGACCTCCCAAAGAAAAAACATGGCAACATTCCACTATAAACAAACTATTATGGAAGATAACAAGAAAATTGACAACGCCACAGTCGCAGCCATTTCTATGGCAATGGCAGCATACATGGGCGACAATGTGCACGACAATGAAAGTGGCGTGCTAACCATAACGTATATAAACAAACATTGGAATAACCTAAACAGATAAGCACCATGAAAGAGTACAAATATACAATAGACGGCAACAAGTATGATGTTGTCATCAACGAAGTGAACGACACAACAGCAAAGGTGACCGTCAACGGCAAAGAATATTCGGTAGAGTGGGAAAAGCCTGTTGAGGAAAAACCCGTTGTAAAGGTACAGCCGGCAGCAGCAAAACCGGTCGCGGCTGCTCCTGCCGCCACACCGGCAGCAGCTCCGGCAACACCGGTCAGCGGAAATGCTATAAAAACACCGCTGCCAGGAGTAATAATCGACGTAAAAGTTGCAGTGGGTGACACAGTAAAGAAAGGCCAGACAGTTGTCGTGCTTGAAGCCATGAAAATGGAGAACAACATCAACGCCGACCGCGATGGTAAGGTAACAGCAATTCAGGTTGCCAAAGGCGACACCGTTGCCGACGGCGCAGTGCTGGTTGTAATGGAGTAAGCACTGATACACTAAACAATAAAAGGTCCTCTACGCAGAGGACCTTTTATTGTTTAAGCAGCAAGACTTTAAAGCAGAAATCCGGAATATTTCTCCTATTCCTTTTCAATGCTTTCATTGCCCACAACAATGCATAACTGATAAACTTTTAGTCAATTCAACTATATCCTGTTATGTCTGTCAGGTATAATCACTTTTGGCCTGAAGCCCATTGCCTCTTCAGGTGTCATTGAAGCATAGGCCATGATTATGGCAACGTCACCGGGAGAGAACTTGTGTGCTGCCGCACCGTTAAGGCAAATGACCCCCGAACCGCGCTCACCCTTGATTATATAAGTAACAATACGTTCGCCGTTGCTGTTGTTCACCACATGTACCTGCTCGCCTTCAAACATACCCGCAGCCTCCATAAGAGCCTCATCAATGGTAATGCTTCCCATGTAATGCAAGTTTGCCTCTGTGACTGTAGCACAATGTATCTTGGATTTAAGCATATTCAACAACATATCCCGTCCACTTTTACTTATTTGTATCTGATGTTATCAATCAGGCGCACATTACCGCAGAACAGCGCAATGCAACCCACCACATAATCACTGTCGCCCCACTCTTCAATCTCTTGCAATGTATTGCCGTCAACAATCTGGTAATACTCAAGGTCAAGCCCCGGAGTTTCATTTATCATATCCTCCACAAAAGCCTTTGTTGCCTCAAGGGTATTCACCTTTGCAAAATCAACACTTGCAAACAAAGTACTTGAGATAGTAAGTGAACGTTCATGTTCATCCTCAGTCAGCAACGTATTACGGCTGCTCATCGCGAGCCCATCTTCTTCGCGCACTATCGGACAACCGACTATCTCAAGCGGCAAAGCGAGTTGGCGCACCATTTCACGTATTATGGCAAGTTGCTGGAAATCCTTTTCTCCAAAGTACGCCCTATCGGGTTCAACCGCATAGAAAAGTTTGCTCACTATCTGCGCAACACCATTGAAATGACCGGGACGGCAAGCACCCTCCATTACTGTATCAAGAGGAGCGAAAGAGAACTGGCGGGTATCTTCCTCGGGATACATCTCCTCGACCGAAGGCGCAAACGCCACTGCGGCACCTACTTTTTCAAGCAATCTGCAATCGGCCTCCAGGGTACGCGGATAATTCTTCAAATCATTCTTATCATTGAACTGTGTGGGATTGACAAATACACTCACAACAACCACATCATTCTCGGCTACTGCGCGCTCAACGAGCGATGCATGACCGGCATGAAGCGCACCCATTGTAGGTACAAGACCTACACTGTTGCCATTGGCCCGGCACTCGCCAAGCATCTGTTTCAAATCCTTTATCGTGTTTATTAATTTCATCAGCGTCTTATTCAAAACATTATAAGCAGAGATAAATCAAACCTCGCATTTGTGTTCCAATTTCAGTTTGCAAAGATAGTTTAAAATAATAAACAAATAACCACAAATGAATAAATAAAACAAAAAAACAAACACGAAAGAAGAGCATGAAAGGAGACAGCCGATTATCTTTGCAGAAATACAGAACATATACCGAATCTTGCAATATCCGCAAATCATCAACCATTTGTTATAAAAACACTTAAAAAAAGTTTAAGATTTGTCAGGTTGCTTTTTTTTTGGTAACTTTGCGATGCGCGGAATTTATCCGTGGTTGATTAGAAAGATGAAAGCAAACAAAATTTTATTTATCACTCAAGAGATTGAACCGTTTGTACCGGAGTCACCGATTTCAAAAATCGGACGCTACTTGCCACAAGCGACACAAGATTTAGGCAAAGAGATTAGAATTTTCACTCCAAAATGGGGTATCATTAACGAAAGACGCAACCAGCTTCACGAAGTTATACGCCTTTCGGGAATGAACCTTATAATTGATGACACAGACCACCCGCTCATCATAAAGGTAGCATCGCTTCAGGCAGCCCGTATGCAGGTATATTTCATTGACAACGATGATTATTTCCACAACCGCTCAATGACAACCGATGAGAACGGTGCAGAATACGAAGATAATGACGAGCGCGCCATATTCTTTGCCCGCGGCGTACTCGAGACAGTAAAGAGACTGCGTTGGTGCCCCGAGGTCATCCATTGTCATGGTTGGATTTCGGCACTTGTTCCGCTATATGTAAAGAAGGCATATAACGAGGAACCGTCTTTCCGTGACTCAAGGATTGTTATATCACTCTATGATGACAACTTCAACAACCCGTTGCCCGACGCATTCCTTCAGAAGATAATCCACAAGGAGATGCAGGAAGACTCCGCCGGTGACATTGCAACACCTGTAACATACAACGAACTGGCAAAGTTGGCCATCAGACACAGCGACGGCATAATCATAAACGGAGACAACGTTTCACAGGAACTCGTAGACTATGCCAAGTCACTTGGCAAGCCGGTACTTCCCAAACCTGTGGAAGAGGAATACCACCAGGCTTGCAATGAATTCTACGACACCGTATTTGAATAACCAACTATCCATAATCAAGCAACCCCTGACGGAGTTGCTTGAAAAATAAACAAACAGTATTAATACAAGACCCACAAGGGCCTGAAAAAACGCATGAAGAGACCATTCTCATATTTTATATTGGCAATTGCTGCAGTGCTGGTCTTCACACAATGTGACGACAATACCGAATCCCTCGGCAGCAGCATTATACCCGAGAACGACATCATAACAGCAAGGACAGACACATTCTATGCCACAAGCAGAACAATACTGGCAAATGACTCAATCCTTGCCAACACAAGCGATGTTTACCTTGGCCAGTACACCGACAGCGAGAGCGGCACAGTATTCAGTTCAGGTTTCGTTACCCAGTTCGGCTGTACCAAGGATTTCGAGTTCCCAGAAGAAGGAGTCGTTGGAGACAGCGCATCATACACCAAATTGCGTCTATATTTTGAGGAATCGTATGGCGATTCGCTAAACGCGATGAGTTGCGAGGTATATGAATTGGACAACACATTGGAAGAAGGTGTGCCCTACTACACAAGCCTTGACCCAGAAGTTTTCTACAACACAGACAAGGCACCGCTCGCCACAAAGACATTCAATGCAGTAGATTTCCAACTTCACGACACCATACGTGAAGACGACAACTACACGAAGAACATTGAAATAATTCTGCCCAACAGCATAGGCAACCGTTTCATACAAAAATTCTATGAAAAGGACTCAGAAGGCAAGAATGTAGGCAAGAAGTATTTTGCAAACTCCGAAGTTTTCATAAATGAGATATTCAAAGGCATTTATGTAAAATGCACACATGGTGACGGCACCCTATTCAAGATTTACCGCACACGCCTTGATATAGGTTTCAAACGCTACATAACCAGCAGTAGCGGCGAGAAAGATTCAATACAGGCTCTATCTGCACCATTCTATTCAGGCAAGGAGGTATTACAGGCAAACAGTTTCTGCAACGACAACCTTAAACCGCTTGTAGACGAACAGGAGCACACATACATTAAAACACCGGCAGGCCTGTTCACCGAGGTTGAACTGCCTATCATTGACATTGTTGAAAGCAGCGATGACATCAACTCTGCACTAATAACATTCACTCGTTACAACGAGGATAAAGGTGTTTTGACCGAAGCACACAACAACCTCATAATGATAAGGAAAAGCGAACTCTACAGATTTTTCCTGAAGAACGAATTGTGCGACAACAAGACATCATTCATGACATCATTTGCAAGCAACAGCAACGAATATACATTCAACAACATTGCAACTCTTCTAAAACATTGCTACAACGAATACACCCAAGGCGTAAACAAAGACAAAGATTGGGAAACCAAGAACCCTGATTGGAACAAAGTTGTACTTATCCCCGTTTCAACCACAAAGGACTCGAACGGCAATGTCGTAAAAATAATTCACGACATAAACATCGGCAGCATGCGCTTGCGTGGAGGTTTACTCGGGAACGCAGATGAGGGCAAGGACAACAAATACAATATCCCTATCAAAATTGTGACAAGCAAATTCAATGACTGAAAATAACAGACAGCCGCCAATTGGCGGCTGTCTGTTTATAGGAACATTTATCTTGCACTTGTCAAAACAGGTAAACACAAAAAACAGACACCGATAAAAACAAGACTCATACACTTTATAATTTTGAATTAAACAGTAACAAAACAATTGCGCCATGACGATTGTCATGGCGCAATTAATATAGGTAAACGCTGTTTATTCAGCTTTAGGCTTACGGCCACATTTTCTCTTTGGTTTCTCTTCTGCCACTACTTCTGCATCCGGCTCTTCCTTCTTAGCAGCCTTCTTGGCCTTAGTTGCAAGTTTAGCCTTGAGTTGTTCAACCTCAGCCTCAAGTTGTACGATTTCAACCTCCTGGTTGTCAATCATCTGCTGCAATGCACCCAATTCCTCATTGTCCATATCGGGGTATTGTGCGCGCACACGTGCAAGGAAGTCACCAAGGATATTCATGTAGTTTGTAAAAGCATCGTATGGAGACTCGTAGATGCAACGCTCTGTAATGATACCGTTCTGCTTTGTAGTCATAAAACGGAGGTTCTCTGCTGCCTGCAGATAATCAAAATCCTGTTTCAATTTCTTGTCATCAGTAATCATAATACGCTCAGCCACACTGTAGAGTTTGTTGAACGCCTCACGCTGCAATGTATTACCCAACCAAGAACTTGCATCGCGCTCTTCATCCATCCATGAAAGCGGATAGGGTACTTCAAGAGGACCTACGGACTTATGGTTGTCAATAACCTCTGAAGGAGTAGAGAATGTAATTCCCTTTGCTGCAGCACATGCAGGCAAAGCCTTCATGAAATCAAGGATATGTGATTCCAATGGCTGAGCCATACCGATTGCAGAAAGGTTCATGAAGATATTGACAACCTTCTCTTCCTCGGGGAACTGCGCAATCCAATCAATGTATGTCTCAGCAAACAGTGGATACTCGCTCCATTCAGGGTTAGAGAAACGGAGTGAAATATCATCAGAAAGTTTATAGTCACGGAGCAGAAGCTTCAAGTTTGAAGCAAGTGCGCAGTTGTATACAAAGTGCGGGCTCTTCCATGCGAGAATGTGCTTTGCACCCTCAGAAAGCATACCTTTGAAACCCATTTGCGATGCCATTTCTCCAATCTCATCAGAGTAGATGAGGCCTGAGTTGCGCAACACCTTTGGTTTCTTTCCGAAGAGTTCTTTGATTTTACGGTTCTGACGCATAACCTCCTCCATGAACACCTCTTTAGATGCCAAAGATGAAAGGCCATGTGAATATGGCTCACAAAGGAACTCACAGCAACCGGTCTTGTTAATCTCGTGCAGAAGTTCAATCACCTGAGGTGCATATAGTTCAAGCATCTCAAGACCTACACCCGATACCGAAAATGCCACCTTGAATGCACCATTGCTCTCCTTAATCATTTCAAGCATGGTCTGCAATGCAGGTACGTAAGACTTCTCGGCAAGTTCTATTGTCATGCTCTCGTTAGCATAATCATCATAGTAGTAGTGGTCGCTACCGATATCGAAGAAACGGTAACGTTTCAACTGTCTGATTTGATGCAACTCGAAATAGAAACAAATTGTTTTCATATTATTTCTTTTTTTTAATTATTACCAACCCAATACTTTCTCATACATTTTGCGCAGTTTCAATGCAACATCCTCCCAAGTGATACTGTCTACCTCCTTACGACCCTCTACTTTGAGGTATTCATACAACGATTCGTTGTTGCAGATAGAATAGATTGCATCGGCCATAGCATTGATATCCCAATAGTCAGTCTTTATACACTTGTCAAGAATCTCGGCACAACCAGACTGCTTTGAGATGATTGAAGGCACGTCGCACTGCATTGCCTCAAGAGGCGAAATACCGAACGGCTCACTCACCGAAGGCATGATGTACACATCGCTGGCCTTGAGACACTCGTAAACCTGACGACCACGCATAAAACCCGGGAAGTGGAAACGGTCCGAAATGCCACGTTGTGCAACCAAGCGTATCATGTCGTTCATCATGTCACCACTACCGGCCATACAGAAACGTATATTCTTTGTCTTCTTGAGCACCTGTGCAGCAGCCTCAACAAAATACTCGGGTCCCTTCTGCATTGTAATACGTCCAAGGAAAGTAACTACCTTCTCGCCAGGAATCTTCTTTGGAACAATGTCAAGGATATCCTGCGACAACGGAGTTACCGCGTTATGCAGTGTTGAAACCTTGTCGGGATGCTGGTGATACTTGTGAATAACAGTCTGGCGTGTAAGTTCGCTCACACAGAAAATGTGGTCGGCATTGTCCATACCGTTCTTCTCAATAGCATACACCGTAGGGTTTACATTGCCACGGCTGCGGTCAAAGTCGGTAGCATGAACGTGTATAACCAGTTTCTTGCCCGAAACCTGCTTTGCATGTATACCCGCCGGATATGTCAACCAGTCATGAGAGTGAATGATATCGAATTCCTCGGTACGCGCGACAACTCCGGCTATAATAGAATAATTGTTAATCTCATCGTGCAGATTGTCGGGGTAGCCTCCTGCAAACTCCATACATCCAAGGTCATTGGTATGCATATAACTGAAATCGCTGTATATATGCTCTCTGTAGCGGTAATACTCCTCTGGGGTCATCACC
Source organism: Bacteroidaceae bacterium (assembly GCA_045588345.1). Classification (GTDB taxonomy): domain Bacteria; phylum Bacteroidota; class Bacteroidia; order Bacteroidales; family Bacteroidaceae; genus HGM04593. The sequence goes on from JAZNDZ010000081.1 coordinate 25,592, forward strand.
TTGCCGATGCGCGAATTAACATAGTCATGGTTGACATCCTTCCACACAATAGGCACAGAGTTCATGGCAACGATTCTCAGAAAACTGTTGTCCTCATCACCGTATGGTTTGGGGATACAAAACTTAATCTCCACATCGCCCTGCTGAACGAAGCCTTTAGTGAGTCCGTAACTTGCAGTGCCAAGTCCACCCGAAATGTGAGGGGGGAACTCCCAACCGAACATTAATACTTTCATATCTTATCCCTCCAATTTTGATTCATACTGTTTTAGTATCTGGCTTGTTCTCAGGATTGCAGCCACATTCATTGCGAATGCCACAGCACCACGGCCCTTAAATGGCGGATTGCCGTCGAATACCTCCGGGATTGAGCCAACGCAATGCTGCACAATCTCATCCTCATAGCCAATCATCTGGCGCTGAACGAATGACACACCGCTTAACTTGTATATCTTGAGATATGCCTCGTAATAGAAACCGCCCAACCATGGCCATGCAGTACCCTGATGATAAGCGTAGTCGCGCTGTATTTGAGGACCCACATAGTTAGGATTGTAACCGACACTCTTCGGTGACAATGAACGCAGGCCACGCGGAGTAAGAAGTTCCTTTGTAACTGTGTCCAGCACTTTTTTCTTCTGCTTTGAATCAAGCGGAGAATGGTCGAGAGCCACAGCGAATATCATATTAGGACGTACACTCCAATCGACATAGTCACCATCGACATAGTCATAGAGATAGCCATGCTCGTTGATAAATACCTCGGTAAATGCCTTGCCGGTCAATGGTATGAGGCGTGCGAGCGATGTCTGCACCTCTTCGTTGCGTGTAAGCACCGCCATCTCCTCAAAGAATTTGAGGGCATTGTACCACAACGCATTGATTTCAACGACATATCCTGTACGCGGAACAACCGGACGGCCATTTGCTGTAGAGTTCATCCATGTAACAGCCTTATCGCGGCCATATGTTGCCAACAAGCCATTTTGTGTAACACGAAGATTGCTGTGCTTATTGTTGCGAACGAAATCATAAATGAGCATCAGCAGGTCGCCATACTTGTCACGGCAAGCCTCAATGCCACATTCGTTCGCATACTGCTGTATAGCCCACACTGCCCAAAGAAGGACATCGGGGTGTTCCATTTCATATATCTTGCACTCGCTTTCCTTGCCGTTGATAAAATCCTGAATAGCAATACGTGCTGTTTTCATAACACGCTCATACTCTTCGACATTGCCCTGCGACAATGTAAGGCCCGGCAATGACACAAAGAGGTCGCGTGCACGGCACTTGAACCAAGGATAACCTGCGAGAATGTATGTATGCTGTCCCTGAACATTGAAGAACTGGTTACCGGCGCACTTCATGCAATTCATGAAGTCATCACGCAAGAAACGGATTTCCTCCTCATGCTCAAAGGCAGCCTTCATTGTACGTGAAGTCATTGGAGAAACGCCGCCCGAGAAGACGATGCTTTCACCGGCCTTCATCTTGACCTCGAAATAACCAGGAACATAAAGGTCCTCGTTGAAGTCATAGCCACGTTCAAGTTCCTTCACATACTCAATGCCACGATACCAGTCGGGGCGGTAAACGAACTCATTCTTCTTGTTCAACTGCATGTAGAGGTCGGGATAGTCGGCATACATACGCATGCTGATACCGTTCTCTACCTCCTTGTAACTGCGGTCTGCAATATTGTTCTCGTGTGTATATTCACGCACGCTACGGAATGCGCAGAACGGGCGCAGACGCAATGTTACCGCAGTATTCGCTTTCAGAAGTGTGTAGCGAATAAGGATTCTGTTCTCATGATGCACAAAGGCTTTCTCTTTCTTTAGCCAAACACCGCCCACGTTGTAGATTGTAGTCGGCACACGCTCCCAGGCAAACTCACGAATGTACTTGTTGCCTCGCGGACTGAAGTTGTCACCATTGTACTTGTGCAGGCCCAAGTTAAACTCCGCACCATGCAACACAACAGTCTCATCGAGTGACGACAGCAACACATGGTTTTCGTCATCAAGTTCGGGAATAGGGACAACCAACAGACCGTGATACTTACGCGTATTGCAATCAACAATTGTTGAACAGTGGTAAGCACCCGAGCGGTTAGTTCTCAGAATCTCCTTCTGCAACGACTCTTCCAAGTTCGTCATCAGCGTTTTTTCGAATCGCAAATAACTCATCTCGTACGAATTTATATATTAAAAACAAATTTCTATAACTCCCCAAATATAACAAATATTAGAAACAACAACAAGGAAGAGAGACTAAATTTTTAAAAATTAATAAAAAACGGGATAAAATCACTCTTTAAAAAGCGAAAACGTCAATTTATAGCCGATTCTATGGAAAGAGCCCATCTCGAAGCCGGCAAATAACCCTATATTCACATAAGGCGTATCTACTCCGTAGCCGCACTCCCAATAGGGACAAAGGTGCGAGATAAAAAGCACATTCACATACAATGCCTCGTTCTTTATGAACCTCGCCTGAGGTATTATGCGCTGGAAGAAAAGGAACGGGGATTCATAACTCGCATTGAAAGCAAGATACCTGTCGGCAGAATTGTACCATTCGCGGTCAAGCAACTGGAACTCGCCACTCGTCTCGTCATCCTTATCAATAGGCAGCAGACTGTTTTTTAGAAATGTATAGTCAACAAAGAATATATCATCAGCAAAGAAATATCCGCCCGCAGCTGCGCGCAAATAGAGCGAAGACACCGAAGAGACAGTACGTTTATACTGCACGTCAAATTCCATGCGCGTATACCGTCCGCTCGAAGCAAACACGCCACTCATACCCTGCTCCACATCAAGCACAAAACGTGGGGCACGCGAGCCGAGATTTATCTTCTTTCCACCTGAAACATAATAATACATTCCCGGATGCCAAGCCAGACGAAGATGCGGAGCAAAACGCCTGTAATACCGTTCAAGATGCATTCCTTGGACTCCTTCAGGCATCACACTGTTATAAAGAGAACGACGGTAAAAATTGGCACCCAACAACAGTTCCAATCCATTAAAGGGTTCAAAGCGCACATCGGCCTTGACGTGAAAGTCGCGATAATAGACAATCGGGAGCCTGTCGAAGTGTAATGAATCAAGAGAACTATTCTTTATGTAATCAATCACCTCGCTACTGTAACCGCTCTGGCCGCGCCCTACATCGGCAGTGAAAGCGGCACGCTTCATTGGGGCAAAAGAGAAGACGCTACGCACATTCCAGTATGCCTCCTTATACTTGAAATTATACCCAAGTACCGGTTTTACCGTCAGTTTGCAACGCGATGAAAAAGATGTTCTCAAGTTCACTGCCAGTTTATATGACAATCCTCTGTTTGAACTGTATGAAAGATAAGAGGGATTTATCAATGGCATCAGTTTAAGGTCACTGTCTCCCCATACAAGAGTATGGCTGCTGACGGCCTCATCGCCAACACGCCACAGAAGTTTCTTTATGGATTCCGCATCGCCGGAAGAGTCGTTCACTGTTTTCTCCTTGACAGCCCGCGGAACGTTCTTTGAACGGTAGAAAAGGGAATCGGTGCCAGACAGAGGAATTTTTCTGCACTGTTCTACAGAAGAAGATTGCAAAGCATCGCCCACCGACAACATGCCCGCATCGGCACCCATATCATAGTTTCTCCTTAGCGTTCCTCCTTCGTACGGCCGCAACATCTCATAAGTATACACTCCTTGGGCATATATTTTCATTCTGTTGCCCCAGAAAGAGTAGTCAATATCTATCTGCACCGAATCAACAACAAAGTCACAGTTTTTGTTCATGTCAAAAGCCGCATCAAAACAACACTGTTCATTCCAGCCCTGCATAGACACTTCGACAAGTTTGCAATCCGTTGAATTTACAACAAAAGACGCTCTGCTCAAAAGTTGTATATTATCAAACCGCGGTAAAGCAAGTACCTTAATCTTACCCGGTTGACAGTATAATGTATCAATAGAATATCTGTAATAGTTTCTGTTCGCTGCAGACAGTGGCGAGAGATACTCGCTGTTAAAAAGCCGTTCACCGCTCAGTTGCGGAGTCATAAACTCAAGAACAGCCTCCATTTCGCCGTTGCCCCTACTGAAAGTCGATAGAGAGGAGACAAGACGTATCTCGGGCAACGTACGGTATATATGCTCCACCTTATACACATATTCCGAAAGATATGATTTTTCATCCCTGTCGAAACGCGTCATGTTTGGGAACAGATTTACCAGCAGATTCTTTTTACCGACCTTGACCCGCTGCTTCAGATACAGTTCAGCCTTTATTATCTCCATAGCAGACCTCTCCCCGTTATTGAAAAGACGTTCCATAACAGAGAGTGCCACGGTATCACCTGCTGCTGCGCCAAAGGCTAACAGCGGCATACACGAAAGCAGCAGAACTATAATCGAGCGGTACATTATTAAGAAAAGGGGGTGCTCAAAATTAAAATTTCTCACACCCCAGAAATGTTCTATACCAGCAGTATCATCTTATTGCAGCCCTAATCTTGAGCAAGCGGTCAAGCAACCCCTCGAGCAAATCGAGACGCAACATATTTGCGCCGTCACTCTTTGCAACCTCAGGATTCTCATGTGTTTCGATGAAAAGGCCGTCGGCACCGACAGCTATCGCAGCCTTGGCAACCGTCTCTATCATCTGAGGCATTCCACCGGTAACACCGGCTGTCTGGTTCGGCTGTTGCAACGAATGTGTAATGTCCATGATGACAGGATAGCCGAAACTGCGCATCTGAGGTATGCCACGGAAGTCGACTACCAAGTCCTGATAACCGAATGTCGTACCACGCTCTGTCAGCATAACATTGCCCGCACCGCCTTCTGACACCACCTTTTCGGCAGCAAATTTCATAGCCTCGGGCGAAAGGAATTGTCCTTTCTTTATGTTCACCACGCGACCTGTCTTTGCCGCAGCCACAAGCAGGTCGGTCTGCCGACACAAGAATGCCGGTATTTGCAAAATATCAACATATTCCGCAGCCATTTCAGCCTCCTCGGCCGAATGGATATCCGTAACAACAGGGATATTGAATGTCTCGCGCACCCTGCGCAGCACACGCAGTGCATTCTCATCACCAATACCTGTAAATGAATCCAGACGCGAACGGTTAGCCTTGCGGTACGACCCTTTGAATACATAAGGGATATTCCTGTCGGCAGTCATTGCCACTATGCGTTCAGCAATTCTCATGGCCATTTCCTCGCCTTCGATTACACAAGGGCCAGCCAGAAGAAAGAAGTTCTCGGTAGATGTCAATTCTCTAATAGTCATGATTTTCTATTTATTTTAGAAGGTATTATCAGATTAAGCACTTCGGGTTCAACAAACACATGCAAGGGGAATTCAGGCTTAAAGGGACGGCCGTCAATTCCAATTCCGGCACCACCCACTTCCTCAATGACAATGTCGGTTGTCCTGAATGGCTCAACTAATTTGAAATTCAGGATTCTGCGGCGCATGAGCATGTGCACACCCTCAAGTATTCCCATAAACTTTGGCATACGTATCGCCGACACGTCTAACCAGCCATTATAAGGAACAGCGCTGGGTGTCATTCCATAACCGCGGGAATTACCGATAAAAAGCATCATCAGTTTCTTGTCCACCTTCTGAGAGTTGAGCGAGAATTTCATACGGAAACTCTGACGATGAAAAAGAATATGGAAAAAGCCCAGCACTCTATATGCAGCCTTAGCAAAGAAAGTCCTTTTCTTATTTGCGAGTTCCACAATATATGCCGAGACTCCGATATTAAGCACATTGAGGAAGTACCTCTTTTTCTCCACGCCATTAGAAACGTACGCGCAACATCCCACGTCAACCTTACGGACACGGTGGGTCATTATACAATCGAGTGCCCCTTTGTAGTCACCGTCCGACAAGCCCCAATAACCGGCATAGTCATTGGCTATTCCGTAGGGTACAATTCCCAAAGATACCGACGCGTGGTTAGACGACGACATTATTCCGTTTATGGCATCTTGTATAACACCGTCACCGCCGACAACAACAATCGTTTCGTAACCATTGTCGGCAAGCATTCTTGCATGGCGTTCTATTGAATCGAAATTTTCCGACTGGATAAAGTCATACTCTACCCCCTTGTCAACAAGATACTCGCGTATCTCCTTCCACCTCTTCATTGGACGCAGAGAACCCGTCTTGGGAGCATATATTATTCCCCAACGATGTCTATTCCTGTTCACAATCTCACTCATAGAGCATTTCTTTTATCTGTTCAACAGCCTTAGCCCGTTCCATTGAAACATCGACCCATTTTATTGGCACACCACGTTTCTCCATTCCACGAAACCATGTCATCTGACGTTTGGCAAACTGGTGTATGGCAATCTCCAAGGCGCAAACCATCTCATCATATCCCATTGCGCCTGTAACATAAAGAGTCAGATATTTATATTCAAGCCCATAATAGACAAGTTGTTCGGCCGTTATTCCGCTCTTGAGCAGACGGCGGACCTCGTCCACCATTCCCCGTTCAAGACGTTCGCGCAGACGACGGCTAATATTCTCACGGCGCACCTCCCTATCCACCTGTACACCCACAACAAGCGCATTCAATTGCGGAAAGGAACGCTCCTCCACAGGGCACGAAAGATAGTATTCTTCTATTTCAATGGCACGTATTGCGCGTTTCTTGTTATCAGTGTCTGTATTATTATGGAGTTGTTTGTATGTAGCCAGCATTGCAGTAAGTTCCTCAAGGCTTTTTGTCTCAAGTTCAGCACGCAAGGAGGGATTCTCGGGCACCGGCAACAGACGGTAGCCCTTGAGCACAGATTCCACATACAGCCCACTGCCTCCGCACACGATAGGGAAAGCCCCACGTGCCTTTATATCAGCATAGGCGGAAATAAAATCACGTTGATATTCAAAGAGATTGTACTTTTCCCCAGCATCAATGATGTCAATCAAATGATAAGGCACCTTTACTCCGGCGCGCGTGTACTCGTCAATATCCTTGCCTGTACCTATGTCCATTCCACGATAGACCTGACGGCTGTCGGCACTTATTATTTCAGCATTCCCAATAGAGAGTGCAAGGTCCACAGCAAGCGAGGTCTTGCCACAGGCTGTCGGGCCCACGACTGCAAGAATATCATATTTTCCCTTATGTTGCTGCATGACTGACTTTACAGACACTTTATGCCATAATACAATGCGAAGGTAATGCAAGTTAAGCGCATTAACAAAATATGTTGTCTAATTTTTGTTACAGCAACCCTTTTTTGGCTCATACATTATATAATATATATATTGACAGGGTCGGCAGTTTAGCCGACCCTGTCAATATTAACCAGAACTATTTACTTTACAATCTTGAATGAACGTATAGCCTTCCCTTCCTTAAGGATAACGACTACATACACTCCTGCCGTTGCATCGGCAATGGACACCTCACGAACCTCGCCTGCACGAACCTCAAAGGCATCGTTACCTACCAATTTGCCGTCGGCAGCGAAAACAGCAACCTCGAACAGGCCGTCCTCAGCAAAGAGCACATTTGCTGTACCCTCAAAAGGCTTAGGATAAACCATGTAACCACCTTCACCTGCAACGTCGTCAATAGCCGTAACAACAATATAATCGCTTATAGTCTTTGTTGTAGAGCCCCATGAGTTAGTAGCGACAAGAGTAATTGGATACTTGCCGTCACCGCTGTTGTATGCGGCATTGGCAGTTGTTGCAGTAGAAGCGTTCAAGCGTGCACCCTCAATCAGCCACTTGGAAGACTCGTAGTTGATTGGGAAACTGCCGGTGAGCATAGGAACACCAAGAGCTGTAGTAAGGTGATTCTGCTTGTAATCTGTAGTCTTGCCGTTCTCTTCCTTGCCGGTTGTCATGTAACCGCCGGGAACAGCAGATGCGTTTCTACCGGTATTGGGGAAGTAGATATTACCCTCACTGTCGGTCTTTGTGCTCTCGAATGTGAAGTAACCTTCAAGGTTCGCCGGGGCTGTCTTGTAGCCCTTCATTGCCTCCCTGACCTCGGGCTCACTAAGGGCCTTGCTCCAAATCTGCACCTCATCGACCCAACCGGTCAAACTTGCAAGGTTAGTCATTGAACCGCCCACATAGAATTTGGCACCGTTCCAGTTCTTTGGACCTGCACCGCGCGAATTGCCACTTGCAATAAGTTTGCCGTTAAGGTAGAGACAAATCAAACGGCCCGATTTCACAGCACACACGTGATACCAAACGCCTGGCATAAGGCTATAGCCGTCAGACAGGATATCGACATCATTGTTGTGCTCATAGTTTGGAGTTCCAGCCGCCGGAGCATCTGTACATAGTGACAACTCATTTGCAGCATTGTTACGCCCGATATTATTCTTTGCAGCATAGCCTTCGGGACGGATAGCAGTCCACATTTCGCCCCAAACATTTTCGGTCCATGTCTTGCCGTAGTTGCGGTTCACCTTTGTCATCAGCAGAGTACCGAGTGAAGCATGCTCGAATTTCTCGACCTTAAACCATAGCGCAAATGAGGTATTCGTGTATTCGCTCATAATCGCTGCATCTACTGTAAACTGATATGGTTCGCTCATGTAAAGCGACTGAGAAACAGTACAGGGAGCACCGTTGTATTCAGTACCGGTTACAATATCTGCAGTGAAGTTCACCTCATTATTGCCGCTTGTAACCTCAGTAACATCGGATGAAATACTGTTGATTTGCGGCAGACGACCAGTCTCCTCTGGAGTCACAAGTATAAGCGAGCGGTTCATCAATGTCTGACCGTCTGATGTTACCTCAACATCGTAACTGCCCACCTCGGGGAGCGACGTTGTCATAGTCAACACATTACTTTCACTTGCAACAAGGTCATTTGTCAATGCATTGTAGATTTTAATGTTTGCTACGGGGTGGTTAGGGTCTTCAAAACCGATTGTAAACTCCTCATTAGGTTTGATGACATCCTTGTCAACAGTAAGAGTCTCAATCATTGTCAAAGGCTCCTCAAGTTCCCTACTCCATACTATGTCGCTCATTGCACGGCCATCCTTGCCTACGGCACGAACACCAATCTGCAACTTATCGACCTTTGGTACAAGGGCGGCATCCACTACGTATGCAGCCCAGGATGTAGTTGTTGTGAGCAGAGTCTCAACCTCGCCCTGCTTTACATAAATCTCATAGTACCATGCACCCACTTCCTCGTTGTATACCGGGCAACCTTCATATTCTGCCGGACGTGTAGCCGGTGTAGGCATTTCAAACACAACCTTTATATCGGCGCGGTTGTAATAACGTTTCATAACCTCGGTGTGAGTGATTGTCGGAACCAGAGGCTGTTCGTTGAAGCCGGCTGGAACAAAAGCGAACTCACCCAAAAGAACCTCGTATGCATCATTTGTATTCTTAACCGAAAGACCCACGCAACCGATTACATCACCGGCATTGAGACCCGCCTCTGAAGCCTTGATTACAACCTCATTCCATTCGCCGGCCTTAATTTCACCGGCAATAGGAATATATACAAAGTCGCTCTCGCCATTCTCCTTTGCAACCATAAGTTCAAGGTTCGATGCAGCAGCCTTTGGCTTGAACACAAGACGGAACTCGTCATCAGCAGAAGCCACACTCCATTTTGTCGCGAAGAGACGCACATCGGAACGCTGTGTAGCACCGTGAATCTTCAAGCATGAGCCTGCGAACCAGGCATCGTCGTATGTAAAGTCAAGCGCAACAGCATCGGCAGGAACAGTCTTGCCGTCACCGTTGTCTACCCACCAGCGCCATGTAGGCAACAAATCCTGCATACCGTAGTTATACCACTTGTGGTTCCATGTAGTAACACCTTCCTTATTAAAGAAACGACCGTTACCCAAATTGAAACGTGTAACGAAAGGAAGTTCATCGAGTGTCGAGCGCTCGATAACTGCTGTCGCATAACCATGCCAATCCTGCAGGTCGCTATAAGAAGAAGTGACATTCGCATCGGTCAAGGCCGGCATCTTGAGCACATTGCGGTTACCTCCCGAGAAGAGCAGTTCCTGCTTCTTTTGGTACTCGTTCTGCACAGCATAGTCGCTCTGGCCGCCCTCTGTTGAAGATATATAAAGCGCGTTACGGTCGTGAGCACCCCAGACAACAATACTTACAGGCTGACGCATCAACGCGCTCCAACCGGCATTGCCATACTTGCCGTAGCCACGGCCTTGCATGTCAAAACCTGCATACACATCAAATGTAGAACGTCCCAGATTCTTGGCTGTCTGCGCACTTGTTACCAAGTCGGTCTCATCCCAGTTATAGTTAAGGAAGAACACGTCTGTTACAGGCTGGCCTGTCTTAGTATCGTGGAACCATGTATCATTTTTTGCATCGAGCCTACAGCCGTTGTCCGAGAGTTGACCCAAATCCGATACAAAAGCATACCAATCAACATGAAACGGATGCCCCATCTCAGCAGCAATCTTATGGCACTCAGCAAGGAACGCCTTGAAGTTATTGTTGAGCAGATACTCCCAAGTACCCTCGGGGTTGAAGCAGAGACCATCGATACCATAGTATTTCAGGAACTGCACAAGTTTGCGCGAATACTTGAACGTGTCGCCATGGGAATTGGAGCCCTTTGTCGCAAGTTTGGCCAAAGTTGCTCCAGGCTCTGAATTAGTATTCACCGAACTTCCCCAGTCAATGAAGTAGGTACAGCCGGTCTTTACACCGTTCTTGTGCGCAACATCATTGAACGCACCGGGAACACGCCAGAAAACGTTTGTCCAGTTTGAGTGAATATCAACATATTGCCACATATTGAAGTTATCGCCGTCAAAATTGTAACGTGGCAGAGCGCCCCACTTCTTGGTCATTTCACCAGTAGGAGCCATCCAGCAGAATTTCTTGTTGTTACTGTCATCAAGATTGTCATTCGCCTGGTCGGTCGGACGAAAACGGTTCTTCAACGGAACGCGCGAAATCCAGAAGTTCTCATCCACATAGGCCCCATTGCCGTTCCAAGGTTTGCCAGGTTCCCATTTATCAAGAGCCTCGACAATGTTCTCCGGCCTTCCGTCATCAACATACTTCTCATGTGTAGGCACACTCTGAGCCATAACGCCTGTCGCAAGCAGAGCAATGGCAAATGATAGCAAATGTCTCTTTTTCATATTATGCAGTTTAGAATAAGCAGTTATCAACAAAGGACAAAGCCAACAAAATGACCGTTCTTTGTTACATGTCGCTAAATTATGGAATATTTTCCAATAAAAATAACTTTTTACAAAAAAGATAGTCTATAATAACACGAATGCCAAAGATTCAATATTTCTCAATTGCGAACTCCCGCATAGCCTACATTCAAGCAACGAAAAACCGCAAAACAGGACAATTGCAAAGTGATTATGTAACCTCACAACAAACTCTTCGTTAAAAAAACAAAAAAACAGCAGTAAGAATACACTATTTGCTTTTTAAGATAGTTATATCATTAATAAAAATTTATTTGAAATGTACGAAAATCTACTACGCCTGCCATACTTCCAGGGCATGAGCAAAGACGAAATAACATCAATCCTTGACAAAGTTGCGTTCGATTTTCACAACTTGACAGACGGCGAGACTATATGCAACTGCGGCGACAGGTGCGACAAATTCCTCATTGCGACAAATGGCGAAATACTGTCTACAGTTGATGCCCCAGACGGAACATACTCGCTCACCGAAGAGATACAAGCCCCTTACGCCATTGAGCCATATTCGCTCTTCGGACATGACACCACATTCAAGCGCAAATACACCGCAAAGGGCAGTTGCACCATACTGATGATAGACAAGCAGTACCTGTTCAGTGAATTCACCAAATACGAGATATTCACAATAAACTTTCTGAACCTGATAAGCCGCAGAGCCCAGATGCAGAGTTACGCCATCTGGAACTACACTCCTACAAGCATAAAGGGGCGCATAGTACAATTCATCGGTATGCGGTGCAACAGTCTCAACGGACAAAAAAACGTACAGATAAAGATGGAGCGCCTGGCAACCATACTGTGCGAGACACGTCTGAATGTTTCAAAAGCGCTCAACGAGTTGCAGGATGAAGGATATATAGAACTTCACCGTAAAGAGATTATAGTACCCTCGCTCAAGAGACTAATAGAAGACATCAAATCATGACAAAGACACACATTTTAAGCCAATCTTTTGTGTAACACCAACAAAAAAATCAAGAATTCCTTGGCGCAACAAAAGAAACGCACTATCTTTGCAAACGAAAATTAGACAGATGCCAATTTTTACAATAAAAGGTCGGTTCCGTAGCTCAGCTGGATAGAGCAACGCCCTTCTAAGGCGTGGGTCAAGCGTTCGAATCGCTTCGGAATCACGAATGATTGCAGCGGAATCACAAAGGGGAAAGTAAGTTATTTATCTTACTTTCCTTTTT
>JAZNDZ010000082.1:0-26088 GCA_045588345.1 Bacteroidaceae bacterium
AAATTTCTACGTTACGTTTGGCTTCAAAATCCTCATTTACGCTTAGTAAACTGCGGTTTTGAAGCCTTCACAAGCCTTGAACTTTACTTTTTATTCACGCCTCATACAAAAGAAGGAGACTTTTGGGTCACCTTCTTTTGTACTGAAGTGTTTTTTTTATTTGACTTTGTCTGTGCGTCTTGTAGGTCTCTCGCTTCGCCCAGAGTACAAGTCTACGTCGTCTGTCATTTTGAACGCATGTGAAGAATATCTACCATCAGGGTCTCTATGGCAAATCAGACAATTCCTTGAGCCATCATGGCTTTGGCGACTTTGAGGAAACCTGCTACATTTGCGCCCTTGACATAATCTATGTAACCGTCTTCGCAAGTTCCGTACTTTACACATGCGCTGTGTATATTGTGCATTATTTCGTGCAGCATCTGGTCAACCTTTGCGCTGCTCCAGTTTATCTTGCCTGAATTCTGGCTCATTTCAAGGCCTGAAACAGAAACACCTCCGGCATTTGAAGCCTTGCCCGGTGCGTAAAGTATCCTTGCTGCTTGGAATGTATGTACTGCCTCAGGAGTTGATGGCATGTTTGCACCTTCCGATACCGCTATTATGCCATTTGCAACAAGAGTCCTGGCATCGTTGCCATCGATTTCGTTCTGTGTTGCAGAGGGTAATGCAATATCTCCCTTTTCGCTCCACGGACGTGCATTCTCAACGTATTTGCAGCCATATTTGTCGGCATATTCCTTTATACGGCCGCGGCGCACATTCTTGAGTTCCATGATGAAGTCAAGTTTCTCGCGGTCAATGCCGTCCGGGTCATATATGTAACCGTTAGAGTCGCTCATTGTAACAACCTTTCCACCAAGTTGGATGACTTTTTCCACAGTATATTGTGCAACATTGCCCGACCCGGAAACAAGACATGTCTTTCCTTGTACAGTCTCGCCACGTGTGCTCAACATCTCCTGCAGGAAATATATGTTGCCGTAGCCTGTTGCCTCGGGGCGTATAAGTGAACCGCCGAATTCAAGTCCTTTACCGGTAAAAACTCCATTGAACTCTCGTGTCAGTTTCTTGTACATGCCGAACATGTAACCTACCTCACGTCCGCCAACGCCAATGTCACCGGCAGGTACATCCATCTCTGGGCCTATGTTGCGCCACAATTCGGTTATGAATGCCTGGCAGAAACGCATGACCTCGTTGTCGCTTTTGCCCTTGGGGTCAAAGTCGGAACCGCCTTTGGCACCTCCCATAGGGAGTGTGGTGAGCGAGTTCTTGAATGTCTGCTCAAATGCCAGATACTTGAGAATGCCGACGTTTACCGATGGGTGGAAACGTATGCCTCCCTTGTAAGGGCCTATCGCATTGTTGTGCTGTACGCGATAACCTGTGTTGACCTGCACCTTTCCTCTGTCATCAACCCATGTTACACGAAAGGTGAAGATTCTGTCGGGTATACATAGCCTTTCAATCAGGTTGCTTGCTTCAAACTCGGGATGCTTGTTGTACTCCTCCTCAATTGAGTGCAAAACCTCTTCAACAGCCTGGAAATATTCCGGTTCGTTCGGGAACTTCTTTTTCAAGTTCTCAAGTGTAGTCTCTACTTTCATTTTTATATGGTTTAAATCTTTTCTGCCCGCAAAGATAATGACTTGATTTGAAAATGCTGAATAAATGCAAGTGTTTTTTTGAAATAACGAGAAAATTGTCTTGTGGGTTTAGTTAAAAAAGTGAAAATGCTGTTGTTTCTCTCTCTGAACAGTAAAAATGTATTCATTCTTGTTCCTGTTGTTAGCAAATGTGCAGAAAGATAAAAAATGCAAATTAATTTCATCCAATAGAAATATTAAGATATCTTTGCCGAATATTAATGAATGCTCATTTTAAAATAATGTATATGAAGAGGATTTTTACAACATTGTTTGTTGTTGCTGCTGTGTTCACAGCCCAGTCGCAACATTTGCCAAATGGCAGTTTTGACAGTTGGAAGACTTCGTGCGGTTCTACCGAGGCATTCGGAACCGGTGGCATGACAAGTTCCCAAACTGGTGAGATGCGCCAGCGTCCCGGTATTGAACCAAATGATTGGAACGGTTCTTCAATTAACCAGAAGGTTATGATGGAAAAGAAACAGGAACTGGTCTTTAATGAGGGGAATGCTGTCAAGTTAAGGAATGCCTTTGTGGGTGTAGGTAGTTTAGGCTCTGTTGCACCCGGTTACATTACTTTGGGTACACCTTGGGTATACGCTGTTTCTACCATACAAGAATGTGATGGCGGAACATACGGCGGTGTTTCCTTTACCAATAAACCCGATGCTATTACAGGCCGTTTCAAAAGAGACGATTCTAAAGGTGAGAACTCGCATATAATAGTATATATGTGGAAGGGAACCTATACCTCAAACGTGGGTAGCAAGAGCGCTCCTTCGCAACCAAGAGAGAATGTTGACAGGGCTATTCTCGGGTCCGTTGATGCAACTTCAAGTGGAACTCTGGTGGCAAAGTGTGACTATACATTCGCTTCTACCGGCGGAGATTGGCAAATGATTACCGTTCCTCTTGAGTACATTGGTAATGAAACCCCCGAAATGATGAATGTTGTCATTTCTGCCGGCGATTACTGGACACGTGCAAATATGCAGGACGGTACTACGCTTCTCGTTGACGATGTGAAGTTTGTATACAATTCCGAACTTGCATCGCTTTATTATGACGGAGTAAGCCATTTCCTCAAGGGAAAGACATCGTATGCAATTGATGCCGATTATGATGACAGCAAACTCTCTGTAACATCCAATGGTAAAGGCGCTACAATAGAGAAGTCTTTTAATGAGACAAGTAAAGTGCTTACCATTACAATAAAAGGTAACGACTATGCAGTCAACAATGAAAGTTTCCATACTTATACCATACAGTTCAAGAATGATGAGGTGGTAGACCCGAATCCTGAACCGGAACCGCTTCCCGGTGATGTAGACTATACTCCTGCTTTCACAGGCGTAAAGACAAGGACAGACCGTTGGATTGAAAGTATCGCTCTTGTCAGTGCAGAATATTCAGATGAGGCAGCCAATAACCTTGTTGTAGACAATGCCGGCAACCTTTGTTATAACGATTATTCAGCGACAGTCATAATGAAGGCCGCAGCCGGTGAGACTGTTACAACTACAGTCAATATAGGCGATGCCTCATGGATGCATGCATACATGTATGTTGATTTTGATGCCGACGGCTTTACAGCAAGCATAGCAAATGGCAGCAACTATCAGCCGGCCGAGGACCTTGTGGCCCATTCATTCTATAATAACGGCGGCGAAAGCGATGCTTCGGGCTGGAACAGCATCGGTGCGTCAATATCAGGTGAAGCACGCAACACCGTAACTTTGCCTGAGTTTACAGTTCCTTCAACCCCGGGCATTTACCGTGTACGTGTCAAACTTGACTGGTGCAATATAGACCCGGCTGGTGACCGTGACGGCAAGTTCGGAGACTTTATGGACAACGGCGGTCAGATTGTTGATTTCATGCTTGAGGTTGTAGCGCCAGAACCTGACGATGTGGATTATACCCCTACAAATACCGGCACAAGAAACTATGCTGAACGCAATATCGCAGCAGTAAAACTTGTCAGTTCTTTGCATGGCGAGTCTGTATATGAACTTTCATCAGCAGAACAGATTGAAGAGTATCTTGATATTACAGGCAAGGAGGTTTATTTTGTTGCAGCCCCTGAAGAAGAGGTCTCTGTAGAGATTGTGACTGAAGGCTCATGGGTGAACCACTATGTATATGTTGATTTTGATGCCGACGGTTTCACTGCAAGCATTGCAGCGGGTAGCGATTACCAGCCGGCCGAAGACCTCGTAGCATACTCTTTCTACAACAACGGTGGTGACGATGATAACAATGGTTGGAACAGCAACGGTATTGCAATAAGCGGTAATGACCGTAGCAAGCCGGCAATTCCTCTATTTACAGCGCCATCGCAGGCCGGTAGTTACCGTATGCGCATCAAGCAGGATTGGTGTAGTATAGACCCGCAGGGTGACAGTGACAGCAACTTCAATGGAACCTTCTCTAACTATGGCGGGCAGATAATTGATGTCAACTTTGTTGTGACTTCCGAGACCGGAATATGTGATTTGGAACCTGAGAACAACAATAGTGGCATTGTATATGACCTGCAAGGCAGGAAGGTAACGAGCCCCGGCAAGGGTATATATATCTTAAATGGAAAGAAGGTTTATATAAAGTAAATATATTCTCCTGTAAAGATTATGACTAAAAAGTGTATTTTTGCGTTACGATTGCCATAAAAATCCTCATTTACGTTCTGTAAACTGCGGTTTTTAAATCTTCGCAAGCCTTAAACTACATCTTTTTATTCATCTCCCACAAAGCGAGGGTGACTTCACGGGTCACCCTCGCTTTGTGGTAAAAACTGTTGCGCAATTTCTCTTTTACATAAACTTGTGCTATCTTCGCAAGGTATACTTCAAATGTATGTGTATGGCAAAAGATATAAAGGATTTATATAAAAGTGCATTCGGGCGCTCTCCACAGTCTATAGTCAGGCTCACCGGTGACGGTTCTAACCGTGTATATTACAGGCTTTCATCGGGTGACAACTCTATGATAGGCGCAGTGGGTACTTCGTCCGACGAGAACCGTGCATTTGTGGCTCTGGCCCGGGTTTTTGCAAAGAGTGGCGTGTCCGCCCCTAAGGTGCTTGCGGTGTCTGGTGACGACCTGTGCTATCTGCAAGAGGACCTGGGCGATGAGTCGCTTTACGCTTCACTCAAAGGAGCGCGTGAGGCCGGTCGTTTCGGAGCCAATGAAATTAAACTGCTTTGTAAAACAATTTCACAGTTACCTCACATACAGTTCCGCGTACCGCAATACTTTGACTTTTCGCAATGTTATCCGGTGAGTGATTTCAATGAGCGCACTGTAATGTGGGATCTTAACTATTTCAAGTATTGTTTCCTCAAAGGCGTGGGTGTTGAGTTCAATGAATCGCTTCTTGAAGATGAGTTTGACCGTATGGCAGCGATGTTGCTTAGTGATAATGACAATGTCTTCCTTTACCGCGATTTCCAGTCACGCAATGTAATGCTTAAGGATGGCACCCCGTATTTTATTGATTTCCAGGGTGGCAGACGAGGACCAATCTATTACGATGTGGCATCGTTCGTGGGGCAGTCCAGAGCAAAGTATACAGCCGAGGCTGTTTCGGCAATGCTTGATGCCTATATTGATGCTCTTGGAGAGTACAAGACCGTGGATAGGGGGCATTTCATGGACATGCTCCGTCTGTTCCGTATCTTCCGTCTGCTGCAGAATCTTGGCGCGTATGGCTATCGTGGGCTGTTTGAACGTAAAAAGGCATTTATTGAGAGTATTCCAGCAGCGCTTGCCCAGTTAGACGAATTGTTGTCCGAAGTCAAGGAGTTTGCTTATATCCGTTCTCTTGTTGCAGAGATTGCAGCCTTGCCGCTCTTTGCGCGCACCGAATCTAAGGAACTCGTTGTAGATGTAGTTAGTTTTTCCTACAAACGCGGTATCCCCGATGATACATCGGGCAACGGCGGCGGCTTTGTTTTCGATTGCCGTGCCATACATAACCCCGGACGCTACGAACCATATAAGAAACTCACAGGAATGGATGAACCGGTAATCAGGTTTCTTGAGACCGAGAGTAATATTGCCGAATTCCTTGAAAATGCATACGCATTAGTTGATAATATGGTCGACAGCTATCTGAAGCGAGGTTTTAACCATATACAGGTGTGCTGCGGGTGCACCGGCGGTCAGCACCGTTCCGTTTATAGTGCCGAGCATATTGCACGCCATGTTTCCAACAAATTCGGAGTCAAGGTGGTTGTAACACACAAGATGCAGAACTGCTCCTATGTAATAGAAAAGAAAAGTGATACCCAATAAAATCTAATGAAGGTGGACAACTCAATAATTGACGGCAGTTGCCCACCTCCTTTTATTTACGTGAGATAAATTCATTCTTAGAACTCATTATCCAAATCATTCTTTGTATTTACCGAAATTTTAAGTAACTTTGCGAGATTAAATGAAAAAGGAATAAAAGAGTAAAGAACAATATATATGAAAAAGAAATTTCCAGTATACAGTCAGTTGAATCTTCCCCAAATAAACAAGGAAGTTCTTGGCGAGTGGGAGAAAGAGGACCTGTTCTCAAAGAGTATGACAGAACGCGAGGGCGCACCCTCATTCGTCTTCTTTGAAGGGCCTCCATCGGCTAACGGCATGCCAGGCATTCATCACGTAATGGCTCGCAGCATCAAGGATACTTTCTGTCGTTTCAAGACAATGAAAGGTTTTCAGGTTAAGCGTAAAGCCGGTTGGGATACTCACGGTCTGCCCGTCGAACTTGGCGTTGAAAAGAAACTGAATATTACAAAAGAGGATATTGGCAAGAAAATTTCGGTTGATGACTATAACCGCAACTGCCG
The DNA here is from genome assembly GCA_045588345.1 of Bacteroidaceae bacterium. GTDB lineage: Bacteria > Bacteroidota > Bacteroidia > Bacteroidales > Bacteroidaceae > HGM04593. The sequence continues at coordinate 6,491 of JAZNDZ010000082.1, forward strand.
CGAAGAGGTAATGAAGTACACTCGTGAGTGGACCGACCTTACCCGCAAGATGGGTTATTGGGTCGACCTTGAAAATCCATATATCACATACGAAAACAGTTATATCGAGTCTCTATGGTGGCTGCTCAAGCAACTTTTCAACAAAGGTTTGCTCTATAAAGGCTATACAATCCAGCCCTATTCCCCTGCTGCCGGTACAGGACTCAGTTCTCACGAACTCAATCAGCCGGGCTGTTACCGTGACGTAAAGGATACGACAGCAGTAGCGCAGTTCCGTATGCTTGACCCTAAGCCGGAGATGACAGAGTGGGGTACGCCATACTTCATTGCATGGACAACAACTCCTTGGACATTGCCTTCAAACACAGCGCTATGTGTCGGCCCGAAAATTGACTATGTTGCTGTAAAGACATATAACAGTTATACGGGAGAACCAATTACCGTGGTTCTTGCCAAGGCTCTGCTTGCAGCCCACTTCAACCCAGCCGGCGCAGAGTTGCCTCTTGAGGAATACAAGGCTGGTGACAAGGTTGTTCCCTATCGTGTTATAACAGAATATAAAGGTTCCGACCTGGTCGGCATGCACTATGCACAGTTGTTCCCATGGGTAAAGCCTGTCGAGAAACAAGGTGATACAGCAGTTGATGCATCGGCCAATGCTTTCCGTGTAATTCCAGGTGACTACGTTACAACCGAAGATGGTACAGGTATCGTGCACATCGCACCTACATTTGGTGCCGATGACGCTTTTGTTGCCAAGGCCGCAGGCATTCCTTCGCTCTTTATGGTAAACAAGAAGGGCGAGATGCGTCCAATGGTTGACTTTACAGGAAAATTCTGGGCAATAGATGAACTTGATGAAGATTTTGTCAAGAACTTCATAGACGTTGAACTCTATTCAAAGTTTGCAGGTTCATACGTGAAGAATGCTTATGATCCTCAGTATACCGTCGACGGCCGTTACGACGAGAAAGCCGCAGCAAAGGCTGAGACACTTGATATTGCACTTTGTATGGTAATGAAACAGGCCGGTGTCGCATTCAAGATAGAGAAGCATGTACACAACTATCCACATTGTTGGCGTACCGATAAACCAGTACTTTACTATCCGCTCGACAGTTGGTTCGTACGTGCATCGCAGATGAAAGAGCGCATGAGCGAACTCAACAAGACAATCACCTGGAAACCCGAGTCAACAGGCACAGGTCGTTTCGGCAAATGGCTTGAGAACCTCAATGACTGGAATCTCAGCCGCAGCCGTTATTGGGGAACCCCGTTGCCAATCTGGGTGAGCGAAGACGGCGAACAGTTGTGTATCGGTTCTGTTGAGGAACTGTATAACGAAATAGAGAAGGCTGTTGCCGCAGGCATAATGGCAAGCAACCCTTATAAGGATAAAGGTTTTGTTCCCGGTGACTACAGCAAGGAAAACTATGACAAAATAGACCTTCACCGTCCATACGTTGACGATATAAAACTTGTATCATCAACAGGAAAGGTGATGACACGTGAACTTGACCTCATAGACGTATGGTTCGATTCCGGCGCAATGCCGTATGCCCAGATACACTATCCGTTCGAGAACAAGGAGATTCTTGACAACCGCACTGTATATCCGGCAGATTTCATTGCCGAAGGTGTTGACCAGACACGCGGATGGTTCTATACTCTGCATGCGATAGGAACAATGGTGTTCGACAATGTAGCCTTCAAGACGGTAATCTCTAACGGCCTTGTGCTAGACAAGAACGGTGACAAGATGTCAAAACGCTTGGGCAATGCTGTAGACCCCTTCAGTACAATCGAGAACTACGGCAGCGATGCCTTGCGCTGGTACATGATAACAAACTCGGCACCTTGGGACAACCTACGCTTCAACGAAGAGGGTGTAAAGGAAGTTACCCGTTCATTCTTCGGCAAACTTTACCAGACATACAGTTTCTTTACCATGTATGCCAATGTAGACGGCTTTACATTTGAAGAAGCAGAGATACCTGTTGCTGAGCGCCCCGAACTTGACCGTTGGATTTTGTCGGAACTCAATACACTTGTAAAGAACGTGAATGCCAGTCTCAACGACTATGAGCCAACAAAAGCAGGCCGTCTAATTCAGGAATTTGTCATAGACAATGTGAGCAACTGGTTTGTCCGTTTGAGCCGCAAGCGTTTCTGGGGCTCTGATATGAGTCATGACAAATTGTCGGCTTATCAGACACTTTATACCTGTCTTGAGACGGTGGCACGCCTCATGGCACCTATCGCTCCATTCTATGCCGACCGTATGTATAAGGACCTCACATCCGTTACATGCCGTGGCGATGCGTCATCTGTTCACCTTGCCATATACCCAGAGTGCGACGAAGCCGTCGTCGACAGCGAACTCGAATATCGCATGAAACTTGCCCAGCAGATATCTTCAATGGTTCTTGCACTTCGCAAGAAAGAGGCAATCATTGTACGACAGCCGCTCCAGAAGATTGCAATACCCGCAGCCGATGAGGTAATGAAGTCCCGCATAGAGGCCGTAAAGCAACTTATCCTCAGTGAAGTGAACGTAAAAGAACTTGAATTTGTCGAGGGTGACGGTATTCTTGTCAAGAAAATCAAGTGCAACTTCCGTACACTCGGCAAGAAGTTCGGCAAACTCATGAAGAGCGTCAACGTTGCTGTAACTGAAATGTCACAGGAGCAGATTGCTGAACTTGAGAAGAACGGGACAATAACTTTGCAGGTTGAAGGCACCGATGCGCTCATTGAACTGGCCGATGTTGAAATCTTCAGTGAAGACGTTCCGGGCTGGACAGTTGCCAATGAAGGCTCGCTTACAGTTGCGCTTGATGTTGAAGTGACCGAAGAACTTCGTCGTGAGGGCGTTGCCCGCGAAATTGTCAAGAAAATCCAGGCAATACGCAAGGACAGTGGCTTTGAAATTACCGACCGCATTGCCGTAGTATTGTCGGGCAACGATGCCAGCGATGCTGCGGTAGAGCAGTTCCGCGAGTATATATGCAATCAGGTACTTGCCGACACTCTTGTTGTAGATGCAACACTTGCGACAGGCGAAGAGATAGAACTTGACAATGCAGTCGTGAAGGTAACTGTAAGCAAAGTGTAATAGACAGAAAACAAATACTAACCATAAAATAATTGAGAAATGGCTGAAAAAGTTCGTTATTCAGATGAAGAGTTGGAGGAATTCCGCAAGGTTATTCTTCAGAAACTCGAACTCGCGAAGAGAGATTATGACCAGATTATGAGAGCATTGCGTCACGAAGATAGCAATGACGTTGCAGATACCTCTCCCACATACAAGGGACTGGAGGACGGTAGCGATGCAGCATATCTTGAAGAACAGATGCAGATAGCAAGCCGTCAGGCAAAGTTTATTCAGGGTCTTCAGGCAGCATTGGTACGCATTGAGAACAAGACATACGGTATCTGTCGCGAGACGGGCAAACTCATTTCAAAAGAGCGTCTTATGGCTGTACCGCACGCAACACTCAGCATTGAAGCCAAAAAGAACAGATAAATGGCATCGGGCGTGAGAAAACGGGTTTGCATCTCTCTAATATTGCTGTCGCTTGCAATCATCATCGACCAGGTGATAAAGATTGCGGTAAAGACCAATATGTCTCTTGGTGAGGGAATTGTGGTGTTCGATGACTGGTTTCAGATAAAGTTTGTCGAAAACAACGGAATGGCATTCGGAATGGAAATATTCAACAAATATTTCCTTACATCATTCCGCATGGTGGCCGTTGTTTTCATTATCTATTATCTGCTGAAGTTGTTGCGCGACAGTGCAAAACCGTTAGGCTATGCCGTGTGCATAACGCTTGTTCTTGCCGGTGCAATAGGCAATCTGATAGATTGTCTGTTCTATGGTGAGATATTTTCGTCAAGCATAGGGCAAGTAGCCGAATATGTTCCGTGGGGCGAAGGCTATAGCACGTTTATGAACGGTCATGTAGTTGATATGTTCTACTTTCCGCTCTTCACCTGGCCCGATTGGGTCCCTTTGGTAGGCGGTGACATATTCTTCGGTCCTGTATTCAATTTTGCCGATGCATGTGTGAGTTGCAGCGTTGCGGCAATATTGCTGTTCTACAGAAACATATTCATGAAATAAAACCGTATTGGATGAAACGTTTCCTTGGCTATATTCTGTTTGTGGCACCGTTGCTTTTGTTTTCGTGTGAGGTGAAGATGCCTGAAGACATCATTCCACCAACCAAAATGGAAGCATTGCTATATGACTATCATCTTGTACAGTCAATGTCTTCGGAGTATGCTTCAGATGACTACAAGGAGAAACTCTACTTTGCCTATGTATTTGATAAACACAATGTGACACAAGAGGAATTTGAGCACTCAATGCAATGGTATAACCGTTATCCCAAACACATGAAAAAGATTTATGCAAATCTTGAGGAACGTTTGGATGCAGAAGTTGAGACTTTGAGTGCATCAGGCCTATCGCAGGATTCGGGTGTATCGCTCGATGTTGTATCCCATGATTCCGATACGGTTGAATTATGGACCGGTTCCGGCAATCGGATTTTGTGCTCCAATCTTCTTGACAGTCATCTATCATTCAGTTTTGAGGCTCCCTCAGATTCTTCTTTTATGCCCGGCGACAGCATTGAATTCTCCTTCAGCGCCTTGTTTGTCAATGAAGGCAGGGAGTACATAGAGCAAAAGGCGCATGCAGGGATTTTTGTGAAATATGTCAATGGAACAGCAGACAGCTATGGTCTTGACGTTGATACCCGTGGCATAAATTCTTTGGCTGTAAAAAGGAATCCCGATGCAAGGCTTGAATCAATGTCGGGTTTCGTCTATTATACCGACAATGACTCTTTATCAAAGGCAAAGATGTTGCTCAGCGATATCTCTGTCAGGAAAATAAGGGTAAAGAGTCCTGGTAAGGCTGATGAAAACAGATGACTATGCTGTTCGTTGCCCGTACATTGCACATGCCTTCCGGTGCTGAACAATCATCAAAGGTCGTTGAAGTGGAACATGGCAAGGTTGTGTCAGTTACTGATTTTTTTAAGGAAGTGCATTCAATGGCTTTTATTGACGATATATATCTTTCAGTGTCGTCTTCTCCGGTTCATTTGCATGATTTAATAAAAGAGGCTTGCCATGCAGGCAAGCCTCTTTATGCTTTTACTGCCGATGAATCAGGCAATCTCTCTCTGCTGCCATAATCATTCAGCGCGACGGCGGAACTCGCTGCATATTATGGCTGTTGCAGTGGATACGTTCAAGGATTCAGATGTGCTGCGACCTGTTGGGTAGTTGGGAATGAAAAGACGCTCATTGACCAAATCAGCGCATTCTCTGCTTATCCCTTTCCCCTCATTTCCCATGATAATTATTCCTCTGTTCTGCAACTCCACTCGGTACAAGTTGTCACCGTCAAGGAATGTTCCATATATTGAGGTGTGCTCCTTTACTCGTGAGAGGAATTCCGGCAGGTTTGTGTAGAAAATTCGTATTCTTCCAATTGCCCCCATTGTTGCCTGTACAGTTTTTGGGTTGTATATGTCGGCACATCCCGGTGAGCAGTATATCTCCTCAATTCCGAACCAGTCGGCAATGCGTATTATGGTTCCCAAGTTCCCCGGGTCCTGTACATCGTCAAGTGCAAGGCACAACCTTTTCTCCGGCGCGTCATAGTCAATGCTATATTCCGGTTGCCTGAACAATGCAACTATGCCTTGCGGTGTATGCAGGAAACTAACCTTTTTTAGTTCGTCTTCTGTTACCACCGTAACATTACAGCCATTAGCAAGGACATGTGTGCCCAACCATTCTTCAGTAGCCAGAATCTTCTCCGCTTTTATGCCGCATGCCAAAAGGTCACATACGCATTTCCCGCCCTCAGCGACAAAAAGCCCGGTCTCTTTCCGGTATTTTTTATGTTCAAGAGAATTAATCAGTTTTTGTGTAGCCTTGCTTAACATCGTGCTTCTTTTAATTGTCATTAAAATAGTGCAAATCTACTTCAATTCTTCCAGGAATTTTGTATATTTGCAAGAATTTTTTAAATTAGCAGTAATTATGTCGTTAAGAAAGTTGATGTTGATGCTGTCTTGCAGCATTATGATGCTTTCCTGCTCGGTGAATAAGTTCATTCCCGAAGGAGAGTATCTGCTTGATGATGTAATTATTGTGTCCAATACCAACAATGCCAATGCCAAGAAAGCACGCAGTTATCTGCGTCAACAGCCAAACTCGCTATGGTTCGGTATTGCAAAAGTTCCCATGCGTACCTATGCTCTTTCAGGTACCGATACCACAAAATGGATTAACCGTGCGTTGCAAAGAATGGGTGAGGCTCCTGTTGTTTACAACGAGACGCTTGCCGAACGCACCCGTGTCAATATTGAGCAGATGCTGCGTAACGATGGCTATCTTCATGCTACAGTTGACCTCGATTGCCAAAAAAACGACAAAAAGAAAAGGGCGATACTCACATACTATCTTCATGAGCGTGAGAGGTATTATATCTCAAAAATGAAACTTGTCACCGATGATAGGCAAATCGAGAGCATACTGCGTGCCGACTCAGCCTCTTCTCTTCTTCAGTTAGGTATGCCATTCAGCGTTGAGAATCTTGAAAACGAACGCAAGCGTATCACCGAACTTCTGAAGAACAACGGATATTATCGTTTTCATAAAGATTATATAACTTATGTCGCCGATACCGTACATCATTCCGACAAGGTCGGGCTGACCATGAATATTGCGCTGTTCACTCCCTCGCCCGATTCGGAACCGGTACCGCATAAGAAATATCACATAGACAATATAAATTATGTTTCCGGTGCTGGTCTGCGTCTCGACGATGCATCTCTTGCGCAGTGCGATACAATGCATTTCAACGATTGCTGCATATACTTCAAGGGAGACCCGGTGGTGCGTCGCCGTCTTCTTGCCAACAACACCTATGTCGAGAAAGGAAAACTCTATTCCCTTAATGATGTTGAAAGGACGCATAACTCCTTTGTTCAGTTGCCGGCACTGAAATATTCTACAGTGCGAATGGTTGAGAACCCCGATACCTCTCTGCTCGATTGCTATATAATGTATGAGCGTAACAAAAGACGAACAGTCGGGCTTGAGATTGAGGGCACCAACACCGCCGGTGACCTCGGTGCGGCAGTAGCGCTTACTTTCTCCGACCGTAACCTCTTCAAAGGCTCAGAACTTCTCTCATTGCGTCTTTTCGGCGCGTACGAGGCAGTTTCCAACTTGAGCGGATACACTGGTGAGACCTTTCTGGAATACGGTGCCGAACTAAGCCTGCGTATCAGCGGTGGAGCCATATCGCGCTTCGTGCCGGCCGAAAAGCGCATGCTGACCTCATCTACAATGTTTACGCTCAAATTCAATACACAGGAACGTCCCGAATTTGACCGTCGGGTCCTTTCTGGCTCATGGAGTTATATCTGGAGCAAAAAGGAAGATACCAACCATAGGCTTGACATTATAGACCTTAATTACATCTATGTGCCATGGATATCGGATACTTTCAAGAGCGAATACCTTGACAGTATATCAAATCGCAACTCAATTCTCAAATACAACTACGAAAACCTACTTATAACCAAGTTTGGATACACATATTCATACAATTCCTCGCTTGATAAGACAAAACGTATGAATCGTGTCGCATATTCACTGCGTGCAGGTGTAGAATGTTCGGGCAATCTCCTTTACCTTGTTACTGCTTCATTGAATACCCCCACGAACAGTGACGGCCAATACACATTTCTTGACATCGCCTATGCGCAGTATCTTAAGGGAGACTTTGATGCAACAATGCGCGTGAGGGTTGATAACCGCAATACCATAGTGTTTCATTTGGGACTTGGCATAGCATATCCCTACGGCAACTCGCGGATTCTGCCTTTTGAAAAACGCTATTTTGCCGGCGGTGCCAATGGTCTCAGAGGGTGGACAGTGCGTACTCTTGGCCCCGGCCGTTACAAGAATAGCGGTTCAAACATTGATTTTATCAACCAGTCGGGCGATATAAAGTTGGATTTCAGTTTTGAATACCGTTCGCACCTCTTCTGGAAACTCCATTCAGCATTCTTTATTGATGCCGGAAATATATGGACAATACGTTCATATGATGAGCAACCCGAAGGACAGTTTCAACTGAATAGTTTTTATAAAGATATGGCTTGCTCCTATGGCCTTGGCTTGAGGTTCGAAATGGATATGTTTGTCTTCAGGCTTGATGCTGCAATGAAAGCAATAAATCCGGCCTACAGCGGGAGTGATAAATATTCAATAGTGAAACCCGATTTCAGACGTGATTTTGCCTTGCATTTTGCAATAGGTTATCCGTTCTGATTTGCGGTAGTGATTTTTTGGAAAAATAATAACTAAATATATGGAGATTCGTTTTATGAGTATCGGCAGCGGAAGCTGCGGAAATTGCTATTACCTCGGAGTGGGGGATTATGGCATTCTCATTGATGCGGGAATTCCCTCCAAGGCAATACGTGCAGCCTTGAAAAAAGAGAATATCCCTTTTGAGACCATTTGTGCCATATTCGTTACCCATGACCATGCCGACCACATAAAGTCGCTTGGGGTAATATCGGCAAAAGCAAATATCCCAGTGTATGCGACCAAGGAAGTACACAAGGGCATTACACAGAACTATTGTACGACAAAACTCATTGATCCAATGTTCGTGCGTTATGTTGTCAAGGAAGAGAAAATTACTTTCCGTGATTTTGAAATCACACCCTTTGAGGTTCCGCACGACGGAAGCGACAATGTAGGGTATTTCATAGAAGTCGGTGATAAGAAGTTCTGTATTGCTACCGACCTTGGAGAGATTACAGAGGTCGTGTCGTCATACGTGGATAGGGCAAACTATCTTGTCATTGAGTCCAATTACGAGGAGCAGATGCTCGCAATGGGGCGCTATCCCGAATTCCTCAAGGTGCGTGTGTCAGGCCCGCGTGGTCATCTCAGCAATCAAATGACGGCCCGATATTTGGCATCGCATTTCAACGAGCATCTGAAAAATATCTGGCTGTGTCATCTCAGCGAAGAGAATAATCACCCGGAACTTGCATACAAGGCTGTTACTATGGAATTTTCGCAGTATGGCATCATTGCCGGCAAGGATGTGCAGCTCACCGTGTTGAAACGTACAACACCTTCACCGCTTTTCATACTTTAAAAGAATAAGAATGTTAGTGATTAAATAATAGAACTATGAATTTTGTACAAGAACTTAAATGGAGGGGCATGATTCAGGATATGACCCCAGGAACAGAGGAACAGTTGCAAAAGGAGATGACAAGTGCTTATCTTGGTATTGACCCTACAGCCGACTCGCTTCATATCGGTCATCTTGTAGGTGTTATGATGTTGCGTCATTTCCAGCTTTGCGGTCACAAACCTATCGCCCTCATCGGCGGGGCTACCGGTATGATAGGCGACCCATCGGGTAAATCAAAAGAGCGTGTCCTCATTGACGAAGAGAAGCTCCGCCACAATCAGGAGGCACTCAAGAAACAACTTGCACGTTTTCTCGATTTTGACAGCGATGCCCCAAATGCGGCAGTACTCGTGAACAACTATGACTGGATGAAGAACTTCACATTCCTTGACTTCATCCGCAACATAGGCAAGATGATAACTGTAAACTACATGATGTCCAAGGATTCTGTAAAACGCCGTCTCTCTGGTGAGGCTGGTACTGACGGTATGTCTTTTACGGAGTTTACATACCAGTTGCTTCAGGGCTATGACTACGTTCATCTCAATGAGACACATGGCTGCAAATTGCAGTTGGGCGGTGCCGATCAGTGGGGTAACATTACTACCGGTACCGAAATGATACGCAAGATGTCGGGCAACGAAGTCTTTGCGCTCACATGTCCTCTTATTACAAAAGCCGACGGCAAGAAATTCGGTAAGACAGAACAAGGCAATATCTGGCTCGACAAGCGTTACACTTCGCCATACCGTTTCTACCAGTTCTGGCTCAATGTCAGCGATGAGGATGCCGAGAAGTATATAAAGATATTCACTTCAATTTGCCGTGAGGAGATTGAGGCTCTTGTGGCTGAGCATGCGCAGGCTCCACACATGCGCTTGTTGCAGAAACGTCTGGCAATGGAGGTTACCATGCTTGTTCATGGCGAGGAAGAGTATAATAAGGCAGTTGAAGCATCTAACATTCTCTTTGGCAATGCTTCTACTGAGGCTCTGCGTTCGCTTGATGAGGATACATTGCTTGCTGTGTTTGACGGTGTCCCTCAGTTCGAGGTCTCACGTGCTGCAATTGCCGAAGGTGTAAAGGCTGTAGATCTTACAACTGACCTTGCTGCAATATTTGCATCAAAGGGCGAGATGCGTAAACTTGTGCAAGGCGGCGGTGTCTCTGTAAATAAGGAGAAGCTAACTGCATTCGACCAAGTTATTAATGCCGACAATTTACTTAATGACAAATACATTCTTGTCCAAAAAGGCAAAAAGAACTATTATCTTTTAATTGTAAAGTAAAGATTATTGCAAAGAAGATGACTTAAAAGCGTGTTGTGCGTTACGCTTTTCTTAAACTACATCTTTTTATTCATTTCCGTAAGCAAAGAGGCTGCTAAAAATTTTAGCAGCCTCTTTGCTTGCTGTATGATAAATAAAAAACGGAGAAAGTAACTTCCTCCGTTCTGTACGCCGTCAGGGACTCGAACCCTGGACCCATTGATTAAGAGTCAATTGCTCTACCAACTGAGCTAACAGCGCATTGCCTTAACGCGTTGCAAAGGTACTGCTTTATTTTAAGTATGCAAACTTTTTTGCCTGTTTTTTTTAAAGTTTTTTTTGTTGTTGAGGCAAGGTGTTGATTATTAAGCAATAGATAATTCGTTTTTTTTGCGAACGGTCTGTAAAATTCCCCAAACGTCAATAACTGCTATTTATACACTTCGTTTGTAGAAGACCCCACTGCTTGTTAACAATATTTTGGTTTTACACTTGTGGTTTTGAAAAAAAACTAATAATTTTGTACCTTAATATATAATAATTGACATAACTTACAATGTAAAAGAGTGGGATTGGCGACAAGTCATCATAGGATGTAAGTTGTTGTTTTAGGAATTTGTTTGACAATGCATAACCTTGTGTCTGTGCGCCAGGACTTTAATTGATTATATTAAACAGGTAAAACAATGAAACGTTCATGTATTATTTTATGCCTTCTTGTTTTTTCGGCTTTATTTGCATGTGCACAAAGCCAGATAACACGAAGTGAACTGCTAAAATTGTATTACGAAGCGAATGTAGCAGCGAATAATAATAACGATTCTGTAGCGATTGAACGCTTTCTGACAATCATTAAGCATGTTCCTTCAATGTCTGACCCTTATCTAAGAATTGCTGAGATATACGACAAGCCCAATGCAAACAGACAAGACGTTGAGTCCGCAATTTTTATGTACAGGAACTTTGTTGACATTGAACTTGATGAAGATAAAAGCAAGCAGGCGCGAGAAAGGCTTTGCGAACTTGAAAAGTCGCTTGATATCCCGTTGTTTGTAGAGTATTCCGAGAAAAATGAATATCAACCCGAAAATGTGGAATCTATTCCAGCCTCTGATGAAGATATAAAGGAACTGTTGGCTGATGAAGATGATGTCGCACAATCAACAGTTTTTGATTTGGACCTTTCATCATCCGATAAGAAAGAGGTTACTTTTGATTTAGACCTGTCGTCTGCTGATAAAAACGAACAGGTTTTTGATTTGGACCTTTCATCATCCGATAAGAAAGAGGTTACTTTTGATTTGGACTTGTCATCTGCTGATAAAAACAAGCAGGTTTATGATTTGGACCTTTCATCATCCGATAAAAAAGAGGTTACTTTTGATTTGGACTTGTCATCTGCTGATAAAAACGAACAGGTTTTTGATTTGGACCTTTCATCATCCGATAAAAAAGAGGTTACTTTTGATTTAGACCTGTCATCTGCTGATAAAAACAAGCAGGTTTATGATTTGGACCTTTCATCATCCGATAAAAAAGAGGTTACTGTTGATTTAGACCTGTCATCTGCCGATAAGAACAAGCAGGTTTATGATTTGGACCTTTCATCATCCGATAAAAAAGCAGTCGCTGTTGATGTTGACCTGTCATCAGTATTGGATACAAAAGCCGACGAGGCTGTATCTGGTTTGTCATCAGTTGCAGCCGTTAATGCTGGTAATGCAATAAAAGAGGTTGCCGATGCCAAAATACCAGTCGTGACAGAATCAAAAGAAGTCAAGTCTGATAAATCAGCAATGTCTTCGTTTGATAATTCCAATATTCCCTTCTTTAATGTAGAGAAGAGTCGTTTTGGAGAATTGCACACATTTGTCAACCGTTGCAACGATATTGAAATCGTGACTGCAAATACATATAAGAAATCTATAGAAAAGAAACCGATATCTATAGATGCTCTTTGCGGTCGCTGGGTTTCGGCAAGCAAACTGTACAATGGCCGTGAAATGTGGATAATTGACATTTCATATTCCCAGAATGTGCTGAAAGCCAGTTTGAACAGGACTTCCGGTGTCAATCAGATGGCATCTAACAAAGATGCGTTTTTGTTGAATTCTGAGCAATTCAATTCTTATTATAATTATTTCCAGATACATAACAACCTTGATGGTTGCAGGGGTAATGACATTTCACCTCAGACAATGCAACTCATAAAGAATATAAAGGACTATAGTGTAAATGTAGAACTGAAGAACGATGCCTTGTCATTTGAATTTGTTATAGACAAGTCGTACAAACCAAATGCCGATGGCTATGAAATGTCACGTTCGGGCGTAGGTAAATGTTCCGAGATGCTCACTATTTTTACAGGTGCCAATCCTTTGATATCATTCTTTTCCTCACTTGTATCTTCAGGAATCAGTGTTGCCGAAAAGTATGACAAACCTTATGACGTTGAAGGTAATATCAGTTTTACACTCTCTATGACAGAGCGTGGACTTGTTGGAACATGTAAAGAAATAGTTGCGCATATTTCAAATGACGGTATAAGAAAAGAAAAGAGCAACAATACTGTAGAATGCTCTTTCTACAAAGTTCCCGATTCATATTACGGTGCAAGCATTTCCGAAAGTGTAAAGACTGAATTGCAGGAGAAAAAAGAAGAGGAGATTTTTGACGAAATAAAAGAGAACTATAAAAATGACAAGGCAAAGCGTTACTTCCTTGACGGTGTTGCAAAGAGTTACAATCTCGGTAAACCGGAATCGGGCAGATGGAATCCTGTTGCAGGTCTCAAATCTTTTATAAAAGCCGCCGACGAAGGTGATGCCGTCTCGCTGAAAATCGTCACAGCCACATATTATGCATTGTCGCGCAATACAGAATACAGCAACTCGAAAAGACGTAAGTATCTTTCACTTGCACAGAAATATGGCGAAAAGTTATATTTACTATCTCCGGCAGAGTACAACAATGTTCTTGCCTCGCATTATGTCGCATGTGATGTATTGAGCGGTTATCCAAAAGCGGTGTCATTGTACAAGGAGGCTATTGAACGCTACAATAATGACGAGGCAAGGTGCAATCTGGCCCAGTTATACATGATGGATGGCGATGCTGCTGAACGCAATATGGCATTGAAGGAACTCACAAATGCTGTTGAGAACGGTTATTCTCCGGCTATTGTAAATCTTGCAAACTATTATAAGGAACAGAATGCTGTTGAGTCTTATATAGCTCTGATTGATATGGCCCTCAAGAAGAATGATTACAATGCTCTTCCATTGCTCTCTTTGGCATACATGCAGGGAATTGGCGTGAACCAGAATTATGTTGAGTCTGTGGGCATTTATGATGAATACCTCACAATTCTCAATAATGAATGGCGCACCATATTGGGCAATTATGTAAATATTGAATAAATTAAAAATCATGAAGTATCTTATAACATTTCTTATATGCGTATCGTGTTGCTTGTCTGCAAATTCACAGATAAGAATGATGGACCGTCTCATTGACTTGGCAGGAATAAAGCCAAACGGAAAGAGCCAGATGGTGCACCGAAGTGATATAAACAAAGACATTGTTCTCAAATGTGATGCAGACGGTAACCCTGTTCATATTGGTATTTCTTTATTCAGCGATGAAACAAAAGAAATGGTGAACAAGGAGGTCTGTGATTTTATCGAGCGCCTTTTCCTGGAACTTTATGTTTCAAAGAGTGTCAAAGATGCCCAGTTCTACTTGAAAAGCAAAAAGATAGTTCTCAAATGTGACGGTCATGAATATGGCAAAGGCGCTTTCACTTCTTTGGCCAAAGTGGTCAAGAGTATGGAGCATCCGTCAAATTTCACACTTTCAAATGACGGAAACACCTTGTTTGCTTCAATTGAATTTGGTATATTCAATTGCATTGAGATACAACTCCCGGCTTCACGCGAACTGGTGACCGGCGTTGATAAAAAAGAGGCCGATGACAGAGTTGGGACAATGTTGCAGAATTCGTACAAGAGTGTACGTAAGGCCGAAGTTTCGGGCGCAGTTCACCACAAGGGCGAACTCTACATTAAAAGAGGACAGAACTTTGTAGCAGATTCTTTGAGGAATGATACCTACTTTGTGCGCAAGAATGGCACTTTCTCAATGCTTTATTCGTCAAAATATCCCAAGGAAAGCATATTGAACCTCTTCCAAGGATATGTAGACAACGATATCATGTTGAATTTGAAACACCGCAAATACGGCGGTTATTCCCTTGATATTACAGTTCCATTGAACAATGTAATATCCTGTTTCAAGAATGAATACAACATTTATTCTGGAATACACATTTTGAAGAACGGTAAATGGCAGTGCATTGTTATTTTCAAAAGTCCTGTATACAATTATCTGCACATGCTGATAGCGACCTTTGATGTAAACAATATGTTCAATGGTTCAGCGGTCATCAATGCCGATTTCTTCAGTAACATACCACAGGATAATATAAAGACACTATTCTAATAAATACAAAACACTATTAAATTATATTCTATGAAAAAACTTTATTTATTCTTGACTCTATCTCTCCTTTTTACAAGCGCCGCAGCTCAATTGGACGCTGTGGAGTTTGAGATTACTGAGGGAATAGACAATGTTGATGTAAAGAATGCCATTGAGAAGAATGTTGCACAGTTCATCAACTCAATGAACCGTGCCATAATGAAAGGCAAGAAACCCTCTTTTCACAAATCATTTATAACCGAAAGCGGTGAAAAGGATGCTCTCAAGATGTGGAAATCGAGTCCGATGTCCTGCCCGTCATCTTCATTGAAAGAGAAGTGCCTCACAATGCCTGGCGGCGGCTATCAGGTCCGTAATATCCCGGTAACTGTTATGAATGCTCCCGAAAAGATGCGCGACCAGGAGATTGTACTCAATTTCACTGCTAAAGGTGTCATAGACAATGTGGTCGTTGCTATAGACAAGAACAAGTATCTCGATGTTATCGGAGCCAATATCTCTGTCGATGACCTGGCACGCAGACAGATAATTGTTGATTTTGTCGAGAACTTCAGGACAGCATACAACAGAAAAGACATTGACTATCTTAACACCGTGTACAGCGATGATGCTCTTATCATTACAGGTAAGGTCATCAAGGTAAAGCAGAACTCGGATGAAGCCAACCGTCTTCTCAAAGAGAAGGTCGTTTATCAGAAGAAGAGCAAAGCTCAGTATATTCAAGACCTTAAAAAGAACTTCAAACGCAATAAGTACATTGACATAGTCTTTGACAGTCTTGAGGTAATGCGTCATCCCCGTTACGACGACATCTACGGTGTAAACCTCAAGCAATACTGGAACACCAGTACATATAACGATGTCGGTTATCTGTTCCTGCTTATCGATTTCAAGGACGAGACTCAGCCTTGTATTCAGGTTCGCACATGGCAACCAGACAAATACGATGGCAAACCAATTGATCGCAACGAGATATTCACATTAAAATCATTCAATATTAAACGATAAAAAAAATGAAACGTTCATTATTACTTTTACTTTTGCTGCTGCCGTTCGTTTGTAATGCGCAGATGAAACTTGAGGTTACCGAATCAGGTGACGAGGGTGGTGTATATGCCTGTGAAGACCGCAACGAGATGAAGGCAATCTTCTATTGCGATTCATCCTTGATTCTCACCTTCAAATCTGCTTATGATGATATCATTTCACAGGAGGAGGTCTACACTGCAGGACGTAAGGCCTATGAGATTGTATTTCCGACAGACGGCCGAGGTACATCATACGATGGCCGTATCCTTGAAATCTATTGTGACGGTTTCGATGTGTTCACTATCTTTGATTTCAATTTCCCTAAAAGCACCCTCAAGGAATTCCAGGTTACAAACAAGTACATAAAAGCGAAGAATCCATATTATAAGAGTGTTTATAGCGGCGACGACTTGTTCTCTAATGCTATGTACGATGAGGCAAAGCACCAGTATCTCATCTGTAAGGAGTTTCCTGAATATGAAACATACAAGCAGAGCGTGGATAGAAAAATTGAGGCGATAGACACAATACTCAAATGGCGCGATTTAGCTGAGGAACTTTTTGCCTCATCAAAATATCTTGATGCCTATAAGTATTATAATGGTGTCCTTAAGATGAATCCTGAGGATTTGAATGTACAGGGAAAACTCCAGGACTGTATCACCCGATATCAGAATGATTGTCAAATCAACTTCTCAATGGCCGAGGATTTGTATTACAACAAAGAGCGCAAGAAGGCTTTGGAGTATTATAATAAGGTACTTGAAATGGGGTGCCAGCAAGCATCCGCTGCCAATGAGAAGGTCATTCTCATCAAGAATGAGCTCAGCGCCTTGTCAAATCATGACCGTTTCCTGGTATATGAGTGGAACAAGGATGTAAATATCGGTCTTTCTTTCGGTAAATGTATAAAACGCAAAGTTGGCGGTTACTTCACATTAAGAGTCAATCCCGAGATTCTTGAGTTCCCAAAATCGGAGAAGGACCCGACAAAGTATGGAGAGGCTAACTTGTCTTTCGGTTTGACACGCAGAATAATAAGACCGTTCTGGTTCTTTGTAGGCGTTGGTTACACTGGTGGCGGTAGTTTTATAGAAGACGATGACAAACTGCCGGGTGAAAGCAGTGACGATATTGATTATAAACTTGATTGGTATCATGCGTTCTCACCTGAAGTCGGTGCAATTATAAAATTCTGGCATATTACATTAAAGTACACATTCCAGTACCGTTATACATTCAATAACGAGTCGGCTGATGTACTTGGTGATAAGATGCACTTCGTCGGTGCCGGATTCTGCTGGTAATCCTTTACAATTCCCATTAAACAAATAGTCCCTGCGCGCAGGGACTATTTGTTTAATGGGAATTTGAATCTGATTAAATTTCTAAGAATCTTATAGAAACCGTTTGTGTTCTACATATTCAGACAGTTTATTACCAGAACCAGCCTCTTTTTTTTCTTTTAGGTTCTTCGGTCTCTTTATCTTGATGCCGGGCATATATATCGCTCCATTTCTTCCCTTCGCTTATCATTTTATATATCGTGCTCCAATCAGGCAATCCGCCAAGGTTAAGGTCATCAATGAACAGGTCTGCATTTACTTTACAGCATGCTTTATTTTCTTCAATGACCTCCTCAGGATAACTTCTGTTTACCGCATAGAACTCTACGCCTCTCTCTTTGCACCAGTTTACGGCTTCCTCAAGTTCTTTACCGCGCCGTACTGTCCACAGTATCAATCGGTGCTGTTCCTCGATAAGTTTTCGCAAAGTGCTTGTGGCAAACGGGCGCTCACGGCCAATCTCCGGGTACTTGTGCTCAACAATAGTCCCGTCAAAATCAACTGCAATAATCATGGTAAAGACGTTTGGGGTTTGAAAATATCTGCTAAGGTAGCAATTTTGCTTTTATCTGCAAATTCCTTGGCGTAAAAATAATTATATCCACCATTCGAACAATATTGCTGCACCAACAGTCATGCAGCCTGCAACAGCGACCGATAAACTGCTCATGGCTCCTTCTACTTCTCCAACTTCCATGGCTTTTGATGTGCCCATTATATGTGTTGCGGTTCCAATGGCAATACCTTTGGCTATAGGGTGCTTTATTCCTAACATGCGGCATATAACATCTCCTGCAATATTGCCTATTAGTCCAGTAAAGATTATTGCCGATACTGTTATTGCGACATATCCGTCAAGTTCTGCCGAAAGGCTAAGTCCAATGGCTGTTGTGATTGACTTCGGTAGCAGAGTCACATATTGTGTGTGGTCAAGTCTGAACAGCAGTGCCATAGCAAAAATAGAGAATCCGCTGCAAAGCACCCCTGATAAAATGCCTGTCAGAATTGCTATAATGTTCTTTTTGAGCAATATCAGCTGCTCGTATAAAGGAATTGCAAGGGCAACCGTTGCTGGTGTAAGCAGATAGGTGATATATTTTGCACTCTCGTTGTACGTGCTGTATTCTATGCGAAGTACCAGCAGAGTAGCAATAGTGATGGTTATTGCAAGCAGCAACGGGTTGCAAATGAAGATGTTGAATCTTCTTTTTACAAAAGTGCCTATCGTGAATGCAATTATGCTCAATGTGGCCCCAAAGAAAAGCGAACCGTTTATTACGCTGCTCATTTCCTTTCCTCCTTTCCTTTCAATTTAATTATAAATTGTGTGGCATGACCTGCAACTGCAATTACTGCAATGGTCGATACAACGGAGATTACTATTATTGCAACAAGAAAATCCTGCATCTTGTCCCATGACTCAATGAGCCCGGCTGCCGGTGCAATGAACATCAGTGGCATTATAGCAATGAGAAACTTGCCTGTTTCCTTTACATGTGAGAGTTTCAATATTCCTGTGCATAGTGCTGTGAAAAGTATAATCATGCCATATATGCTTGCCGGAACAGGCAGTGGAATTACATTGTTAAGAATCTCTCCTATAAAGGATATGAACAGTATAATTCCAAATTGTATAATGTATTTCATACCTTTGTCGTTCTCTTTCGGTTCTGTTCGGCAAAGGTACTGATTAAAATCCAATATAACAGTGGTTCAGTAGCAAAAAGGTGTGGTTTGCTTTTTCATAGCCGCCAAAAGAACATGATAGAACGACTTGAAGAAAAATACAAGTCAACAATCAAGGTTGATGACTGCTGCGTAATACAAGATGAGTAAAGCGAAGAAAATTCACCTGCAAAAATCAGGGGATATAGTTTTTTTTGATGACGTTTGAAATAGGTATAAACACAGGTCTTGTATTCTTCAATACAACTTACCCTTAACCGGGTATCGTATATTCTTTCTGTTGTCGTTCTATCTTAACTTTTCGTCGCGCGAAAAGTTACAAAAGCGCCCGTCTCACGTAAAAATTAGTCACAACAGCCTTCTGCTCACAAGTTGCTGGCAACATTCTTCGGCACTACTGATGTGACCGAATGATATTGCACGGCAATTCATGAGCAAAGCATCATGCGACTGGTGAACTCTGTGCCGGGGCTTTTCGTTCTTTTGGCCGCCAAAAGAACATGATAGAAC
>JAZNDZ010000083.1:0-9861 GCA_045588345.1 Bacteroidaceae bacterium
GACATTAAAGTTTTTGCCCGTGTTTCGACATCGGTACTTATGATTGCCATAGTTATATACTTTTGAGGATGGGTCAAAAGGAGAAACAGGAACATTGTTCCAAAATCTTTCCTCAAGATAACTCAAGCAAACATCCTCACAGTTGAATTTACGAATGAACTCTTGTTGAGTCAAATTGATAAAATCAAACATAACACCAAACGATTATTTGGTGTTAATAACTTTGGTGAGAAAAATTGCTTGGCAAAATAATAATCTTGCGGGATAAATCGGTTGATTATCTCGCAAGATTATTTAGGTTTGGAAACGTATAACTCCCACCATATATTTTGAAAAATATTTGAGGTGTTTGTATTTTTTGATGTTTTTCATTATATCTTTGCAGTATAAGTATTTGTTATACATTTGGTATGAACCTATCTGTACTCATAAAACAGTATTTCTCATCAATAAGTGATGATATTACAATAGATGTTTTTGATGAAAAGAACATCTACGATGTATATCAACGCGTTGTTGGTGTGCTTACACAGTATATTGATATTGAAACGACTGTGTTGCAAGCTATGAGTTATTGTTTTTATGAAATTTTGGATAATGTGCTAACCCATTCCGGGAAAGAACTTGGTACTGTTCTCACTCACTACGATTCTACGAACCATGTTCTAAGCTTCTTGGTGGCAGACGATGGCATTGGTGTACAGGCATCACTCTCGGAAAATACTGAATATGCCGGAATATCTGAACCTGATGCGTTGAAAATATGTATCAAGGATGCCATTACTGACGGTAAAGGTATGGGATTCGGATTGTACTCAACATCGCTGCTTGCAAGGGATGCAGGATTGGTTTTTGAAGTCCGTTCCGGTAAACACACTATGCAAGTAAAGGGTGGTGTTGAAGAAACAAAAGATAGTGACTTTTGGCAAGGCACAATAGTCTATCTACAGCTTCATACAAACAAGGAGATTAATCCGGCTGATGTTGTTGCCAATCGTGCTAATGTGGCTGCACAATATAATGAAACATTCTTGAATGACAATGAATTGACTGAACTATGGTAACTTTTAATTTTAGAGAATACGGCGAGAATTTAGGTACACGCCCTTTGGGTAAGCGTGTGCGTGAATCTTTGCAGCCACTGATTGAGCAGAATGATTTCGTTGTGCTAGACTTCACTGGTGTAAATGTTGTAAGCAATTCATTTGCCGATGAATGTATTGCAAAATTATTGCTTGTTATGTCACTCGCGGAACTAAAAAGCCGCACAACATTCCGTGGGCTGAATCCAATTGCTTCGGAAAGCGTACTGACAGCACTCCGTCGCAGACATCTTACAATAGCATAGCCCAAAGTTGCTGAATGAAGACCCCCCCGGAACCGCCTATGTAATAAGGTAGTCTCGGGGGATAATATAGCTCGCCTTAACAGCTTCGTTGAGTAGCTGCATAAGATTCCAACAGGTTATATCCTCGCCCTCTCGTTTGCCGAAGTTTGGGTTTGAGATATAGCTTCTTGTTGCGGCGTTAATAGCCTGGTCTCCCAAGATTACTTCCGGGAGTTCTCTCTGTTGTTCTGTCGGCAGTGCTTGATACAATCTCAAGCGACCTATGATTTGACAAAACTGCTGTTCTGTGATTGTTGTTCTGCTCAAGTTCTCAAGGAGGGTTAAGTTTTCCTCTTTCTTGGGTTCAAATTGTCTGAATAGTTGAGTGGCTACAATAATTTCGGCCACACCTCCTGCGACCCTTGGAGTATCACACACTATGTATGGAGGGCGTGTTCAACAGCAAGTTATATTGGACGACCTTTTTCTGTCCTGACCTACGATAAAATAAAGAAAAAAGAACCACCTTGCCGCAGTCTCTTGGGGCTGTAGCTTGGTGGTTTAATAGTTTGGTACGTTCATCAAAGGGACTGGCTTTTCGTTCTTTTGGCCACCAAAAGAACATGATAGAACAACTGCAAGAGGAATACAAGGTAACTGAATAAGGGTAAAATTAACCTCAGAATAAAATATTCCAGATAGAAAATAATCGTACAAGCATGCAATGTAATCATTTTTTTGAAAGAAATTTAAACAGTTTCTTAATTATTCGGAAAAAGTTCTTTTCTTTGCAGTTCGTGAACGTTTGAATATTAACAAATTATTAAAATCTTAGATTATGGATGCACAGAAGGTAGACAATATCCTTTTTTCAATCAGGGAGATGATTCCGGCAGAGAGTGTTGAAGAAGTGCGTAGCAGGCTTCTTGCTGCCGACGATTCAAAGGCCAGCGCGGTTATTGCTGCAGATTTGAAGGATCCCACTACAATTTTGATTATTTCATTGTTCCTGGGTGGTCTTGGCGTTGACCGCTTTATGATAGGAGATACGATGTGGGGTGCAATAAAATTGATAATCAATTTATCTATCTGCTTTATCAGTTTCTTGCTCATGTTTGTCCTTATCGGTTATCTGACTATTTGGTTTGCCTATGTGCCGGCTATTATTGACTGGTTCCTTATTCAGAAGGCAACAAAACAGAAGAACTATGAGAAGTTGATGGCTTACCTTGGATAACAGTTGTGACAGGGATTGGGTTTTCTCCTTTCCGGCTTGCTTATACACACTGCGGGCGGCAAATTTGCCGCCCGCAGTGTGTATACATATTTAAATATGTCAGAAACTCATTGTTGCACCGAGCAGGCCTCTGATGCCGCGTGCTTTGTAGCCTGCATATTCATAATAACTGTCGTTCAGCAAGTTGTTTCCCTGAAGGTACACTCCCAGCCAGGGGAGAACTTCATAACTTGCTCTAATGCCAAGGTCGTTCTTGCTGCTTATTCTTTTGTTGCCGTCACATTTGGTATAGCAAGTGAAATCGTATATGGCATTCAGGGTAAGCCCTCTAATAGGCTTCAACTCTGCGTTTAGCTTGAATGTAAATTCAGGCCTCATGGCCAACAGTTCCTTTGTGCCGCATTTCCAGTAGTCGTAGCGCGCATCGCTGGCAATTTTAAGCCAGCCGCCAAGGTCATATCCTATGCGCATTGATGCGTGTGCGTTGTGGGTGTCGTCCTGCACAAGGCCTGTATATATAATGCTGTACACAGTTGAACTTGTAGCCTCGAATGTTTGAAGTACATCGTATTTTGTATAAGCGTATCCGGCAGAAAGGTCTACCGATAGCGACTTGTATGTAATGGTTGCTCCACTTACAGCATCAATTACCTTATATGTAGGTTTCAACTGGCCGTTGCTTGCCTCGTCTAAGTTCCAATAGGGCGATATGCTCTCCAATCTTGAGAAATTGTTCTCTGTGCGCCCGCCTGTAGCCTTTGCAAAGAAAGAGATATTCTTTGTGAGGTCTGTTGCAATCTTTACGTCCGGTGCAAATGCCAGCCTTGCTCCATTGCCTGTGAGTATGTTCATCTTTGCACCCAAACGTATGTCCCAGCCTTTGAGAATGAAACTCACGTAGGGGTTGGCATCTACCGAAATGTAGTTGTCGAATGGTTTCTTGGCATCGCGCAGGGCTTTGTTGTACAGGAATGTCTCAACATCAGCGGCAATGCCTACTCCGCCCTCATCATGCCCAAAGTTGTACCACGCGGCACCACCGGCTTTTATGCGGCTTTCGTTTATTCCGTTGTCGGTGCCGGCCGAGTATTTGCGGCTGTTGTTTGCAAAACCTGCGTCAAAGCGGTATCCATAGCCGTCCCGGGCAATAGTGGCTCCGTCAATACGTATACCGAGTTCCTTGCTGTTCTGCTTGTCGGTATCATTGTCGGCTGTTCCCATGCTCTGGTAGTTGAACAGGCGGTTATTGAATTCTCCTGTCACATTCAACTTCACTCCGTCGAACAGGTGTGTGTACCCGACAGCGATGTTGCTGTTGTACATTCGTGACTCCCAACTGCTGTTGTTCTCAATTCTGTCAATATCGGTCATGTAACCGTCAAGCGATGCCGTGGCTTTTATGAGGTCTCTCTCGCCCAGTCGGGTGCGGTAGGCTGCTTTCAGGTCAGCCATGCCTCCTATGCCGTATCCGGCTCTGGCATATCCTTTGTATGGGTTCTCCTCCTCTTTTATGAGTTCCTTGTTGTTCCTCTCGCTGACAAAACCGTTGAAAGGCATGGCCTCGGATGTGAACCTGTACTTTGGTGTGCTCTTTTTTGACTTGCTACTGTTCGAAGGTACAAAGTTCTTCTTGTCAACCTTTATGAGTACAGGGGTGTACTCGTTGTTTACATTAACAACGGCTCTGAGTGTGTCGTTCTGTGCAAGCACTGTGCATGACAGCAATATTGCTGCAATGGATAATATACTCTTTTTCATGGTTACTCGTTATTGCTGTTTCCTAACTTTGACAGGCGTTCCTGTATCATATCCTTTATATCATCGTCGGCATCGTAGTTGTTCTGCAATGATACAAGATACTCCTTTGCTTCCATTGTTCTGCCCTCCTTTACATACATGTCGGCCAAAAGCACAAAACTGCGTGCCAGCCAGTATGCATGCGGAGTGCTCATGTCAATGTATTCAAAGATTTCTTCTTCGCACTGCTCATATTGCCCGCCCTCGAACAACAGGTTGGCAAGGATATATTTGCTCTCGGCACCCTCTTTTGTGCGGGTATCCTCTGATAGCGGTTCAAGGTCGGCCATAGCCTTTTCAATGTCGCCCAGTGCAATGTATGCATTTGCACGCGCAAAGGTGGCTTCACGTTGCCATGCCGGTTCTATACTGCTGTTGCCGGCAAGATGGGCTGCGCTGTTGATGACCTCCTCGTGGTTGCCGGTTTTCCTTGCCGCACGTATTATGTTCATGTGCGCGGTGCTACGGCGCTTTTCGTCCAGTGTCATTCCTATAACCTGTTTGAATGTGGCTATCACCTTTTCGTACTTCTGCTTGTGGTAGTATATCTCGCCGGCGCGTATCAAAGCCTCTTCGCTGAACTTGTTGTTCGGGTAACCGATTACGGTCTCAAAGTTTGTTATCGCGCTGTCGAAATCCTTTTCTTGGTATTGCAGCAGTCCAAGATAGTAGTGGCTGTTGAGCCTGAAAGAACCTTGCTGGAACTCGTTCAGGTAGTCTTGGAACTGTAACCTGGCCTTCTCAAAGTCTTTCTTACTGTAGAGTCTCTCGGCCGTGGTGTATGCAAGCGTGTCAAGGTCGTTGCTGTTTATTCTCTTGAGCCCTTCGGTGTTGGCGACATAGTTGGCATATTCCTTTACCTTGCCCTGCTCGACATATATGTTTCTCAGGTCCTGCAGCGCAATCTGCGCCTCGTCGCTGTGCGGGTACTGCTCAATTATAGCCTTGTATGCGCTTATGGCATTTTTGTAATCGCCATTGTTGTTGTATATCATGGCTTTTTCCGTTGCTGCGCGGCGTGCCAGCGAACTTGCGGGGAACTCCTCGGCCAGTTTGTCGAATGTGGCAATGGCTTCATTGAACTTGCCCTGCTCGACATAGGCGCGGCCTAATTCATAGTATGCCTGTTCGGCATATGTGCTTTTCGGGTGTTCTGCAATTAGTTTATGCAGGGTCTCGGCCTTTGATGAGAATGCCTTTGCCATTCCCATGGTTATGGCCGAACGGAACAGTGAATAGTCGGCATTCTGTATATCCACATCCGAAGCCTTGTCGTAGTGCTGTTTTGCTTTTGCGAACTGGCGCTGGTAGTAGTAACAGTCGCCAATGCGGCTGTGAGCATCGGCCACAACCTCGCTGCTTTCGCCCAATGCGTTGTTTACATATCTGCTGAATGTTTCGCGGGCGCTGTTGTAATCCTGATTCTGGAACTGTATGTAGCCGATGTTGTAGAGTGCCTTGTTGCGGTAGTTTCCAATCATGGCAGCAACCTGGCGGAATTGCCTTTCGGCATTGCTGTAGTCGCCCAGTTTGTAAAGTGCCTCGCCTTTCCAGAACAGAGCATCGGCCTTCGTTTCTTCGTCATATTCCGACAGTTCAAGCGAACGGTCCATGTACTCTATTGCCTTGCGGTGGTCACCGTTGATGAACTCCTGCACGCCAAGGCGGTAAAGGATTTTCTGTTTCGCCCTCAGAATGTCTCTTGACGGGTCATTAATCTTGTTTATAGAATTCAGAGCAACGTCGTAGTTCTTTGTGTTCATGTACACGTCAACCAGTTGTTTGGCAATTGTTGAGGCATGTCTTGAATCGGGGTACTCATTGAGAAATCTCTCGAATGTCTTTACCCCCTCACCGAATGCCGAATGGTTGCCCTTGTGCAGGCACAGCGCATAATTGTACAGTGCTTCTTCGCGAATTACGTCATTGTGTGTCATTTGCGATGCCAGTTCAAATGCCAGGCGTGCCCCGTTCATGTCGTTCTGCTCAAGGGCTATCATGCCTTTGTGCAAAAACGCATTCTGTGTAACCTCGTCATCAAGTGTGGTGCACTGGTCGAGCAGTCCTTTCGCGGTGTCAAAGTCTCCTTGTTTGTAAAGGCTGAGCGCAAGCTGGTAGAATGCGATGCGCTGTGGTGTGGGGTAGTTGCCGGTGTACTCTGTAAGAATGTCGATTGCGGCTTCGTAGTTGCCTTCATTGAACTCTATGGCACCCAAAATCTGTTGCATCCTCACTCCCTGTAGTTTGTCGCCGTGGTCGGCAATAAATCTCTCGGCAATGTTCCGTGCGGCCTCGTTGTTGCCGTTCTTCAGTTCTATGCCTGCAAGGTAGTATGGAATGTCAAGGTAATATTTATCCACCATCTGTATGCTCTTGAAGCCTTTGCGGGCCTCATCGAGTTTCCCATTGTCATAGTCTATTGTCGCAAGGTGGAATGTGGCATCTACGGCCTGTTTGCCGCCGCTCGCCTTCAGGCGCATCAGCAAATCTACGGCACTGCTCTCCTCGCCGTTCTCAAACATTGCAAGGGCATAGTAGAACATGGCCTTCTCGCGTTCCTCGGTGGCAAGGCGGCTTAGTTTGCTGTCGGCGAAAAGTGCACAAGCACCCGCAAAGTCGCCGTCAAAGTAGTGCGATTGTGCAATGTAGCTGCTCAGCAACTCTTTATGTGAACTGTTGGGGTAGTCGGCTATATATTCCATCATCAGTTCTTTGCCGGCGCGGTGGTCGTTGCCGAATGTTGCGAGCGCCCTCAAAAGTTCAAACTCCTGGCAAGTCCTCTCGTCAAGGTTGCTTGGGTCTATTTTCTCAATAAGTGTCAGTGCTGCAGCATATTCGCCGTCGGAGTGAAGCCTATGGCACTCGGCGATGATTTGCTTTATATACCCGGCCTGGCCCGATGTCTGTGCTGTGGCAAACATCCCGGCTGCGGCAAGCAGCAAAAGGATAAGATTCTTTTTCATCATTTATCTAATGTTATTTCTTTGTGCTGTGTCATTTTTTTGTATGATAAAAACCCGTTAGAGAAGCAGTCTGCTCTTTTTCAGTCTTTCTATGCCTTCCCTTATCGAGCGCAGCCCGAACAGGTTGCTGTCAATCTTCTCCAGGCTTATCCATTGCAGTTCCTCTACATCGTCATCGGCGCGTAGTGTATCGCATCTCTCTACGCTGCATGCAAAGAACATGTCCATGGTTGGTATTGTCATTCCCGAATAGTTGTACTCATTAGGAATGCTGAACAGGTATTTGGTTGCAGTAACTTTCAGCCCGGTTTCCTCTGATACCTCGCGTGCAACGCCTTCCTCGGCACTCTCCCCAAAGTCGCAGAATCCTCCCGGCAGGTCCAAAGTGCCCTTGGCGGGTTCTTTGGAACGGGTTGCCACGAGAATGTTGCCGTTGCCGTCTGTTATTACGGCAACGGTGGCTGCCGATGGGTTCAGGTAGTATGTAAAACCGCAACTGCCGCAACGTTTCGACTTGAAATCGTTGCGCTCGAAGCATGCGCTGCCGCATTTTGGACAGTATTTAAAAATCTCCAATGGATGCATAATGTGCAAAGGTACTCTTTTTATCTATAAAACATACCCAGTTTAGATAATTTAATTAATATTTACTTCTCTTCTGTTGTACATGGTATAAACATTATATTTGAGAGAAATTCAAACAACTTCTTAATATTTCGCATTTTTTCTTCAGCGGTAATTCTCTTTAACAAAATAAAAGTCGTATCTTTGCAATCAAATTGCCAGAGACTGCCGTTGAATATTGGCGCTGGCGTTTATTCGCAAATACTAAAAGATAAGATATTATGGCAAACAAAGCATTATTGGTAATACTTGACGGTTGGGGCGTCGGTAATCATGGTAAAGGTGACGTTATTTTTAATACTCCTACTCCATATTGGGATTATTTGGTTTCTGTTTTTCCTAATTCGCAGCTTCAGGCAAGCGGTGAGAATGTAGGTCTCCCTGCAGGCCAGATGGGCAACAGTGAGGTCGGTCACCTGAATATCGGTGGCGGTCGCGTGGTCTATCAGGACCTTCTCAAAATAAACCGTGCGATTGCCGACGGTTCGATAGCAAAGAATCCTCGTCTGGTCGAGGCTGTGGAGTATGCGAAGAAAAACGGCAAGAAACTGCACTTCATGGGTTTGACATCGGACGGCGGTGTGCACAGTTCGCTTGAGCACCTTGAGGCAATGTACAAGTTTGCCGTTGAGCAGGGTGTTGAGAATGCATACGTACATTGTTTTATGGACGGTCGTGACACCGACCCCAAGAGCGGTGCGGGCTTTATCGAGCAACTCACTGCAAAGAATCTCAAACTGGCTACAATCATCGGCCGTTACTACGCAATGGACCGCGACAAACGTTGGGAGCGCGTCAAGATTGCATACGACCTCATTGTGGGCGGCGAGGGCAAGCAGGCTTCAGACATGGTTGCTGCAGTCAAGGAGTCATACGAGGAAGGCGTAACCGATGAGTTCATCAAGCCTATAGTGAACAGCAATTTCGACGGCCGCATTGGCGAGGGCGATGCAGTAATTTTCTTCAACTACCGCAACGACCGTGCAAAGGAACTTACAATAGTCCTCACACAGGAGGATATGCCTGCCGAGGGCATGCACACAATTCCCGGTTTGCAGTATTACTGCATGACACCGTACGATGCAAAGTTCACCGGTGTGTACATCCTCTTCGATAAGGAGAACGTGGAGAATACTCTTGGCGAGTATATAGCAAAGCAGGGCATGAAGCAGCTGCACATTGCAGAGACAGAGAAGTATGCTCACGTCACATTCTTCTTTAACGGTGGCCGTGAGGCTCCGTACGACGGTGAGGAACGCATCCTTGTTCCTTCTCCAAAGGTTGCCACATACGACCTTCAGCCCGAGATGAGTGCATACGAGGTGAAGGAGAAACTTGTGAACGAAATCAATAGCGAAAAGTTCGATTTCATCGTGGTTAATTTCGCAAATGGCGACATGGTGGGTCACACCGGCGTGTACAGCGCGATAGAGAAGGCTGTGCTTGCTGTAGATGCTTGCCTGAAGGATGTTATTGAGGCAGCACGCAGCCATGGCTATGAGTCAATCATCATTGCCGACCACGGTAATGCCGACAATGCAGTCAATGCCGACGGTTCGCCCAACACAGCACACTCGTTGAACCCTGTTCCTTGCGTGTATGTGACAAACAGAGAGAACGCTACGATTGAGAATGGAATCTTGGCCGACGTTGCGCCTACAATTCTCAAAATCATGGGCTTGGAGGCTCCTGCCGACATGACCGGCAAGGCGTTGATTTAAAAATAAAAGAAATAAAATCCTTCCAAAACAGGGAATAGGATAAAAAGAGAAGATGCAAGGCTTGCGAAACCCCAAATACCGCAGTTTACTAAAGTAAATGAGGATGTTTGGGGTTTCGTGTAACGCAGCAGATTGCTTTTTAGCCATTCCCGTTGATATTATGGTACAGATAGGTGATACAATAGTCTCATT
>JAZNDZ010000084.1:0-12008 GCA_045588345.1 Bacteroidaceae bacterium
GAGTTTTGCAGCAACAGGTCAAACGTAGCACTCCCACCCCTCCGCCAGTAAACTGGCACCTCCCCTCAGGCAGAGGAGGAGTTTAACTTATGCCGTTTGGGTTGCGAAAAGCAAAACGAGTCAATGACAGTGCAAATATAGAATGACAATGCTTGCGGTTTTCGCGTACTTGTCGTTTCGAACGTATGTGAGATATCTCTGTCAATGCGTTTTTTTTGAGATTCATTGATAATGCAGCCTTGCCGTAACCCACGCGGCACAACTACTCTCCCGCTTTTTAAAGAGGGAGTACCCGTAGGGGAAGGGAGTTTTGTCATTCCGAACCTTGTGTGAGGAATCTCTGTTATTTCGCGATTTAGAGATCCCTCGTCGCTCCGCTCTGTCGGGATGACAAACACGCGGAATTTCAATATAATTTGTTATTTTGAACTCAGGTTAAATAGTTCCAAATACGACTATGCCGTGGTATTTTGAGATTCCTCCTTTTTGCAATTGTTGAGATGGCAGGGTGTGTTTTTACAAAAATTCGTAAAAATCCATTAATTGTTTGCAAAATTATAGATTAACGATGTGCAATTTTATAATAAATATAGGATTTTTGAAGTTTCTTTGTAAATTTGCAGATTACAATATATACCAAGTAAATTATAACTAATTATGATAGCAGTTTTAAAACATGGAGTAACTAAGGCTCAGCAGGATAACCTTATCCATTGGCTGGAGTCGCAGAATGTTAGGGTGCATGTTTCTGAGGGTGAGATGCAAACAGTCATAGGCCTCATTGGCGATACCCGCAAGATAGATATTGACCTACTTGCTGGTCTTGAAATAGTTGACCGCGTTACACGCATAACCGACCCGTTCAAGAGTGCTAACCGCAGTTTCCACCCCGAAGATACTGTTGTTACAGTTGGCAAGGGCGAGAATCAGGTTAAAATCGGTGGCGGTAATTTTGCAATAATGGCAGGCCCTTGTTCGGTAGAAAGCGAAGAACAGATACTTGCCGTTGCGCATGCAGTAAAGGCTTCGGGCGCGAATATTCTTCGCGGCGGTGCGTTTAAGCCGCGTACTTCGCCATACGATTTTCAAGGTCTGCGTGCCGAGGGCCTGCAACTTCTGCTGAAAGCGCGTGAGGCAACAGGTTTGCCAATCGTTACTGAGATTATGAGTGCTTCGCATCTTGACCTTTTTGCCGATGTAGACATCATTCAGGTGGGTGCGCGCAATATGCAGAATTTTGAGTTGCTCAAGGAACTTGGTCGTTGCAATAAGCCAATCCTTCTCAAACGCGGTCTTTCGGCAACTTTAAAGGAACTTCTTATGAGTGCAGAGTACATTATGTCTGAGGGCAATGAGCAGGTTATTCTCTGCGAGCGCGGCATCCGCAGTTATGACAACTACACCCGTAACGTGCTTGACCTTGCAGCCGTGCCTGTGCTTCAAGGGCTCACACACTTGCCTATAGTTGTTGACCCGAGTCACGCGACAGGAGTTTCGCGCCTTGTACGTCCAATGGCATGTGCCGCAACGGCAGCCGGTGCAGACGGTCTTATCATCGAGGTACACAATAACCCTGTGTGTGCGCTTTGTGACGGTGCGCAGTCGCTCACTCCCGAGCAGTTTGACGAGGTTGCCCAACGTGTGCGTGAAATACGTGGCATAATGCATTGATTATGATTGTAGGTATTGTTGGCTTAGGGCTTATCGGCGGTTCGGCAGCCAAGGCATTCAAGGCAGGCGGTCACACTGTATATGCCCATGATATAAACAGGCAGATAGTCGGCTATGCCCAACTGGAGGGCGTTGTCGATGCACTGCTTTCGCACAGCAATGTTCACAAGTGCGACCTGTTGCTGCTCACTGCGACTCCGCAGGCAGTTATAGGATACATGGACGAGAATGCTGCCGGCATATCTCTCAAGACCCTTGTCGTGGATTTCTGCGGTACGAAACGTGCTGTGTGCGAGAAGGGCTTTGCTCTCGCCGCCGAGTATGGCTTTACATACGTTGGAGGCCACCCCATGGCAGGCTTGCAATATTCAGGCTATAAATATTCCAAGGATA
This sequence comes from Bacteroidaceae bacterium, assembly GCA_045588345.1. Lineage (GTDB taxonomy): Bacteria > Bacteroidota > Bacteroidia > Bacteroidales > Bacteroidaceae > HGM04593. The sequence continues at coordinate 2,065 of JAZNDZ010000084.1, forward strand.
CACTTTACAACGGTGCCTCTTTCATAATGGTGCCTCCGGTGCACGATGACATCGCACTGCTTGACCGTGTGAAGCAGGCTTTGGCTCCGTTAGGGTTCAAGAAATTTGTCGTTACGACAGCCGATTTCCATGACCGGATGATTGCATACACATCGCAGATGTGCCACGTTGTATCCAATGCCTTCATAAAGAGTCCGTCGGCAAAATCCCACAGAGGATATAGTGCCGGCAGTTTCCGTGACTTTACACGCGTGTCGCGTCTGAATGAGAATATGTGGACCGAACTGTTCCTTGAAAACAAGGAGCATCTGTTGAATGAACTTGATTTATTGATAAACTCTCTTCAGGAGTATCGCGAGGCCATTGCTCACAATGATGCCGATACCCTGTGTGGTTTGCTGCGTGACGGCAGAATCGCAAAAGAAGAGGCCGAAAAATAGAGCATGGAATATAGAACAATACACGTTGAGGCTTCGCGCTGTTACGATATTCTCATAGGGCGCGGTATTCTTGCAAGGTTGGGAGAATTCATACGCCCGTTGCTTGGTGATTGCCGTTTGGCAGTGCTTACTGACAGCAATGTCGATGCGCTCTATGGCAATGCTATAATGGAACACCTTAACGCAGCCGGTTACAATGCATGCAAATATGTCATTCCAGCCGGCGAAGCATCAAAGTGTGCCAGCAGTCTGTTGGCATTCCTTGATTTTATGGCTGCCGGGCAGTTCACGCGCAGTGATGCCGTTATTGCTTTTGGCGGCGGCGTGGTGGGTGACCTCGGCGGTTTGTCGGCATCGCTTTATCTGCGGGGTGTAAAATATGTTCAAGTACCGACAACACTGCTTGCGGCAGTGGATAGTTCTGTCGGCGGAAAGACTGCAATAGATATTCCTGCGGGAAAGAACCTTGTTGGCAGTTTCTATCAGCCGTCGCTCGTGTGCTGCGATACAGCCCTTATGGATACTCTCCCTGCTGACATTTACCGTGACGGTTGTGCCGAGGTTATAAAATATGGCATGATTCTTGACAGCAGGCTCTACGGAACTTTGCATACGTTGCCTTTTGAACGCGAAGCGGTTGTGGCACGTTGTGTCGAAATAAAGCGTGATGTAGTGCAGCAGGATGAATTTGACAACGGCATACGCGGACTGCTGAATTTTGGGCACACTTTCGGGCATGCCATTGAAAAATTGAGCAATTTCGCTGTTTCCCATGGCGAGGCAGTGGCAAAGGGTATGGTAATTGCTGCGCGTATGGCTCCGCTATGCGGGCTGTGTGATGTGGCCGATGAACTCTCGGCACTGCTTGTGCAGTATGGCTTTGATATTGGTTGCCCATATAGTGCCAAAGAGGTATATGATGCCTTGTTATCTGACAAGAAACGTCGTGGCGACAAAATTTCAGTGGTGTTGCCGCGTTCTGTGGGCGAGTGTCTCCTTGTTACCCTGCCGGTCAAGGAACTTGGTGTGTTACTCACAAAGGTTATTGTATAATGGAAAAGCACGTGCACGGTATACTTCAAGGAACGATTGCCCCGCCTCCGTCAAAGTCGCAGGCGCACCGCTTGCTAATTTGTGCAGCGTTGGGTACAGAACCCTGTTCAATAGTGTGCAGTAGCGTGAATGATGATATCATGGCAACCATGCGCTGCCTCAATGCGCTTGGAGCAAAAATAACCTTTTCATCGGGTGTTTTTGATGTTCTGCCAATAGAGGACGTAAAAGGCGGAATACTCGATTGTGGCGAGAGTGGTTCAACGCTCCGTTTCCTAATGTCTGTTGCAGCTGTACTTGGTGCAGATGCTACATTCACCGGTGCAGGCAAGTTGCCGCAGCGCCCTATGGGTGCGCTTACCGATGTCCTTTCTGCGCATGGAGTCTGCTTTGAACGCCACTCTGCCGATGAACTGCCTGTCACATGCAAAGGTGTTTTACAGGGCGGCAAGTTCTCTTTGCCTGGGAATGTATCGTCACAGTATCTCACGGGTTTGCTTTTCGCATTGCCTTTGGCCGCTGTTGATAGTGAAATAGAGGTTACAGGTGACCTTACAAGCGCCTCATATATTGATATGACAATAGATGCCTTGCGTGTGGCCGGTATACAGATAGAGCGCAGGAATAATATATTCCGAATAAAAGGCAACCAGCATTACCGCATGCCCCGGCGTGTGGTGGTTGAGGGCGACTGGTCTTCGGCTGCATTCTGGGTAGTGGCAGGTGTCATAGGCAAGCACCCGTTGACAATTTGCGGAATGAACAATGAATCTCTGCAGGGCGATAGTGCAATAATAGACCATTTGCGTAGCATGGGTGCCTTCATTTCCGTTGCAGATGATAGAGTTGTTGCAATGCCGTCACACCTCTTCGGTGCAGAACTTGATTGTATGGACACTCCTGACCTTGTGCCTATTCTCTCAGTTGCTGCTGCTGTGGCACAGGGAGCGACTATCTTTACTAATGTAGGGCGATTGCGCTTTAAGGAGAGTGACCGTCTCGCTGCAATGAAGAGCGTGCTTTCCTCGTTTGGTATAAGTTCTGTCATAGGCGAAGATATTTTTACAGTTTATGGTGGCGAGCCTTATCCTGTTGCGCCTGTCGATAGTTTCGGCGACCACCGTATCGTAATGTCGGCAACAGTGCTCTCAACGCTCTCCAATGGCATTGCAATAATAAAGGATGCTGGCTGTGTGGAAAAATCTTACCCCTCTTTCTTTGAGGATTTTGCAGCGCTTGGCGGAGTTGTGGGTTAGTGGTATTTGTCATGTTGAGCATAAGCGAAACATCTCAAAAGGATATTAGAAAAACAATAAAAACAATATAATATGGATTTAGACAAACTACGTCAGGAAATAGATGAGATTGATACCCAGATGTGCGACCTCTTTGCACGTCGCATGCAGGTGGTATCGGGAATAGGCAAATACAAGAAGGAGAACAATCTTCCCGTTTACCATCCGTCACGTGCACGCACGGTGCTTCACAATGTGTCTAAGCGCCTTGGTCCGGAATTTGAGGGCTATGGCCGCACACTCTACCGTACAATCTTTGACCTCAGCGAATCATACGAGACACGCATGCTCTCCGAGGGTAGCGAGTTCTTCAATTATTTCAAGAACATTGCGTCTGTGCCTCCGCAGCCATTCCCCAAACGTGCATCAGTAGCATGTGCCGGTTGCGAGGGTTCATACGCCCACCTTGCTTCGGAGCGTCTTTTCGACCTGCCCGGAATAATGTACATGAGCAATTTTGAGGGTGTATTCAAGGCTGTAAACAGCGGTCTGTGCGAGTTCGGCGTTCTGCCCATTGAGAACTCGCTTGCCGGTTCGGTAAATGCTATCTACGACCTTCTATCCGAGTATAACGTAAACATTGTACGCGCAGTACGCCTTAAAGTAGACCATGCAATCCTTGGAGTTCCCGGAGCAAAACTCGAGGATATCCGTGAAATATATTCACACCAACAGGCAATAAACCAGTGCTCTGAGTTCCTTGGTTCCTTGAAGAACGTGCGTGTAATCGCCTGCGAGAATACGGCTGAGGCTGCCCGCATGGTGGCCCAAGGCGGAGACCCCACCAAGGCATCGCTCTCTTCACGCCTTTGCGCCGAACTTTACCAGATGCAGGTAATAAAATCATCGGTACAAAACCGTGACAACAACTACACCCGTTTCATCTGCATTGCCAAAGAACCCAAAATCTATTCCGGTGCCGACCGTACCAGTGTCATGATAGACATACCCAATCGTCCCGGCACTCTCTTCCGCATAATGTCGCGTTTCAACGCAACAGGTGTAAACCTTGTGAAGCTCGAGAGCCGTCAAATTCCCGAGCGCGAATTTGAATATCGTTTTTATTTTGATATTGAGGCTTCTGTATACAGCGACGAGTTCCTTTCCCTCATGTGCGAGCTTCATGAGTGCGGTGAGAAGTTCAGGTACTTCGGAACATACGCCGAAATAATATAACGTGATTGTTTAAAAGCGCGATAACTGTGTTGTTGTGGCTGATTGGGCAATCCTCATTTACGTTTAGTAAACTCCGGTTTTGAAGCCTTCACAAGTCTTGAACTTTACTTTTTATTCACGCCTCATACAAAAGAAGGAGACTTTTGGGTCACCTTCTTTTTGCAACTGATGTTCTCGTTTTCATCACGCGTAACTGTGCATGCCGCCGAGGATGAGGTTCACGCCAAAATAGGTGATGAGTACGGTAAGGAATGCAAGTACGCAGTATGTATGGAAGAACATTGGGCGGCGCATTGCCTTTATTGAGCCGCTGTGCAGTGCGGCGCTGTAGACGAGCATTGTGATTAGCGCCCACACTTCCTTGGGGTCCCAACCCCAGTAACGACCCCACGATACGTTTGCCCACACGGCACCAATGAAAATGCCGGCGGTGAGCAAGAACAGGGCAGGGTAGAGCATGAGGATGCTTGTCCGTTGCAACTCTGCAATTTCTTTCTGTGCATCTTTGCGTGTTGTGTGCATTATCAGTGCCGCAATGCCATTTAGCATGGTAAATGCCAACAAAGTATAGGAAATCATTATAACCAGTACATGTATGCACAGCAGAGGCGATTGCAGAACGGGCATCAGCGGGGTAATCTGCGGTGTCGCCTCGCCCATTGTGGCCACAAGTAGTGTGAATCCGCACACTATGTAGCCGAAAGGCAGCATCATCCTCTTTCTGTCACCAAATAAGGGAGTGAGCAGCATGCCGCACCATGCCATGAATATCATTGTCTCGTGCCCGTTGGACAGCGGAATGTGTCCGCTAATATGCCAGCGCAGTGCAATCTGCAATGTGAGGTATGCAGCAATGCTCCATGCAACACCTTTTAGAACAACAGTTATAATGTACTTTGTCTTGCTCTCTTTTGTACTGATACAGAGAACAAGAAAAAGTAAGATTCCTGCTGTGAGGCATGCCATTGCAAGCGGGCGGTTGAAGTTTATGCTGTTGTATATCTTTTCGGCTTTGAATGTGGAATCAGTGGGAATGCTTTCGCCACCGTTCTTTACTTGGTATTTCCTTATCTTTGCTGTTATTGCCTTTATGCTTTCATTGTCGCGCATTGCAACCTTTTCGGCAATAAGATTTATGCTCTTGAGAATGAACAACTGCTTGTCATGAGGAATGCCGGCTGGCAATGTTTCGGCAAAGGAGTACCATGTAACCTCTTCGTTTGTGACGGCGTGTGGGAAGATTTTCAACAAGGTACCGGTGTATAGCATGCTTATTATGTTGAATTTTTCGTTTGCTGCGGCAAACTCCTTTAAGTTGTGGTTGTCTTTATTGCGCAGTACACTTTGCAGTTTATATCCGTTACGGTCTGTAAAGTCGGTCAGTGCAGCATAGTCGTTGTCAATTCCAAGCGCACTCTTTACCTCATCGCCCTTAATTTTTATCATGGGTTCTTTCTTCCACTCATCATAGAAAAAGAACCAGCCGCAGAGGACTTGTTCGGCTGTGTAGCCCTTGTAGTTCCTTTTGCCGTATACCTTTGTCGTGAAGTCAATGGCCAGTGTCTGCAAAGGGCAGATGCGGTCGTTGTAGCATACATGAATGTCGCAGAACTTCTCGGCAACCTCCTGTGGCAGTGTTTGTGGTCTTTCTTGGGCATTTGCAGCAGTGGCAAAAGAGCAGAAGAGAAGAACTGTAGCCCCTTTGCGCAAAGCGGTGCGGAAATGGCTGCCCGGCTGGGTAAAGAACAACAGCATGGACAGCAACAGAAGCAAATATCCTGCGTAAGTGATACCTATTCCCCACGGGTCGTACGAAATGGCCAGGAATGTGCCCTTGCGGTCGTTGTCGTAACCTGACTGGTAAAAACGGTATCCGCGGTACTTGAATATGTTGTTCATTGAAACCTTTCCCTCTGTACGCCCGTTGTCATAAATTACGATAGTGCTCACAAAATCCATGGGTGCTTGTGTGCCGGCATACTGTATTACCTCAAAATTGTGCAAGGAGATGCTGAATGGTAACTTTTCTGTTGAACCGTTGTCAAGCACGCACAGGTTGGTATATTCGCCCATTCGCAGGTGAGTCTGTCCCTGTTTGCCTGTTATATGTGTTATGAGCGCGCCGGCAAGGATTATTGCAAATGCAAGATGCAGGCACATGGTTACGGGTTGCCTGTGCAGTTTGCGCTGTAGTATGTATACAATAGCAGAGAGTGTTGCAATTGTCCATAGCGCAATCATCCAGTGAGCGCAGTAGATATTTTCTAATGCATATTCTGTGCCGTAGAGTTTCTCCATTATGGTGGCAACCATAAGAATGGCTGTTATCACGGCGAAGAGACCGAAAGAAAGGTATTTGAACAGTTTCTCTTGTTTCATTGTATAAAAGGGAATGTGGGTATAAAAAATCTTTGGCCCCGCGGGGCCAAAGATAATAATATTTTAGATAGAGTCAATGAACTTCGCCAAAGGTATGAGTAACAAGGAGGTTGCCGATGCTCTTAACCTGTCGGTGCACACAGTCACCACCCACCGGCGTAATATCTCTAATAAATTGCAGATACACTCTCCTGCGGGAATAACAATCTATGCAATAGTCAACAGGCTTCTCAACCTGCACGAAATCCGGAAAATGCAGTGAGAACGAATACATACTATACATTCTCCTCTTCTTTTTCAATTCTTTTTGTATCTTCGCAACAACAATATGGCAGACGATATGAAAAGGATACTTGTAATAAACGGCCCGAACCTCAACCTTTTGGGGCTGCGCGAGCCTGAACTTTACGGTGCTAAGAACTTCAAGGCACTTCAGGAGTTTATTCTTGCTGCGGCAGCGGAACTCTCACTTGAGGTTGAACTGTTCCAATCGAACCATGAAGGTGCGATTGTTGACAGAATTCAGGCGGCATACGGAGTGTTTGACGGAATTCTGATAAATCCCGCGGCATATACCCACACGAGTGTGGCAATACTTGATGCGCTCAAAGCTGTTGCATTGCCGACAGTGGAGGTACACCTCACCGATATTTCTGCTCGTGAGAAATTCAGACAGTTCTCTTTTGTGTCGCTATATGCGCAAAAGACTATCTGCGGCAAAGGCTTTGACGGTTACAAAGAGGGTCTGGAATATCTTTCATCGTTATGAAATTCTTTCACACAGCACAGATAAAGGAACTTGATGCCTACACAATAGAGCATGAGCCCATTACTTCCATAGACCTTATGGAACGGGCTGCACATGCGCTCACCACCGCTATTCTTGAGCGCTATTCCGGTAGTAGTTTTGTTGTGTTTGCCGGTCCGGGGAACAATGGCGGTGACGGCATGGCTGTGGCGCGTATGCTGGCTACAGAGGGATATAACGTGGCTGTTTGGCTCATAAACCCGAAAGGAAAACTTTCATCTGATTGTGCTGTGAATCTTGAACGTCTGAAAAACTGTGATGTAGTTGTTGCAGAGGTCGCAGAGGGCTTTACAATGCCAACCATTGGCAAAGATACAGTAATCATTGATGCGCTTTTCGGGAGTGGGCTCAAAATGCATATCCATGGCTCAATCTTTGCCGATGTCATCAATGGCATTAATGCTTCGGGCTGCCGTGTGGTTGCTGTGGATATGCCGTCGGGTCTGTTGGGCGAAAATAATTATCCCCTTTCGGGTGTAGTTGTATCGGCAACAGATACATTAACACTGCACTTTCCCAAACTCTCTCTCCTAATGCCGGAAAATGCGCAGTTTGTAGGCAGTATGTCAATACTTGACATCGGACTTTCAAAGGAGTGGATAGATAGGGAGGCCTCAGCTCTTCATTTTACCGATGAAAAAGAGATAAAGACATTGCTTAAACCGCGCACAAAGCATGCGCATAAAGGCAACTTCGGGCGCGCGTTGCTCGTTGCCGGTTCAAAAGGCATGGCCGGTGCATCTGTGCTTTCAGCGCGTGCAGCGCTGCGTTCGGGGGTTGGGCTGCTCACTGTGCATGTTCCCGCTTGCAACAATCTGATTGTACAGGCTACTGTTCCTGAGGCTATGACGAACATTGACAGTAATGATTGTTGTTTTAGTGACAAGATTGATGTTGCAAGATATAATGCTGTTGCTGTCGGCCCCGGGATAGGACAAAGCAAGGAGAGTGAGACTGCGTTGCTTAACCTTATTAAAAACTGCTCTGTTCCATTGGTGCTTGATGCCGATGCTCTCAATATACTTTCAAACCACCATGATTGGCTATCACTGTTGCCACAGGGCAGTGTGCTGACTCCACACCCGGGAGAGTTTGAACGCCTTTTCGGTAAATGCCCCAGCCGTTATCATTCAATAGAGGCTGTGCGTGCAACTGCGCTCAACAAAGGTATTGTAATTATGCTCAAGGGTGCATATACAACGATAATTGCCCCTGATGCCAATCTATATTTCAATAGTACCGGCAACCCGGGTATGGCAACGGGTGGCAGCGGTGATGTGCTCACCGGCATTATTCTTTCGCTTGTCGCTCAAGGGTACAGCAGTGTTGATTCGGCACGCATTGCTGCTTATGTGCATGGCTTGGCAGGTGATTTGGCTGCCGCGGAATTAGGGGAAACAGCGCTTGTGGCAGATGATATCGTAGCCAGCTTGCCAAAGGCTTGGCGGTTGCTTGAGAAGGGAGGCAGACGATGAGAGTACCACAATTCTTGCGTGATTGGTCACTGCCCATTGCTATGGCGGGTGGAGCGGCTGCATATTTCATTTACAAAGCTCTTCCGTTGCCCGATGGTAGCGGAAATCTTGTTTCGTCACTGATTTCCGTAATACAGCCTGCGCTCATCTTTGCCATGCTATTCGTAACCTTCTGCAAGGTGCGCTTTAAGGAACTGAAACCGCAGAAGTGGCATCTTGGGCTGCTAGCATTCCAGATAGTTCCATTCGTGTTGCTGTCACTTGTATTGGCCATTTTCCACGGGATACCGACAGGAACAAGGGTCATTCTTGAATCGGTCATGATGTGCCTTCTCTGTCCCACTGCTACAGCAGCGGCTGTAATTACTGCTAAACTTGGCGGCAATTCTGCGTCGCTTGTTTCATATACCATACAGATAAATATCGCTGTGGCTGTAGTTGCGCCACTTTTTCTTGCCTTCTCGCATCCAGTTGAGGGAATGTCATTGGGTGGTTCATTCCTTGTCATTATTGGCAAGGTGTTTCCGTTGTTGCTCCTTCCGCTGTTCTGTGCTTCATTAGTGCGCAGGTTCACACCGGGTGTGCATGGCTGGCTTGTCACGAAAGGCCGTAATCTTCCATTCTATCTTTGGCTGGCTGCACTGGCACTTGCTATTGCAGTAACAACAAAAGCGATAATGCATGCACATATATCATTGCTTGTTATGGTTGGAATCGCTGCTGTGTCGCTCATCTGTTGCTTGCTGCAGTTCTATGCAGGCCGCCGCATCGGTGCGTATTACAATGAAACTGTGACAGGCGGGCAAGCCCTTGGGCAGAAGAACACTGTTTTTGCAATCTGGTTTGCATACACCTTCCTCACTCCTGTAACGGCCATTGCCGGTGGTTTCTACTCGGTGTGGCACAATATTGTAAATACTTGGCAATTATATAATAATCGGCAGTCAAGCAATAATCGCTGAGAATAGTCATATAAGAAGATTGCTAAAAAGTGTATTTGGTTCCCCAAGTTTTGCTTCACTTGTTGTAAAATAACAAAGTAAGCTTTGTGTTTAACTCGTTTGCACGGGACTTTCTGCGTTACGCTTGCCTTCAAAATCTTCATTTACGCTTAGTAAACTCCGTTTTTTCAGGCTGCGCAAGCCTTGAACTACATCTTTTTATTCATCTCCTAAAAAGAGGCTGACTAAAAAGGCTCTTTTGTTGTTACGCTTGACCGAAAAATACTCATTTACGCTTAGTAAACTGCGTTTTTTCGGGCTTCGCAAGCCTAAAAATAGCTCTTTTTATCCAACCTCCCTACAAACGTGGGTGACCC
>JAZNDZ010000085.1:0-3242 GCA_045588345.1 Bacteroidaceae bacterium
ATAGTAAACTTCCTGTTTGCACCGCCTACAATAAATTTGATTATATCCCTCAACTCTTCGCGCACATGTTCCAAGGTATTCAGCTGGAGATTCTCCCAAAAAGTCTGTTCTGTGAGCGAGTTTATTATAGGCATCTTAGCAGCTACTTGAGGGATAGACGCGCGTTCCTGCAACAGCAATGATATATCAACAACCTTCCTTTGGCTACGGGCAGAATTTACCTCAGGCACAAGAAAGGAGAGTTCAATGCTGTACATCAGCAGGTCAAATAACTTTGCCTTTTCATCAAGCAGAGATTTTGAAATAAGCGGTGCAACCTCTTCTTTCAACAGAACAGCATCAACCGAAGAGAGATACACCCAAGTCTGTTCCTTACGGAACTTATCGACAGCCTCCCAATGTTGGCGCACCGATATGTGTGTGTCTTGCAGTTCTGCAACCTGTGAACGAAGCTCTGCCTTAAGGCTATCGTGCAGGCCTTTGGCAAAAGCCTGTGCCTGATAATCCGCGTGCTGAAGAGCCACTGCAATATCAGTACGCACGCAGAAAAGGCGTTCAGTGAGCGACTGCTGGGGAACAGACTCCTTGCCGTTAGGATTTTGACTGAAGAACTCGAAGTTATTACACCAATCAAAGATGTTGAAAAACTCTTTATGCTTGTCAACACCGAATATGTTTTCCGACAAGCGTGTTCCTCGGCCAATCATCTGCCAGAACTTAATTTTGGAGTGAACTGGTTTAAAGAACACCAGATTAAGGATATCAGGCACATCAATACCCGTATCAAGCATATCAACAGACACTGCAACCTGTGGCATACCGTCACGCACCTCAAATTTGTTAATCAAGTCCTGAGCGTATGTGACGCGGTTGTCGATAAGAACACAGAAGTCACTACCCAAATGCGGGAAAAGCGCATTAAAACGCTTCACTACCAATTCCGCATGGTCGTGGTTATAAGCAAATATAATTGTCTTGCCAATGCGTTCGCCATTCTGCACAGTCAGGCCATTCTGCATAAGGTCCTGCAATACCTTGTCTACAGTATCAACATTGAATATATATCTGAATATCTCATTGCTTTCGATGTTACGTACATACTTCTGTACCTTTGTTTTCTCGCCATAGTCTTCTCCCACCTCTGCTGCAATGCCTGTAACATCATACGTATTTATTGCCTTCTTCGCCTTCTCATATTTCCAAACCTCTTCGAGTTGTTCTTTTTCCTCTTTAGATAGTCTGTCATACTTTATGCCTTCGGCAAGGATGTTTGTTCCACGTTTGAGGCCGTTATAAGGAACAAGGTATCTATCGGCAACTGCCTCGCCAAGTTCATAGGCAAAGGTATCTTGTTCATCAATACTGAATAGTTCAAAAGTATTGCGTTCCACCTCATCGCGCGGCGTGGCAGTCAGGCCAACGAGCAAACAATCGAAATAGTCAAAAATCGCTGTGTACTTACCGAATACCGAACGGTGCGCCTCATCAATGATAACAAGGTCAAAACGGCCTACTGAAAAACCTTTTGTATCGGTATCTATGTAGTTTATCATTGTCTGATATGTACTGAACATTATTCGTGCAGACATATCGGGTTCTTTATCCTCGGAGAGTATGCAAGTGGTAAACGAAGGCAATAGCTTGCTGTAGTTCTTTGCAGCCTGTTTAACAAGCGCTGTACGGTCGGCAAGGAACAGTACATTCTTTACCCAGCTGTTACGGGCAAGCACATCAACAAGCGAGATTGAGACACGTGTCTTGCCTGTACCTGTAGCCATGACAAGCAGAGTGCGACGGTACATATTGTTGAAACGCTCGCACACACTGCGTATAGCCATTTTCTGGTACGGGCGATTGGTAATTTCATCCTTGATATGTAAATCTGTGATAGATGCCCTACCCCTGCGTTGGATAATCAGTTCAAGTTCCTCGGCAGTGTGATAGCCGTACACTGTGCGCGGTGGATAGCCAAGCCCGTCGATAACCTCGGTGCGGTAGCCATTGGTGTAATATATTACCGGGCGCACACCATATTGCTTCTCCAGACAATCAGCATACAGTTCTGCCTGATGACGGCCTTTTGTCGGATTTACAGTCGTGCGCTTTGCCTCAATAACAGCAAGGGGCTTGCCATTTGAACCAAAGAGAACATAATCGGCATAACCTTTACCTTCATTGTTCGGCATGCCACAGACCTCAATTTCAATGCCCGCTTTCAATGGTGCAGAAACGCCCTCTTTTTCAAGAACTTCCCAACCGGCCTCTTGCAGCATTATGTCAATAAAATACTTGCGTGTCTCGGCTTCCGATATTCCAGTGTCATGCGGCTCAGTTGGAGTATCAGCGACCTGTTCCATGTCCACACTCCTTATGAAAGCAGGAACCAGTTCGGGTTCTTTTGACGGTTCAACATGTATTGGGGTAACAGCCGGTATCAGCGTCTTGTCAAATACTGGGAAAGAATCAAACACACAAAGCTTTAGAAGTGATGCGCCTATTACATTATGCAGATTGAGCAACGAGAAAAAAGACTCCTTTTTAGTAACTCCACCCACGTGTGCCGACTTGTTGCCTACTTTACGCACGTAATGCACCGCCATCATAAGACGGTCATTATCTATGAACTGTTTGAAAGGCTCTCCATCAATAAGTTCGTACAACGAAGCACGCTCGCCCACCTCAATGTTTTTCAGTTCATACAGAGTGCGTACCAACCACTCAAGCGCACGACGCCCATTAAGCGCCGACTTGTCAGGGTCGCTCTGCTGGTACATCTCGGCAGTGTTGCAATAGGCATACAACGTAGCGAGGTGCGGGTTTTCTTTCAGGTAGTCAAAGTTTCTCATTTATTTTATTCTTAATGGTGCATCACCCAATTCATACGTTGACAAATATATTCTATTGTATTTGCTTTCAATATTCAATGTATCATCGGGTTTGTATATAGCATATTCATCATAAGGAATATTAATATTCAACCAATATTCATCAATATTCTTATTTTTTTCAAGTTGCTTGTATTCTCTTAGTTTCGCATCTTTTATTTCAATCTTTTTCCTTATAATTGAGTAATCTATTTCATCGCTTATAAATCCTGAGCCCATTTGAAGCACTCTAACATCATCAGATATAATATCTGAACGCATTGTATACCAAACGAATTTAGTACTATGTCCATATTTTCTGGAATATTCGATATCATCAATAACGTCTTTACTATTTATTCGCTTTAATGAGTAAAC
>JAZNDZ010000086.1:0-35487 GCA_045588345.1 Bacteroidaceae bacterium
CCTTTGTACATATTCTGATATTCCTGTTGAGAGAACTCGACATTTACCCGTTTTTCAAGAATCATCAAGGCCGTATCGGGCCAATAAGCCTTGTCATCATCGAGAATAAAACGCATTACCGTATCGCTGAGCAATTCAAACGTAACATCGTTATATTTGTCCCAACTGTCAAAGCCATAAAAATCGGATATGCCTTCACATATTTTACTCTTTACAACATTCCCCTCCGGTTTCTTTACACGTACCATTTGAAGATACTTACCCGCTTCATCCCATTCAGGCATATGGATTCTATCGCCACGGAAAAACACTCCTCCAACAGTAAAAAGTAAGGAATCATTTCTTTCACCACATCTTATATAGAACTTATGTACCTTATCATTCCAAACCCAATTCCACCGACCAACTAACTGCGACAACTCCCCGTCACCATCTTCTTGTGGGGCACTAATGAAACTCTGCATTGTCAATGACAATGTAACAAGTCCCAAAATTAAAAGGAATGTTCTTTTCATAATGTCAAAATTCTATAGGGTATCTTATTTTGCTACCAACCTTTTCTGCAACACAGTTCAATCTTTTAATCCAACCTTTGTAAAAATCAAGTTGATCTAAATCATCGTAAACATTTTGCCTGTAATGATAATACCTGTTCTTAATTATTTCATCAATCAACCATTTAGGGTCACAAGCATGTATGGCCTCTAATGTTTTTGGCCCCATCAGACCATCAACATTCAGCGAAGCTCCTCTACTGTTCAATATCCGCTGCAGACGTTTGACAACACCTCCTGCATAGGAATTTATCATATAATCATTAAGTACATAAGCCAAATTCTTGTCTCTTATATATCCTAACTTATACTTATCCCACATGGCCTTATAGAGACTGCGGGCATCATCGACCGTGAGGTCTTTTATAGGTTTGGACTTACCACCAGGCAAGGCATATTTATAGTCCTCCATAAAGGATTTTGTTATGCCGTACATGGTTTCCCCGCCACGGTCGTTAGGATGATTTGAATAACCACCCTCGGATTTTAGAGTATGACCAATAACAGAATCAAACTTTGCTCTGTTCATGTAATCGAACTCTTCCTCATGGTAAGGAGCGCGGTTAAGGATTTGCGTCCCTAATTCGCCATTCAACTTAGGATACCTGATAACCCTCATTCTATCAAGCGTTTTTTCACGCTGCCAAGGGTCAAAGTTAAGTTCTTTTTCATCATTTACAAAATCAGCGCCACTTTTAACATTGTTTGACTCTTGTTTGGGTTGCTCAAAAGGGTTATTAACTTTAGGTTCAGGCTTATTATTCCCCAATAACACATACCTTGTATTGTCTTCAGGACCCAATGAATGAGGGAAGAACGAATGAAGTGCCTGACGGTTTTTCTTCTCCTTTTCAATTTCTTCAATATTATCAGAAATGAAGAATTCTGTGCTTTTAAATTTATCTTCCATGCTACTGCTTTTTGTACAAAAGTATGCTTACCGCGACTGCTTAAGGTTGTTGTTTTACCATACTTTTTCACTATCTTCGCATCGTGGTTGGCTATGGCCGCTCTATAAATGTCTTAAAAAGAGGATTCTATGGTACTGAACTATATTTGGATAGCATTCTTTCTCCTTGCATTTATTATAGCACTGGGGAAACTCACCTTTTTGGGTGACACTACAGTGTTCCCAGCAATTATGGACTCAACATTTGCACAAGCAAAGAATGCGTTCGAGATATCATTAGGACTGACCGGTGTCCTGTCGCTGTGGATGGGTATAATGAAGATTGGTGAAAAGGGCGGCCTTGTGACGGCGCTTGCCCGGTTACTTAGCCCTATTCTTTGCAAGATATTCCCCGACATTCCCAAAGGACACCCTGCCATGGGAACAATGTTCATGAATTTCTCGGCCAACATGCTTGGACTTGACAATGCCGCTACCCCAATGGGACTGAAGGCCATGCAGGAACTGCAGGAAATTAACCCCAAGAAAGACACTGCAAGCAACTCAATGATAATGTTCCTTGTACTGAACACCTCCGGATTGACACTAATTCCTATTACTGTGTTGCTCTACCGTTCCGAAATGGGTGCCGCGAACCCCACCGATGTGTTCCTTCCCATACTGCTTGCTACAACAGTGTCAACATTAGCGGGACTGATTGTAACAAGCATCTACCAGCGCATAAACCTATTCAACGGCACCATGATGCTGTTTCTCTTTGCCGTGTGCTCGCTCATTGCCGGCGGCACATGGGGCATGATGCAACTCTCTCAGGTTCAGATTGAAACATTATCGACCTCGCTGGCCAATGTGATACTTTTCTCTGTTATAATAATATTCATCATTGCCGGTATAGTAGCAAAGATAAATGTTTACGATGCCTTCATTGAGGGCGCAAAGGAAGGGTTCGGCACTGCGGTGCGCATAATACCCTACCTCATTGCCATACTCGTTGCCATAGGAGTGTTCCGTGCATCGGGCGGCATGGACGTAATAATGGAAGGAGTAGCGTGGTGTGCCAATGCCGTGGGCCTGGGCGATGACTTTGTGGGCGCACTGCCCACGGCCATAATGAAACCGCTTAGTGGAAGCGGAGCACGCGGCATGATGATTGATGCCATGAACACCTACGGTGCCGATTCGTTTGCCGGCCGCCTGTCCTGCCTTTTCCAGGGTGCGACAGACACCACATTCTACATTCTTGCCGTCTACTTCGGCAGCGTGGGAATACGCAAGACACGCCACGCCGTCACATGCGGACTGCTCGCCGACCTTGCCGGAATTATTGCGGCAGTAATAATTGCATATATTTTCTTCGGATAAAAACTACTGATTATGATAAGTTACCAGACAGAGGGCGTAAAGATGCCTGCAATAAAGAGACGTGAGACAAGCGCTTGGATAAAGGCAGTTGCAGCCACATACGGCAAGAAGGTGGGCGACATTGCCTACATATTCTGCAACGACGAAAAGATTCTTGAGATTAACCGCGAATATCTGCAGCACGACTATTACACCGACATTATAACATTCGACTACTGCGAGGGCGACACAATAAGCGGCGACCTCTTCATTTCACTCGACACGGTGCGTAGCAACAGCGAAATGGTGAGTGCTACGTACGAGCAGGAACTTCACCGCGTGATTATCCACGGTATACTGCACCTTTGCGGAATAAATGATAAGGGAGAAGGCGAGCGCGAGATTATGGAAGCCTGCGAGAACAAGGCACTGGCAATGAGATAATAACGGCACTCAAATTCTCAACCCGTCAAGCATACGGCAGAACAGTTCCATTCCTTCGCGTATTTCGCTTATAAGAACGTACTCGTTGGCAGTGTGCGAGCGGGCTGTATCACCAGGCCCCATTTTCAGTGTAGGTACATTCATCAGTGCCTGGTTCGACAATGTAGGTGAGCCGTAGGGTTTGCGTCCAAGTTCAACGGCACGCTTCACGAGCGGATGCTCCAATGAAATTGACGATGAATTCAGGCGTGTGGAACGTGCCTTAACCTCGCTGCCCACATTCGACTTTATTATACTGAGCAGTTCGCTGTTCGAATAACACTCGTTACTGCGTATATCGACAACATAACTGCAACTGTCGGGTATTACATTGTGCTGCGTGCCTGCATTTATCTGCGTCACAGTCATCTTTACATCGCCGAAAAGTTCCGATGTTTTGGGGAATTTATGAGTTCGGAACCAATTGATGTCATCTATTGCATTGTACATTGCATTCACGCCTTCATTGCGCGCTGCATGGCCCGACACGCCCTTTGCAACACAATCGAGTACCATGAGACCCTTTTCGGCTACTGCCGGGTGCATACCGGTTGGCTCACCGATGATTGCGCACTCTATCGGTGGCAGAAGCGGCATGACCGATTCTACACCATTCTTGCCCGATACCTCTTCTTCGGCCGAAACAAGGAAAATGGTATTATAACTCTGCTCGCTTTCGCATATTTTATAGAATACCTGCAACATAGCAACAAGTGAAGCACCGTCGTCGTTGCTACCAAGGCCGTATATCCTGTCACCCTCGACAATAGGTGTAAACGGATGCTTGCTCCAGCCGTTGACAGGCTTTACCGTGTCTATGTGCGCGTCAAGCAGCAATGTAGGGCGCGAGGGGCTGAACCCCGGTGCAATGCACCAAAGGTTATTCAGGTGACGGTGCATCTCAAAACGTACCGGCGCACCACGTTCAATGAAGTTCTGCAGCCTGTCGGTAGCATCACTCTCTTCGCGGCTTATGGACGGTGTGTTTATCAGCACCTTCAATAACTCAACTGCACTGTTTACATTAGACTCGGTTATATTCATACAATATTTTTTACTGCTTTATGCGATATTTATCGCTGCAAAGGTACAACAGGAAAAGTGCACTTTCAAAATACATGACAGGATTTTTATCAACAAAAAGAGAATGTGAGCACGTAAAAACCACCTTTGCGCGCGTATATATTTGCTTATTTTTGAATATCGTTGTATCTTCGCGCAGAATTTCAAAAACATACACATCAGATGATTACAGCCGACCAACTGAAAGATATCAAAGAACGCACCGAAGCGCTCAAGCAGTACCTTGCAATTGACGAGAAGATTATACAGGTGGAGGAAGAACAACTTCGCACACAGGCTCCCGGATTCTGGGACAATGCCAAGGAAGCCGAGGCACAGATGAAGAAAGTGAAGGCCCTGCAGGCATGGATTGACGGTTACAAAGAGGTAAAGAACCGCACCGAAGAGGCCGAAATGGCTATGGAACTCTACCGCGAAGAAATGGTCGAGGAACATGAGGTTGACGATGCATACGCCCGTGCTCTGACTGCTGTAGAAGAACTTGAATTGAAAAACATGCTGCGCGGCGAAGCCGATGACATGGACTGCGTTCTCAAGATAAACTCAGGTGCCGGCGGTACCGAGGCACAGGACTGGGCAAGCATGCTCATGCGCATGTACATGCGTTGGGCCGAGGCAAATGGCTACAAGGTGACGGTAGCCAACCTTCAGGAGGCTGAGGATGCCGGCATAAAGACTGTTACCCTTGAACTCAAAGGCCCTTACGCATACGGTTACCTCAAGGGTGAGAACGGTGTTCACCGCCTTGTGCGTGTGAGCCCCTACAATGCCCAGGGCAAGCGAATGACATCGTTCAGTTCGGTTTTCGTGACTCCGCTTGTCGATGACAGTATCGAGGTTGTCGTTGAACCCGCACGCATATCATGGGATACATTCCGAAGCGGCGGTGCCGGTGGACAGAACGTAAACAAGGTGGAATCGGGAGTACGCCTGCGCTACCAGTACAAAGACCCTTATACAGGTGCCGAGGAAGAGATTCTCATTGAAAACACCGAAACCCGCGACCAGCCCAAGAACAAGGAGAACGCCATGCGCCAGTTGCGCTCAATCCTCTACAACAAGGAGATGCAGCACCGCATGGAGGAACAGGCAAAGGTTGAGGCCGGCAAGAAGAAGATTGAGTGGGGTTCACAGATACGCAGTTACGTCTTTGACGACCGCCGCGTGAAAGACCACCGCACAAACTACCAGACATCGGACGTAGGCGGTGTCATGGACGGCAAAATCGACGGTTTTATAAAGGCATTCCTCATGGAGTTCTCCGAGGATACAAAGTAACCGCATGGCACTGGAGATTGAAAGAAAGTTCCTTGTTGCCAATGACAGTTACAGGTCTATGGCATTCCACAGCGACCGCATTGCACAGGGTTACCTGTGTCGCGAAGGCGGCAATTCGGCCCGTGTGAGGGTACGTGGCGAAAAGGGGTATATAACAATCAAAGGCCCTTCATTGGACGGCGGGCTCAGCCGCTACGAGTGGGAAAAGGAGATTCCGGCAAGCGAAGCCTGGGAACTGTTGAAACTGTGTCACGGAGGTATTATTGACAAGACACGTTACCTTGTCGAGTGCGGCAAGCACACATTCGAGGTCGACGAATTCCATGGCGACAATGAAGGTCTCGTAGTGGCTGAAGTTGAGTTGGAAAGCACCGGAGAGGAATTTGCCTGCCCGCCATTCTTAGGCAAAGAGGTGACAGGCGACAAACGCTATTACAATTCAAGCCTTACAAGGTTCCCGTTCAAGTTGTGGTAATTCAACACCCTGAAAGCACGCCCACACACGCTCATTTCCTTACACGCCTTTTCATTATAGGCTTAGTCACAAGAAGACTGAAAAACAATGCAAGCACAACACCTATTGCATTGAATATAAAATCTTCAAAGTCACCGGTCCTGTACGATGTAAGCACATACTGGAGATATTCCATCAGACCACTGAAGACTATAGGTAACACCACTGAGAACAACGCCATATACAGAAACTTCGGTTTCAATGTTATCTTGAGGCTCTCATACCAAAACACAGCGCACAGTGTAAAGTACATCACAAGATGTACCAATTTATCAAAACCTTCCATCATCTGTACACCATCCAGCCCCATAGGCTTAAAGAAAGTAAGGTACAATATGATGAGCGATGTCACAATAGTCAGCGGAAACCGCTTGAAAAGCAATATTATAGAATTCATAACACATTATCCTGTACATATAACATAAAGTTAACAACTTTATTTATAACTTTGCTGAATAACATTTCCAAAAATAGTACAACAAATCCTATTAACAGGCCATTTTAAAAAAATTAACGTGAAAGAGTTCTTCATCTTTACCAAAGGACAAAAAAGAGGCATACTGCTGTTTTTACTGCTGATAACAATATCAATTTTAATCAGATGGATAGTATAAAAAACTGAAGTTTAATTTTAAATTGAACTTTGCATATACTATTTTTGCATAGATAATGTATATTTACGGAAATACAACATCAATATATGAACGGAGATTTCAACATACGCGGCAAGAACAGCGACAAAGAGTTCGAGAATGCTCTCAGGCCTTTATCGTTCCCCGACTTCAACGGGCAGGAAAAGATTGTGAGCAACCTCAAGATTTTTGTCCAAGCAGCCAAGATGCGTGGCGAATCGCTCGACCACGTACTGTTGCACGGCCCCCCGGGATTGGGAAAGACAACATTGAGCAATATCATAGCCAATGAATTAGGAGTAGGCTTCAAGGTGACATCGGGACCTGTGCTCGACAAGCCGGGCGACCTTGCCGGAATACTTACATCACTTGAACCCAACGATGTGCTTTTCATTGATGAGATACACCGTCTTTCACCCATTGTAGAAGAGTACCTGTACTCGGCAATGGAGGACTACCGCATAGACATTCTCATTGACAAAGGACCCTCGGCCCGCTCAATACAGATAGACCTGAGCCCGTTTACACTTATTGGAGCCACCACACGAAGCGGATTGCTCACTGCACCGTTGCGCGCCAGGTTCGGCATAAACATGCATCTTGAGTATTACGACAGCAAGACACTTGCCGGCATCATAAGCCGTTCGGCACAGATACTTGGCGTAACCTTTGACGAGGAAGCCACATACGAGATTGCACGCCGCAGCCGCGGAACACCGCGTATTGCCAATGCCCTTTTGCGCCGTGTACGCGACTTTGCACAGGTAATGGGCGATGGCCACATAACCAATTCCATCGCCAAAATGGCTCTTGAGGCACTGAACATAGACAAGTACGGGCTTGACGAAATTGACAACAAGATACTTTGCACAATAATCGACAAGTTCAAGGGAGGCCCTGTGGGAATTGGAACAATTGCCACTGCGCTGAGCGAGGATACCGGAACCATTGAAGAGGTATATGAACCGTACCTTATTAAGGAAGGCTTCATAAAGCGCACCCCACGTGGCCGTGAAGTGACCGACCTTGCATACAAGCACCTTGGACGCAGCCGCTATAACAACGGCGAGCAAGGAACACTGTTTTAAACGTAAAACTATGGGCAAACTGCAATCCTTAGCAAAAGACACTGCCATATATGGCATGAGCAGCATCATCGGCAGGTTCCTCAACTACCTGCTGGTACCGCTCTACACAGCCAAGATGAGCGTAGAGAGCGGCAACTACGGCATTGTAACCAATGTATATGCATGGACTGCAATACTGCTTGTGCTGCTTACGTTCGGTTTTGAAACAACATTCTTCCGCTTTGCAAGCAAAGAGAATGCCGATGTAAAGAGGGTTTTTTCAATGTCAATGCAGGTAATTGGCACTTTGTGCACAATATTCCTGATTGCAGTTTTCATATTCCTTCCTGGTATTTCGGAATCACTTGGATATGCAGCCAACCCCGAGTTCATTGGAATGATGTCAGTTGTTGTTGCGCTTGACGCATTGCAGGCGATACCGTTCGGATTGTTGAGGTTCCAGAAACGTCCAATCAAATTCGCAGCACTCAAACTGCTGTTCATTGTCATGAACATTGCAATGAACCTTTTCGCGTTTGTACTGCTGCCGGAACTAGCAACATCACACCCCGAC
Source organism: Bacteroidaceae bacterium (assembly GCA_045588345.1). Classification (GTDB taxonomy): domain Bacteria; phylum Bacteroidota; class Bacteroidia; order Bacteroidales; family Bacteroidaceae; genus HGM04593. Next base: position 8,437 of record JAZNDZ010000086.1, read on the forward strand.
ACATTCGCTCGCCTGTACAACCCGCACAACCAGGCATTCTATGTATTCTTCATTAACCTGCTGTGCACATCATCTGTTACATTCTTCTTTATACCGGAACTCAGGATGTTCCGGTTCACCGCCGATAAGGCTCTGCTCAAGAGAATGCTCGGTTACTCATGGCCGCTGCTGTTGTTAGGAGTTGCCGGAATTTTGAACCTGAATGCCGACAAAATCATATACACCTGGCTGGTACCGGGGCAACAAGGCAGGGTTGACCTCAGTGTATATGGTGCATCGGTGAAGGTTGCCGCCGTAATGGCAATGCTAATGCAGGCATTCCGCTATGCATACGAACCATTCGTCTTTGGCAACAGCAAGGAGAAGGACAGCAAGGAACTCTATGCCAAGGCAATGAAATATTTCGTTATAATTGCCATGATGGCATTCCTGTGTGTAGTGTTCTACATGGATATACTGAAGCACATAATAAACCCCGCCTACTGGGAAGGGCTCAAGGTGGTGCCCATTGTCATGGCTGCCGAGATATTCATGGGAATATACTTCAACCTCTCGTTCTGGTACAAACTGAATGACGAGACATACTGGGGTGCAATATTCTCATTTTTGGGATGTGCCGTGCTGTTTGCCGTGAACATTGTATTTGTTCCGCAGTACGGTTACATTGCCTGCGCCTGGGCATCGTTCGCCGGATATTTAACCGCCATGCTGCTCTCATACTTAATTGGGCAGAAACGCAATGCAATAAACTACGACCTCAAAAGCATTCTTGCATACACAGCACTGTTCGCAGTTCTGTATACACTCTCAACCGTAAACCCAATAGAGAACAGCATTCTCAAAATGGCATGCAATACAGTTCTGCTTATTGTATTCGTCGCATATTTTATAAAGAAAGACCTGCCGTTGAAAAACATTCCGGTAATTGGCAAGTTCTTCAGGTAAAATAAACCTGGGATTGCAAATAGTGCTATGTTCATCCCGAGCGAGGGAACTCAAAAACCGCGAACCTGTAATGCTGGAGCGTAGCGAAGCATCTGAATTACATTTTCCCTATTACATTTAGGAAAATCCCTTGACAGTAATAGGGATATATTTTTGCCTGTTACCGTCGTTTGTGGATATTTTTGCAACAGAAGAAACATTATTAACTGTCAAAAACTCCACTACTATGAAAAACATGAAGAAAATAATGCTCATAGCATTCGTGGCATTAATGATTGTGCCAATGCCACTACAAGCAGCAGCACAAGAGAGGAAACCAAATGTAAAAATAGAGAATCGCGATAGAAAACCGCAGAAAAGACCCGACAGGGTACGCGCCATGCGCAACGACGACTTTTCAATGATGTACAAGATTGTGAAGAACACATCGTTCGACAACAACAAGATTGACATAATACGTGTTGCATGCATCGGCAGCAGTTTCAGCAGCAAACAATGCGCAAAACTATTGGCATTACTCTCTTTCGATGACAACAAGTTGGAAGCTCTGAATATTTTGGCACCGAAACTTGTTGAAACCGACAACTATAACAAGATACTTAACCAGTTCTCATTCTCATCAAGCAAAGAAAAGGCTGCAAAAATTCTGCTTAAACGATAAGGGAAATTATATAAACAAAGTGACTCTTGCCTTTATTATTATAAAAAAGAACGAAGGCAAGAGTCACTTTATTGACACATTATACCCTATTATTTTGAATTTATTTAAAATTAGACTACTTTTGCAACAAGGCAAAGTGCACAAAGCACCTGCCTGACATGTTATTTTTTAGAGGCGTATGCTTCATTCTTAAAGCGAAAACCTAGGAAATTTTCAACAAGTAAGAATGGCATAAGCGGTTTCATGCTATCCGATTGTGATGGCGTGGACTGTTGTGTTATTTTACTTGTTAGGCTTTCCTAGGGCCCTCGCTTTGAAATAGCAGACAGCTCCACGCTTCTTTATATTTCAAAACACTATTAACCGCCACAGAGGGAGCTGTCGTGGCACAAACACGACACACATTATGAAAAAGATTTTCTTGGGTCTTGTGCTCCTTCTCGTTTCAACAGGAGCAATTTTTGCACAAAGTTCTATTTTGGCAACCCTTAGCCACGAAGGTGAAATCACGGTATTCTATGGAGCTGATGCTCTGAAAGAGGCGCATGCGGCAGCAACGCATGGTGATGCAATTACACTTTCAAGCGGTTCATTTAATGCTGCTAACATTACAAAGGCTATTACCTTGCGCGGTGCCGGAATGGCAATAGACACGCTAAAGAACACTTACCCTACCGTTATCAACGGCAGCTTTAATATAGAAATAGGCGACAGTGTAAGCAAACAACTCACTGTGGAGGGCATATACAACAATTTCACAATTACCGTAAAAAATGGCCTTAACAATGCAACATTCATAAAGAACAGGCTATCTACTATCCTATACGAAGCCGTTGTAAATGACACGGCACAATACCAGAACAACCGTTTTATACATTGCAAGATTGCAACGCGTTTCTTTGGACCGTTATACTCTAGCAACAAGAGTTTCTCATTTATTAACAGTTATATAAGATCGATTTACAAACAGGATAGCAACTCCATTTTTACAAACTGCATTATTCATAATAATGCTTCTTCTTATACCCATAATGGTGTTAAATATTTTTCAAGACTCAGCAGTCTAACAAATTGTACATTTTATAACTGTATTTTTATTGGGACAACGAATGAAGGCTCTACTTATAATACGTTTCAAGTCGGCAATCTTGTATACAACTGTATTGCAACAGGATTATACGCAGATAACATTAAAACAAGTTCCGCGTACTATACTTTTAAAAATATAAATAACTCAACTAATCATTGTATTCAATCAATGTCATCTGTATTCAAATCATTTACTGGTAAATATATGGATAATGAAACTTTTGAACTGGTTGAAGATATCAAGACAAAATATACAGGAACAGACGGTACAGAAATTGGAATTCACGGAGGTTCACTGCCTTTCTCTCCAACACCTACAAACCCACAAATAACAAAATGCAATGTGGCATCACGTTCAACAGCCGACGGAAAACTGAGTGTGGACATTGAGGTAAAAGCCGGTGAATAAAACTTAATGCCCTATGCGAAAGCTATTATTGTTAACACTGCTCCTTGCAATGCAAAGTGCAGTCAAGGGGCAAGTTGGGTTTGAATTACTATATTGGTTCAATGATGAACTGGAGCAAAAAAGCAAAATGGTAATCCAAAACGGAGAGTTTCTGCTTGATGTACAACATCTGAATGTAGGAATACATAACTTACATCTGCAACTGAAAGACAGCTGCGGTATTGTCAGTTCACCAATAACAAAGAGTTTCTACAAGACTGTACTACAGGACAAGGAAATGAAATTCAATTATTGGTTCGACGGCAACGATACTGAATTAAAGACAGAAACAATAACCGGTGACATCTGGAAAAGCAATATAGACGTAAAGAACCTGAATGTAGGACTTCACACGTTCTATGTACAGGCTACAGACTACTGCGGAATTAACAGCCCAACCATTGTAAAAGATTTTTATAAAACCATACACGATTTTCAGGATACAAAATATACCTGCTGGTTTGATGAGGACTATACCACAGCGCAGACTGGAACATATAATGGTGACATTATATGGCTTGATGTATCTAAACTGCAAGATGGATTCCATACTCTGTATATACAGACTGAGCAATATTCTCTATCAAAGGCAATTGCACATAGTTTCATTAAAGTACCGCAAACAGAGGCTATAGGTGCATTGACATGTCTTATATTTATTGATGATAAACTTTATCTAAAGGAGAAGATAGAACCACAGGCAGGAATATTAAACCTTGATATAGATGTAACTGCATTATCACAAGGTACACACACATTACAAGCGTATGTTGTTACACCAACAGGTGCTGCCACTAAAATAAGTAACCATTTCTTTATACGTTCTACAACGAACAACGAAATGGCAAACCTTAAATGTTTCTACAATATTGACGGTGATGACAATTATATACAAGCTGGCAGTTACAGCAACGGCACATACCATTTTGACCTTGATGTCGCACTGCTTAACGACGGCATACACCAGCTGAACTATATGCTGGTTGGAAGCAACGGTGTAAGCACAGAAGCACGCTCATCATTCTTTGTGAAAACACCGGTCGGCGGCAATGGAATTATACAATATGAGTATTGGCTCAATGATAATGACAGCGCCAAGACTGTGAAAAGACTGGAAAAACGTACCGACCCGCTCAGGCTAATAACATTGCTGCCGGTGCAAAGTGTACCAGTGCGCTCATCGCAGTTCCATTTTGAGGTGAAGGACAGCAAGCCCATAATTTATGCAAAGAACACGCTCAACATGCGTTTCTTTGATGCAAACACAAGGCTTACTGACTTCTCGCGCGAATACATAGACTACAACGTGTCGCAAGAGGTAACGGATATAGAAATGCTTAATCCCCAACAAGAGTTTGCGTGTCCCGAAGAAAATAATATAAAATGGTTTAAGTTTGAGGCTGAGTATGGCGACTCCATCTCATTAAAGAGCAGTACGCCTGTATCCATAGAAATTTTCAATTCAAGCGGTAAATCTTTATTTACAACTTTTGGAAGCAATTCTGTAATAGAAAACGGTTGTGTGTTACTGGAGAACGGAACTTTCTATGTCGCAATACACGATGTGACGGGCTGTGCAAAAGAACTTCTTTTGGAAAGCAAAATAATTGGTAAGTTTACTGTATTTGAATATGCCCCGCAAGCCATTTCATCTATTGGGACAACTATTGTATATCTGAAAGGAAACGGACTAAATTATGTGAAGGATTTTAAACTATACAATGGTAATCTTGTACTGACCCCTGACACTATTGTATCAAACAGAACTGATTTGTTGGCACGCTTTAAAATGCCTAATAATGTGATATTAGGTAAATATGATATGAAAATCCGGTTCACCGACGAAACGGATAGTAAGGATATTGTATTTAGCAGTGCCATAAAGATTGAGGAAGCAGACAGAGGTGAAGTTACTGTAGATATAGTAACTGAAAAGCGTGTAGCCGAACCTTATCCAATAAAAGTAACATTAAAGAACAATGGAAACGTCGGGTATTATGCAGTTCCTGTAAATATTGCACTTGCCGGAGCAGATAAAATTGACGAATTTGAATTTGTAAATTTTGACCTATTGCTTTCCGAAGATACGCATGACAGCAGGAATTTCTTCACGTACACAAATAATCTTTTAGATAAAGGTGTTAAAGGACTATTCATACCTTTATTGTTACCTTATATTGGACCACATGAGGAACAGACACTTGTAATTGGTGTGAAGACAAAAGTACCCCATGCAAGGTTTGACTGTTATGCTTGGGCCGGTGAGCCTTGGTATGACCCTACTATGAATTATGAGAGTGGTGGGGATTTGAGTACATCCCAATGTATTGAATCCAATATTCCCGATATATATGATGGACTTGATGCCTTAGATGCTATAAATGATCTTGCAGGTCGGGCAAATCTGCCAAACTTAGCGGTATCACCTGCAAATGTAGTAAAGCCATTTATCGGAGCTGGTGAAGCAATTGGAGGCATTATACAAGGGCTTACAAGACAACGTGATGACGCTGTTCTTGAAGCTTATGGCTTAGATCCAAATGATCCTGCGAATGACGTATACCGCTTCAAATACAGATACTGTGCACGTAGTCCACAGGATATTTGGAATGATGCAAATCCATTCTATGCACCAAGCCGCAATCCTTATGCAAAATCAAGTGCTGTTAAAAAGAGAACTTTAGAAGATTATGCAAGTTCGAGTTGCCCAAATCCGCTCCCCCATCCGGTAAATGTATATATTCCCGGTGATCCTAATGAAATTACAGGATATGTTGCAGAATCAGGAAGCCTATATATGACTCCCGACATCTTATCTGTCGGATACGACATTGAATTTGAAAACGATCCGAAAATTGCAAATTCATCAGCGCATGTAATTATTATTGAAAATAGGCTCGACTCTACAAAATTCAATCTAAAGTCATTCGCGCCTAAAGAAATTAATTTGTCTGGCAGAAAAATTGAACTTGACGGCACTCAATCATTTGTTAAAACGATTGATTTACGTCCGGAAATAGATGCATTAGCAGAGCTTAGTTGTAAATATGATGTACAAAATGGAATTGCAAAATGGATTTTTAGGTCGCTTGACCCTATGACATTAGAAATTACAGATGATATTATGCAGGGTATATTACCTGTTAATTATGACGGAAAATCCGGAATAGGAAATGTAACGTATGATGTTGATTTACTCCATTCATTCCCTGATGGTACTGAAATATCCAACAGTGCATCCATTATATTTGATAATAATGAACCAATACTGACTCCGGTATGGACCAACATCATTGACAATGTAAAACCGGTATCGGCAATAAAGAGTATTGAAGAGGTAAGCGACTCAACAATACTTGTCAACTGGGAAGGAAGTGATGAAGGTTCAGGCATCTACAGGTACCAACTTTACGTTCAGGCAGGTGAAAATGAGGAATGGAAACCATTGCTTGGCGATACGTTGAGGACATCGTGCAAACTGCGCTATTCACGTGACATAAACTTTGGATTCTGCGTTCTGGCTACCGACTCTGCCGGTAACGTTGAGGCTAAGGAAATGACACGCGAATTCGAGTTCAGCCGAAGCTTTATTCCGGGCGATGCCGATAAGAGCGGTAATGTGGACATTCTTGACATAAATGCTACATTGAACCATATTCTGGGTAATGAAACCACCGGTTGCGATATGTTGCAAATGGATTCAAACAGCGATGGAGAGATCAATTTGCTCGATATTAACACTACTCTTGATATTATTCTCAACGGCAATGCTGCCGGCTCTAACTACAGGAGAAGGACAAATGTCATAAGAATAATGAATAGGCCAACACTTTAGTTTAATAGAGGACTGCCCGGAGGCCTCCGGGCAGTCCCATAAATGTTTTTTTATGAAAAAGATATTAAGACTTACAACAATTATTGCTCTGCTGCTGGTTACAAATGCAAAAGCACAGGAAATTGCGACACTAACTGTAAGCGATTTCGAGATTACAGTTGGAGAAAATACTACTGTTACCGTTGAAAGCGATATTGCATTGAATGATTATTGCAGTTTCCAGTTCGACCTACTTTTACCCGAAGGGATAACAATACCATACAATATGAACCCTGATGAGGAGGAAGAACAGTTTGGATATTTTGACAGTGAAGAGGAAGAGTGGATTCCTGCAATTGAAAGCGGAATTACCAAAAGCAGCCACACTCTTGCGTGCAGTAAAATAGATGGTGGTTACCGTTTTGTATGCTACCACCCTAATTTCACATCATTTAAGTCGGGAAGTAAAAATGTACTTACAATCGTACTACAAGCCGACAACGATGCTGTAAATGGTGCTTATAGCCCCACATTGGGTGGAACTATGTTCATAGCCAACAAAGATGAACATTTTATACCAGAAGTAAATGCCGGTACAGCAATTATAAAAGGCAGCGATAAAAGTGCAACGTATGAATTCAATATGAGCGATGTAAAATGGGGTACGTTAATGTTGCCGTTTGACGCAAATATACCGGCAGGCATTATTGCATACAACTGCACCGGTGTTGATGGTAATTCTGTAGTTCTTAACGAAAGCAATACGATATATGCCAATACACCATATCTGCTTAACGGAATTCCGGGAACATACAGTTTTACCGGAATTCCAAATGTAGAAAAAAATGAATACAGCAGTGGTTGTATGAATGGAGTACATACGGCAACTACAATATATAGCGGATATGTATTGCAGGAAAACGATGGTATACTGGCTTTCTACAGAGTAAACGAGAATAAACCTATAGAGGTTCCTGCCGGACACTGTTATATAGACATAACAGGAGATGCAATGTACATAAGAATTGACCGCACAACAGGAATCAACGAAATTGATTACAATTCTGAAGGTTCAGAAATATATGACATTAACGGAATAAAAGTAGAATCTACAGAGAACGACAGGGTTTATATTATTAACAATAAAAAGAAATATATAAAGTAATTATGAAAAAAGAGTATAATATTCCGACATGCGAAGTAATTGAAATAGAAAACTTTAATTGTATAGCAAGTTCACAGCCTGAACTTAATGATAATGATGCCGACAATAATAAACCAGTCCTCAGCCAAAGAAGAGGTGAGTGGGGAAATTTATGGCAGTAATAGAAACAAAAAAATGCTCTTCAATTGAAGAGCATTTTTTTGTAGCGAGACCCGGGATTGAACCGGGGACCTCATGATTATGAATCATGCGCTCTAACCAGCTGAGCTATCTCGCCATTGCTTTTTTGCGGTGCAAAGATATGGCTATAATTTCAAACTGGCAAATTTTTCAGGACTTTTCGTAAAAAAAACTTGTTTGGACATACTTTTCATAAAACCAATATAGAATTCCAATATATACTAATTCGTAAAAAATGTCAATTTTGCCTGTTATATCCAATATTTCACAAATAATAATTGTAAATACAAATTTTAAATCATATCTTGCGACTGAGATTCAAAGAATTATAGATTCAACAATTATAACCTTTAAAGGAACTGTTTCTAAGAATGGGCAAAGAGAAAATTTACATTGAATACCCAATGAAGGGAAGTGCTTCAATGATTTGGAGGTATATTGGAACGGCTGCGGGCCTTTCGCCATGGTTTGCAGACAGGGTCGAGAACTTTGACAAGACTTTCAATTTCTATTGGGGAAAAACCGAACACAGGGTTGCTCACCTTGTTGCACAAAGAAACGGTGTATATGTAAAATTCCGCTGGGAAGATGAAAGCCTGAACACATATTTTGAAATGCGAATTGCATATAATGAACTCACACGCGAACACACGCTTGAAATAACTGATTTTGCCGACAAGAATGAGGTCGGGGACCAAAAGGACCTTTGGGATTCACAGATTGAGAACCTGAGAAGGCAGTCGGGCATGTAACATGCGTGCAAAAAGGGTTGTTATAATAATATTACCGTTTATTTTGTGTTATTTTAATAAAATTAAAATAGTTTCTCTTGTTATTGGAAGTAAAATCACGCTTTTTATACTAACTTTGTACGGAAAAACAATCATTCGCTGAATATTACGAGTATTGTTTTTCTGTACATTTTTTTAGTGAATGGCATTATTTTTGTTTTAAGGCAATATTTGTTGGCCCTGAATATGAAATTACTTGACTACTTCAAAATAAAGAAGCTTGATCTTTTTATTATAAAGACTTTTGCCACTAATTTGGTCGGCACCTTCTTTATTTGTCTGTTTATCTTCATAATGCAGTTGTTGTGGAGGTGGGTAGACGATTTTGTCGACAAAGGACTTGATTTTGCCGTTCTTGCACAATTCTTTGTACTGAGTTCAATAACTCTTGTTTCACAGGCGCTTCCGCTTGCAATTCTGCTGGCATCACTGATGACATTCGGAAACTTCGGCGAAAAACTTGAACTGCTGGCCATGAAGGCTGCCGGAATTCCACTGTTCAGAATAATGATGCCGCTTATAATATGCTGTACAATTTTGGGCGGAATATCGTTCTACTTTCAGAATGTGGTAAGCCCGTATGCCCAGATGCAGTTATATACACTCATGTACTCGATAAAACAGGCATCACCTGAAAGTGAAATTCCTGAAAAGACATTCTATGACAGGCTTGAAGGGTACAACATATATGTGGGCAAAAAAAACAAGGAAACCGGTGTTTTGTACGATGTTGTGATATATGATGTTTCACAAGGATTTGAAAACACCAACATACTGCTTTCCGATTCGGCTACAATAACCAGCACATCGGATGAAAGGCACATGATTCTTTCAATGTTCTCGGGTGAACAATTCTCAAACCTTCAGGAACAGAATATCAACAAAAAGAATGTACCCTACCGCCGCGAGACATTTGAAAAGAAAGATGTGATAATAGAGGTTGAAGGCGGTTTTGAGATGAAGGATGCATCGACAATGAAAGGTAATGCCGACAGCAAGAACATAAAAGAACTTGAGGTGTCGATTGACACGCTTTCACTGCAGAATGACAGTATTGCCGATAATCACTGGGTAAACCTGAAACGCACTACATACAATGTAAATACAAAGCTCAACAACAACGACTCTGTAAGAATGCAAAAAGCAAATGTATACAGCATTAATGCCGATAGCGTATACAGTATTGCTACAAAAAAGTCAAGACTTTCATGGAAAAGGTCACAACTGAACAGAATTAAACAGATGAAGGTAGACTATGAGATAAAGCACAATATACTGCATTCTCGTGAAAAGGACCTGAACAAGCATAAGATATCGTGGTGGAACAAATTCACTCTTTCCATAGGATGCCTTATTTTCTTCTTCATCGGAGCGCCTTTGGGAGCAATAGTGAGAAAGGGAGGATTGGGTTATCCGGTGCTTATATCGGTTGCTACGTTCATCCTTTACTATATATTCAACACATCGGGCTACAAGATGTCGCGCGAGGGTGAATGGCATGTTTGGTTCGGAGCATGGCTAAGCACAATGATACTTGCACCGCTGGGAGCATTCTTTACATACCAGTCGAATAAGGATTCCGAAATTTTCAACAGCGATTCAATAAACAGGTTCTTTAGAATGCTGTTCGCTATCCCTGAAAAGAGAACAGTTACTCTAAAGGAAGTGGTAATTGATGACCCCGACTATGCTAAGTCAATAAATATACTCACCGAACTGCATAACGAGGCAAGAGAATACAAGAAAAAGAACCGACTGAAGAAGTTGCCGTCAATAAAAAGCGTGTTCTTCAATGAAAATGACCACACGCTCGATGATTTCAACGAGAAAATGGAATCACTTATAGAAGAAATTGGCAACAGCAAAAACAAGAAGGTTATAATAATGCTCAACGGGTTCCCAATACTATCCCCGCATGCTACAACTTCGCCATTCAAGAGAAGATGGCTCAATATACTTTCACTTGTGATATTCCCTATTGGAATAATAATTTATCTGCGTGCACTGAAATTCCGCCGCAGATTGGTAAAAGACCTTGTAAAGATTGAAAAGAACAGTAAAAATACTATAGAGATAATACAGAAGGAAAAACTTGTATAATTATATATGGACAACTTTAAATTAAACAGTATAGAAGAGGCTCTTGACGATTTTAGAGATGGTAAATTCGTGATTGTTGTGGATGATGAGGACCGTGAGAATGAAGGAGATTTCATTATTGCAGCCGAAAAGATTACACCCGAAGCAGTAAACTTCATGCTAAAGAACGGTCGTGGAGTACTTTGCGCACCAATCACACTTTCACGTTGTAAGGAACTTGAACTTGCTCCCCAGGTAAGCGCAAACACAAGCCTGCTTGGAACACCTTTCACTGTAACCATTGACAAGGTCGAAGGTTGCTCTACCGGTGTATCTACAGCCGACCGTGCTGCAACAATAAAGGCACTTGCCGACCCTGCAAGCAAACCAGAGACATTCGCTCGTCCAGGACATATAAACCCTTTGTATGCTCAAGACAACGGAGTATTGCGCCGTGCAGGACATACCGAAGCAAGCATTGACCTTGCACGTCTGTCAGGTCTCTACCCTGCTGCCGCACTCATTGAGATTATGAACGAGGACGGAACAATGGCACGCATGCCACAACTAATTAAAATTGCCAAAGAGCATAACCTGAAGATAATATCCATAAAAGACCTAATTGAATACCGTCTGAAACAGGAGTCTCTTGTTGAAAAAGGTGAGGAAGTAGACATGCCTACTGCTCATGGACATTTCCGTCTTATACCGTTCCGCCAGAAATCGAACGGACTTGAACATATTGCACTGATAAAAGGAGAATGGAACGAAGATGAACCTATACTTGTGCGTGTACATTCATCTTGCATGACAGGTGATATTTTCGGTTCACAGCGTTGCGACTGCGGTGCACAGCTACACGAGGCTATGGAACTGATTGACAAGGCAGGAAAAGGTGTGATTGTTTACCTAAACCAGGAAGGACGCGGCATTGGACTTATGAACAAGATGCGGGCATATAAATTACAGGAAGAGGGTATGGACACTGTAGATGCCAACCTATGCCTTGGTTTCAAAGCCGATGAAAGGGATTATGGTGTAGGTGCTGAGATTCTGCGACAGATAGGCGTGCACAAGATGCGCCTTATAACAAACAACCCTGTAAAACGCATAGGACTTGAAAGTTACGGACTCACAATAACAGAGAATGTGGGTATTGAAATAGAACCAAACACATACAATTCACGCTACCTGCATACAAAGGCAGAACGCATGGGACACACGTTACATTTTGAAACGGAAAATTAAAGAGGATAAATGAGCGGACAAACAGCGAGCGAAATTATCATCTTGAACTTTACGAAGAATCTCAAGACGAAAAAAGACAAACTATAACTAACTGCAAAATAAGAAACTTCTAAAATGAACAGACTATCAGACCGCGTAAACCGATTGGCGCCGTCGGCAACACTGGCAATGTCACAAAAAAGCCAGGAACTTAAAGCACAAGGCGTAGATGTTATAAACATGAGTGTCGGTGAACCCGATTTCAATACACCCGATGCTATAAAAAGTGCAGCAAAACAGGCTATTGACGACAACTGGTCGCGTTACTCCCCGGTACCGGGCTACCCTGCTTTGCGCAAGGCAATTGTAGCAAAACTCAAGAACGAGAACGGGCTAGACTTTACCGAAACACAGATATCTGTTTCAAACGGTGCAAAGCAGGCTGTATGCAATGCTATAATGGCACTTGTGAACCCAGGTGACGAGGTTATTGTACCTGCACCCTACTGGGTAAGTTACCCCGATATGGTAAAGCTTGCCGATGGTACTCCTGTCATCGTAAGCGCAGGCATTGAACAGAACTTCAAGATTACCGGTGCACAGTTGGAGGCTGCTATCACTCCAAAGACAAAGATGCTTATACTTTGTTCACCTTCAAACCCCACAGGTTCTGTTTATACAAAGGAAGAACTTAAGGAACTTGCCGATGTACTTGCAAAATATCCTGATATTTTTGTTGTAGCCGACGAAATTTATGAACACATAAGCTATGTTGGAAAACATGAGAGCATTGCACAATTCCCTGAGATTAGAGAGCGCGTAATCATTATAAACGGAGTTTCTAAAGCATACGCCATGACTGGTTGGAGAATTGGTTATCTTGCAGCAGCAGAATGGATTGTAAAGGGTTGTAATAAACTTCAGGGGCAGTATACCAGCGGACCATGTTCTGTGTCACAGATGGCCTCACTTGAGGCATATACAGGTTCTCAAGAGCCTGTTGAGGAGATGCGTAAGGCATTCCAGCGCCGCCGCGACCTTATTGTAAAACTTGCAAAAGAGATTCCTGGTCTTGAGGTAAATGTTCCCGAGGGTGCATTCTACCTTTTCCCAAAGTGCAGTTCATTCTACGGCAAGAGTTACAACGGAACAGTTATCAACAACAGCGACGACCTTGCAATGTATCTTTTGACCGAGGCTCATGTTGCTGCTGTCGGCGGTACATCTTTCGGTGCACCTGAGTGTTTTAGAATGAGTTATGCTACAAGCGACGAAAATATCATTGAGGCAATACGCCGCATAAAAGAGGCACTTGCAAAACTCGTGTGATATATAACTTACATTTATAAAATGCAGGCTGGTGTTAATAACATCGGCCTGTATGTTTTTATATATAAGACATTTGAATATAAATTTGAGAAAAAGAATATATAAAGTATATGTTTTCATATTTTAGTTATAATACTGTTGATAACCTGTTAAAAACATAATGATAAATAAAAGAGAAAAAGTGTCATTTAAATTTTGTTTTCTGTAACTAAAAAATAAGCTATAATGGTTATTTAAAGACCAAATTATTTCACCACTTTTTAATCATAATTTTTCAATTATTTTTTGAACAGTTTTAAACATATAAACAAGTTAAAGTTTTCATATTTAACACGGATTATAAAATTGTTGATTAACATCATCAATTCATTAATAAACAAATAAATGAGTTGTTTATATAATATGGATAACTTATTCTCTTTTACTAATAAACTAAAAAGCAAATTAAACCGGAGTTTTTTCTCTACATAATCAACAGGATTTATTTTTGTTTTTTCTCTTTTTAGTTTTTAAAAAGGAGATATATAAAATAAGAAACGGTTAAAAAGGTTGATAAGCAAACTAAAATTTGAAAATGGAAAACAAACAGTTTGTATAATTCAACTGATTTAGAACGGTTGAGTTTATTTAACTGTCATTAATAAGTTGTTTAATTGCTTTATGGTATCTTTGCGCTTTCTGCATTGATTCAACCAAATATTATATAATAAAATAATGGCTAAAATTATAACAATCGTATTGGCACTGGTAATGGTGCTGCTTGATTACATTGCATACAAACGTTTAAAGAAGATTGGTGCAAGAAAGTCAATAATTTATACTTTCTGTTCTGTGGTAATCTTCTCATACATTATTATATTGATGGTTCCGGTTTTCATGTTTGCTTTGATTGACACCGGCAACAACCAGTTTATGATGAAGTTTTCTATGGCTATTCTCACTGGATATCTCTTTTTTTCGGTGTCGCGGCTGGTATTATATGCTTTCTGGTTACCTTCGAAAAGCAAGAAATGGATGTGGACAGGCATTGGAATATCATCGTTCCTCATGCTCACATTCCTGTATAGTGCTTTGGTTACCCGTACCGACTACCAGGTGAAAGAGGTTGAGTTGAAGTTCAGTAATCTTCCCGTTTCATTCAACGGTTATCGCGTAGCATTCATTTCGGATATACATATAGGTTCAATGTGGAATGCCGATCATGAACTTGAAACTCTTTCAGATATTGTATCTTCAACCGATGCCGACCTTGTACTTTTTGGCGGTGACTTGGTAAATCTGCATTATACCGAACTGACTCCACAGATTTTGAATATACTAAGCAAAATAAAAGGCGTTGACGGGGTTTTTGCTGTAATGGGTAATCATGATACCGGTTCTTATGTAAAAGGCTCTACAAAAGAGTTTAGAGCTGAAAATATGGCATCTTTGGCGGTTAATGCTGCTACAGCAGGGTGGGTGTTTCTTAGAGATAGTACGGCGTATATAAAAAGAGGCACTGATTCTATTGCCATAACAGGTATTGACTATTCCGAAAAACTTCAGGAATATAAACATTCGTTGAATAAAATAGACGGTTATGATGTAAGCGGTATATATAAAAATGTACCCGATTCAATGTTTAATATAACATTGTCTCATTTGCCTCAGTTGTGGCATTCAATAAGCAATAAAGGCTGTAGTGACCTCACATTATCAGGACACATTCATGGAATGCAGATTAAAATAGGTTCATTATCTCCTGCTTCCCTTATGTATGACGAATGGAGCGGTCTTTATGAAAATAATAACGGCAAACTTTATATAAACGACGGAATAGGTAGTGTGGGAATATTTGCCCGCATTGGTGCCCGGCCGGAGGTTACTGTGATTACGCTGAAGAGCAAGTGATTTATTTAATATGAAGAGGAGTATGACTCAAAAGTTATTTTTCAAATAGAATAAGAGGCTGACTAAAAAGGCTCTTTTGTTGTTACGCTTGCCCGAAAAATACTCAATATAAGGTAATAATGTTTTATCCATTGTCAGTTTATAAAATATAGCAAAATATGTTTTTTGTTGGAGTATTGAGTAAATGGTTGTTTGCTGAATATAAGTGTCCTGTAAAACTCTACTTATTCTTTACAGAACCCACTATTACATATTGGTGACAGGATTTATTTTTCTATACAATATTTTTTAAACAACTGTTGTATGCTTTTAAATAATGTCAAGTTATTCTTTTTTATCTTGTAATAAGTATCTTGGTCGCTACTCCTTCGTCGCCGTTAATGTCGTATGTGAGTACATAATATACTCCACTGGCTACTTTCTCACCACGGTTGTTGCGTCCGTTCCAACTGTATTGTCCACCTAAGGATGTTCCTTCATTTATAAGGAATCCGCTTGCATCAACGATTTTTACGTTGCAGTCGTGTGTTAGTCCGGTTATACTGATATTTCCGCTGTAATCGTCTCTCACAGGGTTTGGATAGGCATGTATATTGCTTTCGTTCAGTTTTTCCTGCGGGTGTGTGGCATCGCTCATGTAACTTGCCATTCCCATTTTTGTACCTATGAATACCTCGCCGCTTTTTTCGTTTATTGCTATACTCTCAATGCAATCTGAAGGCAGCGGTGAGTTTTCTGTCGTGAAGTGGTGTATTGTCTCAAGTCCGTCGGCGCTTACAAGGTAAATTCCGTTGTCGTTTGTACCAATCCACTTTCGGTTGGCTCCGTCTACCTTTATTGTCTTTATAAATGCTCCGTTGAGCAGATAGTCGGCAAGTCCTGTACCGTCATTACGTGGTACTTTAATCTGCTTGAATGTAGCGTCATTGAAGAATTTTTGCGGGTTGTCTATTACAAAGAGTCCTGTGTTTGTACCAACCCACATTTTGCCGTTGTGGTCTTCGGTAAGTGCTATTACTTGATAAATGTCATAGCTTGTACCGTCCTGGTTGGTAAATTTGTGCAGCCACACTTTAGACTCGTCGTCACTTGTATCAAAAGGTGTACCGTTCATTTTAGCACAGAAGAGTCCCGGTTCGCCCTGTAATGATGTTATCCACAGCCATCCACGTGAGTCAATCATGGGTTCAACCATTGTAGGCAACCATTCTATAGGCTTGTAATTGAGTTCGTGCCAAGTACCGTCTTTTTTTAATATTTTTACAATGTTCTGTACTCCTGTATTTATACACCAAAGGTTACCTTCTTTATCGAATTTTACCATTGGTACACGTATATACCTGTTTGCTGATGCAGGATTTTCTACTGCACTTTTAAGGTTGCTATTCAGGTGGTTGTAATGGTTTATGAATTTTCCGTCGCGGAACTCATATATGCCGTATCCGAATGAACTTGCAAAATAGTGTCCGGGTTCTGTCGGGTCTTCGTCAATTGAGCACATATTGACATAACGTAATCCTGTAACCTTTTTTATGGTATCCTCTGGCAAATTATTCCATTTGTCGTCAAGGTAATTGTACTCCATTAGAGTACCGTCGTAGAATGTGATGTCGAAATAGTTCAGATTTCCTCCTGCTACAAGCAGTTTGTCATCGCTCGTAAACTGCATGAATTCGCAATAGTTTCTTATAGGACTGTTTGGCTGTAGATGTTGTCCTTTGGCTTTTATGGTGTTTCCTTCAAGTACAGATTCCACTACTCCATTGTAACCTTCACAGCACCAGAACACATCGTTGTCCTTTAATATAAACTCCCTCTTGTCATCAAATCGGTATATATTCTTTAATTTTCCGTCAAATATCTCTACATACATCTTAGGTGTACCTGCAATGGCATAATCTTCATACTTGTAAAGATATATATAACCATTGCTGTTTGCTATTTTTTTGAGTTTGTTCGTATTTGTATCGAGCATGTAAAGTATCCCGCCTTTTCCTAAACAGTATATTGTCCCGTTTGCATCACAAAGTTTTTCTATTACACTGTCATTTATTTTTTTCCAATTGTTTTTGTCAAGCAGATTATTTGCGGTATCTCCAATATACAATCCAGAATCATTTCCGCAATATATTTTACCGTCATGAATTATTGTACTGTATGTATTGATACCTGTGTTGTATGTGTTCCTGAATTCAAGGTTTTCAAGGTCTATCTCTACAATTCCGAATTCAGTGGAAAGGTATGCTGTTGTTCCTTGGATATTTATTCCGTTTATGCTTTTATTCGGAAGTGTATTGTTCTTGAAGTCGGAGAGGTTATATATATCCTCGTTATCGTACAGTATGTCGATGTTCGCATTGCTGTATATAATGACAAGTGCCTTTATATCATTGCTGTATGCAATGTACGTTATGTCAATGTCGCTCAACGTGTTTATCTTGTCGTATAGGCGTACTTCATTATCACTTTTGTTGTATGAGTACAATGCTCCTGAAGCCAGCACATAAACCTTGTCACCGGCTATTTGGCAATATGTTGCATTGTGGTACGCGGGGTATAATCTCCAGTCGCCGATACCGGCCTTGAGTGTCATTGCTGTCAATAGCAGACAGATTGCAAGAATTCTTCTAATCATGTTTTTCGTTTAGGTAATCGCTAAGTTGGCGTGTTGCACGGTAACGGTGGCTGATGCTGTTTTTCATTTCGCTGCTCATCTGTGCAAAACTTTCTGAGAAGCCTTCGGGAATAAATATAGGGTCATAGCCGAATCCTGAATCTCCCATTTTCTCTTCGGTGATGCTGCCCTTTACAATTCCGTTGAACAGTTTTTCCTCTCCGTTTATTATTAACGCGATTACTGTACGAAATTGTGCGTTGCGGTTACTTTTACCTGTTAAATTATGCAATAATTTCAGCATATTAGCCTCGGAATTGCAATCTTCTCCGGCATAACGTGCCGAATATACTCCCGGTTCACCGCCCAGTGCCTCAACCTCGAGTCCTGTGTCATCGGCAAAGCAGTCTACTCCATATTTTTCGTATATGTAACGTGCTTTTATGAGTGCATTGCCTTGGAGTGTGTCGGCTGTTTCAGGGATATCGTCGTGGCAACCTATGTCATTCAATGACAGTACCTCTACCCTATTTCCTACAATATCCCTTACTTCCTGAAGCTTATGCCTGTTGTTTGTTGCAAATACAAGTTTCATTTTTTGCTTTCCTCTTTGTTTGTTTCATCGGAATGTTTCCTGCCTTCAAACTTTACGGCTTTTGCCTTGGCTTTTATCTTGTCGAATCCAAGACCATATACAGCCATGACTTTAGACTGTGATACAAGCGCATTAGGGTCAATCTGTTTAATGGCGCTCAAGAGTTGGTTTGCCTGGTTGGCGCGGGTTATAGTTGTAACAACTTTACCCTCTTTTCCTGAATAGTAACCAACAGAATCGAGCAATGTAACGCCACGTTTAAGGTAACGTGTAATATAGTATGCAATATCGTCATATTTGCTTGAGAAGATGAAGAACTGCACTGCCTGACGGTTGCTGTTTACCATGTAATCGAGCGATACGTTCACGATGACAAGGTTAATGAATCCATAAAAAACCTTCTGAAGGCTTATTGAGAGACTTTCATTTGGAACAATAAAGAAACTGCTTATGATTATGCAGGCATCGACGTACAGCATTGCACGGCCGAAACTTATATCCTTATACTTGTTCACTATTGCAGCAATTATATCTACTCCACCGGTACTTCCGTTGCTGAGGAAACAGAATGCAATACCCATTCCAATGAATATTGAACCTACAATACATGCCTCAAGTTGTTTGTCCGGGCCAAGTATGTCGTATGCTGTGGGGCAAGTCTGGAACACAGTATCAAACATTTCAAGCGCCAGTGTCATTACAATTATGGCGTATATTGTCTTTACGCAGAATTTCCAGCCCAATTGCTGTATGGCAATAATTATGAGAATTATGTTTATTGCAAAGTATGTGTACTGCATGGGCAGTCCTGTGGTATACTCTACAATACCGCCAACACCGGTTATGCCTCCTGTCACGAATTTGTAGGGAGCCATAAAGAACTTCCATGTAAAGGCATAAAGTGTGAGTCCTAATGTTATCATGAGGTAGTTCTTGAGCTCACTCATGACAGATTCTCTTGGAATGAATCGCTTGCCCATATCAATCTCCTGTTTAAATTACAACATTAACAATCTTCTTTGGTACAACGATGACTTTCTTTATGGGTTTTCCATCGATGTACTTCCGGCTGTTTTCGTTTGCAAGTACAGCTGCTTCAATGTCGGCATTGGCAGCATCGGCTGCAAAGTCCATTGTAAAGCGTGCCTTGCCATTGAACGAAATTGTATACTTTACGGTATCCTCCTTTAGATAATCCTCATTGTACTGTGGCCACTCTGCATCGCAGATTGTTGTCGTGTGCCCCATAGTCTCCCAAAGTTCCTCACAGATGTGTGGTGCGAACGGCGATAGTGTGACAACAACATTTTCCAGAATAGCCTTTTTATTGCATTTGAGTGCTGTGAGTTCGTTAAGGCATATCATGAAAGCACTCACCGTTGTGTTGTATGAGAATGCCGGAATATCCTCAGTTGTCTTCTTTATGAGTTTGTGAAGAGACTTCAGTTCCTCTTTTGTTGGCTCTTCATCGGTAACAATGAGGTTGTCATTCTTGTCGAAGAACATGCCCCACAGTTTGCGCAGGAAACGGTGGCAACCGTCAATACCATTTGTATCCCATGGTTTTGACTGCTCAATAGGGCCCAGGAACATTTCGTACATGCGCAGTGTATCGGCACCGTACTTCTCGACAATAACATCGGGGTTCACCACGTTGTACATTGATTTACTCATCTTTTCCACAGCCCAACCGCACACATATTTTCCGTCTTCAAGTATAAATTCGGCATCGGCATACTCTGGACGCCATGCTCGGAATGCTTCAATGTCAAGTATGTCATTGGTTACAATATTCACATCTACATGTAATGGAGTTACATCATAATCCTTTGATAGGTTGAGTGAAACAAATTTGTTACTGTCCTTTATGCGGTAGACGAAGTTGCTTCGGCCTTGAATCATTCCTTGGTTTATTAGTTTTTGGAATGGTTCTTCCTTGGTGCTTATACCGGTGTCGTAGAGGAACATGTTCCAGAAACGTGAGTATATGAGGTGACCCGTAGCGTGCTCTTTACCGCCTACATATAGGTCTACGTTCTGCCAGTAGCCGTTTGCTTCTTCTCCCACAAGTGCATTGTTGTTACGTGGGTCCATGTAACGCAGATAGTATGCGCTTGAACCGGCAAAGCCTGGCATTGTATTGAGTTCAAGCGGGAATATTGTAATGTTGTCAATGCTTGACTTGTCGGCTATGCAGTTGGCAACAGTGTCCCATGCCCACATCTTTGCATGACCTAATGGCGGTTCTCCGCTTTCTGTAGGCAGGAACTTCTCCACTTCTGGGAGTTCAAGTGGCAGGCACTCTTCGGGTATGGGGTAAGGCACTCCATTCTTGTAATATATTGGGAATGGCTCGCCCCAGTAGCGCTGGCGGCTGAAGATAGCATCGCGCAAGCGGTAGTTTACCTTTACACGGCCAAGTTTGTTTTCTGTAACGAATTCTCTGGTTCTTGCTATAGCTTCTTTCACGGTAAGGCCGTTGAGGTTGAGTCTGCAGTCGGCAAACTTTGCAACTGGTGAGTTTGTCATTATGCCCTCTTTGGCATCAAAACTCTCCTCACTCACATCACAGCCCTCGATAAGCGGGCGTACCTCAATGCCGAAATGCTTTGCGAATGCATAATCGCGGCTGTCGTGTGCCGGAACTGCCATGATTGCTCCAGTTCCGTAACCCGAAAGTACATAGTCGCTCACCCATACAGGAATTTCCTCACCTGTGATAGGGTTAATTGCGTATGAACCGGTGAACACACCTGTTACATTGCGGTCAATCATGCGCTCACGTTCGGTACGTTTCTTGGTTCGGTCAAGATAAGCCTCAACTGCTTCCTTCTGGTCATCAGTTGTCAATTGTGCTACAAGTTCGCTCTCCGGGGCAAGCACCATGAATGTTACACCGAAAATTGTGTCGGCACGGGTGGTGAAGATTGTGAACTGTACATCGCTTTCTTTTACGCGGAACAGCATTTCTGTACCTTCGCTACGGCCTATCCAGTTGCGCTGTGTCTCCTTGATTGATTCGCTCCAGTCTATTCTGTCAAGTCCGTCAAGCAGGCGCTGAGAGTATGCCGATACTCTAAGGCACCACTGTTTCATTTTCTTCTGTACTACAGGGTGGCCTCCGCGCTCCGAAACACCGTCGATGACCTCATCGTTGGCAAGCACTGTACCTAATGCCGGGCACCAGTTTACCATTGTTTCGTTCAGAAATGCTATGCGCCAGTTCATGAGCAGTTCCTGCTGTGCAGTCTCGCTCAAGTTGTTCCACTCGTCGGCTGTTACTTCTATTTCCTCTGTGCATGCAGCATTGATGCCCGCACTACCCTCTTTGCTCAACTTTTCAATGAGTTCATTAATGGGCTTTGCGCACTTTGCATCATTGTCGTAGTAACTGTTGAACATTCTAATGAATGTCCACTGTGTCCAGTGGTAGTATTCTGCATCGCATGTCCTTATCTCGCGGTCCCAATCGAAACAGAAACCTATCTTGTCAAGTTGTTCGCGGTAGCGGTTGATGTTCTGTTCGGTTGTTATTGCCGGGTGTTGTCCTGTCTGTATGGCATACTGCTCTGCCGGGAGTCCGTATGCATCGTAACCCATAGGGTTGAGCACGTTGTAGCCCTGAAGGCGTTTGAAACGTGCAAAAATATCCGATGCAATATACCCAAGCGGGTGACCTACGTGCAATCCTGCTCCCGATGGGTAAGGGAACATATTCAGTACATAGAATTTCTTCTTCTCTTTATTTTCAACTACGCGATAGGTCTTGTTCTCTTTCCATCGCTTCTGCCACTTCTGTTCAATCTCGTTAAAGTTGTATGCCATATATTTTTTGTTTGTTTTTGCAATATGTTCTGTATTACTATCTACATAGTAGATGTAATAAACTGCAAAAATATATAAATTTCCAATCAAAATTCTTTTTGAGGCATTAATTTGATGCCTAAATCTCTTTTTTCCTCTTTAACTCAGAAAATAGGATAAAATTCGCTATCTTCGCATAATTATTCTAAAGTAAGATTATAACCTGTCTATGGCTGAAAAAGATTTAGCTGCAACGCCCATGATGCGTCAGTTCTATGACCTGAAGGCGAAGCACCCCGATGCTATACTGCTGTTCCGTTGCGGAGATTTTTACGAAACATACTGTTCTGATGCTGTTGTGGCTTCGGAAATTCTTGGCATTACGCTCACAAAGCGTTCAAACGGAAAGAGTGATGCTACCAAAGCCATAGAAATGGCAGGTTTCCCTTTTCATGCGCTTGACAACTATCTTCCCAAGCTTGTGCGTGCCGGCAAGCGCGTTGCTATCTGTGACCAGCTTGAGGACCCGAAGATGACCAAGAAACTGGTGAAGCGCGGTATTACGGAACTTGTCACCCCTGGTGTTTCAATCAACGATAACGTGCTTGACCACAAGGAGAATAACTTTCTTGCTGCAGTACACTTCGGAAAGCCAATGTGCGGCGTGTCGTTTCTGGATATTTCAACAGGAGAGTTTCTTGTAGCCGAGGGTACTTTCGATTATGTTGAAAAACTTCTCATAAACTTCAGTCCAAAGGAGGTGCTTTTTGAACGTGGTCTCAAGAAACGTTTTCAGGAGTGTTTCGGCACTAAATATCTCACTTTTGAACTTGACGACTGGGCTTTTACCGATGAGTTTGCACATGAAAAACTCACAAAGCACTTCGAGACAAAGAACATGAAGGGGTTCGGTATCTCACATCTGCGCAGCGGACTTGTTGCGGCAGGTGCTGTGCTGCATTATCTTGGAGTTACCCTGCACACACAGATATCGCACATACGCAATATCTCCCGCATTGAGGAAGAGCGTTATGTCCGGCTTGACAAATTCACTATCCGCAGTCTTGAATTGCTTGGCAGCATGCACGACGGCGGTTCATCATTGCTGTCGGTTGTCGACCGCACACTCACAGCAATGGGAGCGCGTCTGCTCAAGCGTTGGATGGTTTTTCCGCTTAAGGACAAAAAGCCCATTGAAGAACGTCTTGACATTGTAGAGTACTATTTTCGTGAGCCTCAGTTCCGCGAACTTGTAGAGAAGCATCTGCAGCAGATAGGAGACCTGGAACGCATTATAGCAAAGGTTGCGGCAGGGCGTGTATCTCCACGTGAACTGGTACAGTTGAAATTGGCCCTGCAGGCTGTTGAACCAATAAAAATGGCCTGCGAGGAATCTAAGAACGAAGTGTTGAAGCAGATAGGTGCCCAACTCGATTGCTGTGCCTGCATACGCGACCGCATAGCCCGCGAAATAGTTCCCGAACCGCCATTATTGTTGAACAAAGGCGGGGTAGTGGCCGATGGTGTAAACGAGCAACTTGATGAACTGCGTGCCATTGCATACCATGGAAAGGATTACCTCATGCAGTTGCAGCAGCGCGAAAGTGAGCGCACCGGAATCCCAAGCCTGAAAATATCGTTCAACAACGTTTTTGGCTATTATATTGAGGTGCGCAATACATACAAGGAAAATGTGCCTGCCGAGTGGATAAGAAAGCAGACTCTTGTAAATGCTGAGCGTTATATAACACAAGAACTTAAGGAGTATGAGGAAAAAATCCTTGGTGCTGAGGAAAAAATCCTTGCGCTCGAGAGCCGTATTTTCAATAGTCTGGTTGTTGACCTTGCTTCGTACATACCTTCAATACAGGTTGATGCATCGCACCTTGCAAGGCTCGATGTGCTGCTCTCTTTTGCCAATGTGTCACGTGCAAACAAGTACATACGCCCAGTTGTTAGCGAAGAGAATGTACTTGATATAAAGCAAGGCCGTCATCCGGTTATAGAGCGTCAGATGGCAGCAGGGGAGAACTACATTCCTAACGACCTTTATCTCGATAGCGAGAAGCAGCAGATTATAATCGTTACCGGTCCCAATATGGCTGGTAAATCGGCTCTTTTGCGCCAAACAGCACTCATTACTCTGCTTGCGCAGATAGGATGTTTCGTTCCGGCAGAGAGCGCTCACGTAGGCCTTGTGGATAAAATTTTCACCCGTGTGGGAGCAAGTGACAACATATCGGCTGGCGAGTCAACCTTTATGGTTGAGATGACCGAGGCGGCCAATATCCTGAACAATCTTTCAGAAAGAAGTCTTGTGCTTTTTGATGAATTAGGGCGTGGTACATCAACATATGACGGCATGTCTATTGCCTGGGCCATTGTGGAGTATATACATGAGTTCGCAAAGGGTAGGGCACGCACACTATTCGCCACCCATTATCACGAACTCAATGAAATGGAAAAGAGTTTTCCGCGCATAAAGAACTTCAATGTTTCAGTGCGTGAGATTGACGGCAAGGTAATCTTCCTCCGCAAGTTGATACCTGGCGGCAGCGAGCACTCATTCGGTATTCATGTCGCCAAACTTGCGGGCATGCCCAAGAGTATTGTAAAGCGTTCGGAACAGATTCTGCAAAAACTTGAGGCGAGCAATAACCGTGGCGAACTTAAAGGAGCGCCAACAACAGAGATTGCCGATAGCCGCGAAGGTCTGCAACTCAATTTCTTCCAGCTCGATGACCCTGTACTATCACAGGTACGCGATGAGATTTTAGGCATTGATGTGAATAATCTCACTCCACTGGAGGCACTGAATAAGTTGAATGACATCAAACGTATAGTAAAGGGAAAATGACCTTGAACAAATTGTAATAAAAGGGTGTTGAGATTTCACGTAAATACTTAACACCCTTTTATTATGGATGAAAAATTCTTGACTAATGAGGTAGGTGCTCCAGTTACCGACAATACCAATTCGCTCACTGCAGGAGAGCGTGGTCCTGTATTGCTTGAAGACAATTGGTTAATAGAAAAATTGGCTCATTTTGACCGTGAGGTCATTCCTGAGCGTCGTATGCACGCTAAAGGCAGCGGTGCATTCGGTACATTTACCGTTACGCACGATATAACTCATTATACATGTGCTTCAATCTTCTCTGCCATTGGAAAGAAAACCGAACTTTTTGCGCGTTTCTCTACTGTTGCAGGGGAACGCGGTGCAGCCGATGCTGAACGCGACATACGCGGCTTTGCAGTGAAGTTCTACACCGACGAGGGTAATTGGGACCTTGTGGGCAATAATACTCCTGTTTTCTTCCTGCGCGACCCTCTGCAGTTTCCCGACCTTAATCATGCAATAAAGCGCGACCCGCAGACAAATCTGCGTTCACCGCAGAGCAACTGGGATTTCTGGACAATGCTGCCCGAGGCTTTGCACCAGGTCACAATCGTGATGTCCGACCGCGGCATACCTGCTTCGTACCGCCACATGCATGGTTTCGGGTCACATACCTACAGCATGGTAAATATGCATGGTGAGCGTGTTTGGGTAAAATTTCATTTCCGTACCGAACAGGGCATAAAGAACCTGAGCAACGCCGAGGCTGCTGCAATAATAGCCAAGGACAGAGAGAGTCACGGTCGTGACCTTTTCAATGCCATTGAGAAGGGTGATTTCCCGCGCTGGAAGTTATATATACAGGTGATGACCGAGGAACAGGCTGCGCACTACCGCGAGAACCCGTTTGATATTACAAAAGTGTGGAGCCATAAGGATTTCCCTCTCATTGAGGTAGGTGAAATGGAACTGAACCGCAATCCTCAGAACTATTTTGCCGATGTAGAGCAGGCTGCGTTCAACCCTGCACATATAGTTCCCGGAATAGGCCTTTCGCCCGACAAACTGCTACAGGGTCGTCTTTTCTCATACGGTGATGCCCAGCGTTACCGTTTGGGCGTTAATCACGACCAGATACCGGTGAACCGTGCGCATTGTCCGGTACATAGTTTCCACCGCGACGGCCTGATGCGTGTCGACGGCAACAACGGTGCTACAAAAGGATATTCACCTAACAGCATAGGGGAGTGGGGTGTCACCCAGGCACAATATACTCATTCTGCAGTTGCAGGGGAGTCTATGCGCTACAATCCCTATGAGGACCGTACCGATGACTGTTTCTATCAGCCGGGTAATCTTTATCGTCTTATGGCGGAGGATAAAAAAGCCCTTCTTATTGCTAATACAGCCGAGGATATGATGCCTGTCACCGACAATATAAAGTATCGGCATGCAGCGCACTGCTATCTTGCCGATGAAGGGTACGGGAAACGCCTTGCAATGGCCATGAAACTTGATATAAGCGAGGTGATGAGGCTGGCAGCATTGAGTGAAAAGGATAGGATTGAGGCAACAAGTTGA
>JAZNDZ010000087.1:0-20439 GCA_045588345.1 Bacteroidaceae bacterium
GCAGGCGTGATGTTTGTGGCAAGCATGAACCCCTGCCCCTGCGGATACTACAACCACCCTACCAAAGCCTGCACATGCAGCCCCGGACAGGTTCAGCGATACCTGAACAAGATAAGCGGCCCGCTGCTTGACCGCATCGACCTGCAGATTGAGATTACCCCCGTGCCGTTCGAGGAGATATCGAACACCGCTCCCGGCGAACCAAGCGCAGCAATACGCCAGCGCGTCGTAGCAGCCCGCAAGATACAGGAACAGCGCTACAAGGGTGAGAAGGGCATCTACTGCAATGCACAGATGACACCCAAGCTCATTGCAAAATATGCAGCGCTCGACGAGACAAGCCTTGCAATGCTCAAGACCGCAATGACACGGTTCGACCTCTCGGCACGTGCCTACGACCGTATACTGAAGGTCGCCCGCACCATTGCCGACCTTGACAACAGCAAGGACATAGAGTTCCAACACATAGCCGAAGCCATAGGTTACCGCAATCTCGACAGAGAAAGTTGGGGAACATGAGCAACATAAATTCAAGAACCTTTATAACTACAGGTAACAAATAAATTCCTCCCCAATAACGAACAACCGACATATTACACAAAAACACAAAATAATCATGCATAGGAAACATCTTGGTTCAAAATGGTGCAATGTAAAATCAAAAGAACATTGTATTGCTATTATTATACTTTTTATAATTTTACTCATCGTGCCAAACGCCACTAAGGCGCAGGATATTAGTAGTAAAAACCAAGAAAACTCAGTCGTAACCAATTCTTTTTGGGATAATTGGTATATGCATTTTGGATTAGACATGACACTCCTCAATCCATATGGTTGTAACTTTTCAAATGTGTTTCCTAACGGAAAGTCATTCGGGGTAAATATAGGACTGGGCAAATGGTTCTCGCCGGAATTCGGCTTAAGAGGAAGAATAAGTTGGGAGAATGGTATCTTTAAAAACAATAATGCAAAATGGTTAAGCCCATCGAATCCTGGATATAACCACGAAAAGGGTGGATTTGCCACTGCAAGTTTGGATATTCAGATTAATATGCACAACCTTCTGAACGGATATAATCCAGAACGAATGTGGAATCTTATCTTATATCCTCGATTAGGAGCTATAAGCAATTTTTCTGCAAACGAAACAGGCCCATTATTGGGTGTAGGAATTGGGAATACATTTCGTTTAAATAAAAAATGGAAGATAGCAACAGATGTTTCATATCAGGCAATGCCTACTGTCTTAGGGTATGTCACAAGTACAGGAACCGGTAATAATGGATATATAGACGTATCTATAGGACTACAATATAATATAGGAAATGACCTTTTTTATCATCCATACGAGAATGTCGATTTCTACAGACATGCCGTGCATATTGCGTCATTCAGGAACAATTGGTTTGCGCAAACCGGATTGGGAATGTCTCTAATGAATTTGTACGGGTCGAACTTTGCAAATGTATTTCCGAACGGTAAAACCTTTGGAGTTAATATCGCTTTGGGCAAATGGTTTACACCCGAAGTAGCAGTACGTTGCGGAATAAACTGGCAAAATGGAATTATTGGAAATAGTCATCTTTCGTGGTTGGATTCTGAGGGGCTTCCTGGAAGCAACCATGACGGAGGAGGGTTTGGAGTTGCTTATGTAGACGTATTTTTAAACATGCACAATTTAATATGTGGATATTATAACCACCGTAAATGGAATACAATATTATTCCCCCGTGCTGGCATAAACAGCAACTTTGAAAGCGGCTCGGCATCTCCATTATTGGGTTTGGGCATTGAGCAAACTTACAGCGTCAATAAACGGATAAGTATTTTTACCGATATTGCTTACCAATTAACAACCGGCGAACTTATGGGCAATAAAAGTAAGACTGGAGAAGGAAGCAGCAGTAACGGATGGTTTGACTTCAATATTGGATTGCAGTTTAATCTCGGGAAAAACAAAGGAGAGTTCATTAGGTTGAGGGAATAAAATCATATCAATCTATACAGGGATATGCAAATATTAACTTAACGTCAGTTCGACATAAGAATCCAAGAATAGTTCGGATTTAACTCTTTGAAAATTAGAATATAAGTTTTGTAGACAGCACGCCGCTTCGTTTGTGCTGCAATCGGCACATACTTATACACAAGACATTTGACGGTCTTGACGTGGGATTGGGCGTTCCACCACACGCTAACTATGACATCTAAGAAATGTTTTATTGTATGGCCGAAAATACTTACCTTTGCCAATAATTACCGGCTTACATCATGGAGATAAACAATATCTGCGTATACTGCGCATCGAGCAACAAGGCTGCCGAAATATACGGCAACACGGCATACGAACTTGGAACACTCCTTGCAAAGGAGAACATCACGGTCATTACCGGCGCAGGAAGCATCGGGCTGATGCGCATGGTTGAGGACGGCGCACTTGAAAACGGTGGAAAGGTCGTTGGCGTTATCCCGCAGTTCATGGTAGAGCAGGGATGGCACCATACAGGTCTCACTGAACTGCGCATAACAGAAAGCATGCATGAGCGCAAGCAGACAATGGCCGACCTGAGCGACGCAGTGATTGCTCTGCCAGGTGGCTGCGGAACAATTGAAGAACTGAGTGAGATAATCACCTGGAAACAGTTGGGACTATACTTCAACCCCATTGTAATACTCAACATAAACGGTTATTACGACCACTTTATAGCACAGTTAGAGATGGCCGTAAAGGAACGTTTCATGGGCGAAATCCATGCTAAGATATGGAGTGTTGCCACTACCCCGCAAGAGGCACTTGAACAAATAAGGAACACGCCGCGCTGGGATGCGTCGGTAAGGAAATATGCCGCACTATGACAAGCACACTGGCACCATACAGCATGGCAACCGACGACGTAATCATGTCGCTGTTCATAGCCAACATCATAGGCATGTCCTATGTAATACTCATGAACGGCGCAAGCATTGTCGAACGGCTGAAAAGTCTTGTATATTACCACCACAAGTCAATGCCGTTCAACGACAGGACACACATAACCCGAATATGCAATGCATTGATGTATGGACAGACCGTCTTCTACATGGCAATAATAACAATGACCGAAATGGAAGAATACACATCGCATGCCATTGAAAAGAGCCCGCTTGTGTTCCTTGCCGCATATTCTGCTGCCTTTATATTATTCTTTGTGCTTAAGCGTTTTGCATACGACACTGTCAACAGCATACTTTACACGAAAAAAGAGATGCTGGAATGGAGAAATCTATATTTCTTTACAGTAAAATTGTTGGGATTCGCGTTATCCCCGGCAATAATTGCAATTTTGTTCATACCGGCACTCTCTTTGAATTATGTAAATTTTTATATATTTTTGATTGGCATTGCCTATATTTATACAATAACAAGCGGACTTACCAAAATCATTTTTGCAAAAAAAGGGAACTGTTTGGAGATTTTTTTGTATCTTTGCGCACTTGAATTTTTACCCATTGCAATGGTGTGGAAATCTTTACTACAACTAAGCGGATTGATAACAATAAAAATTTAGGACATTGAAGGTAAGTAAGATTTTGGTTTCTCAGCCGAAACCGGCAACTGGAAAATCTCCATATTTTGAACTTGCGGAGAAGCACAATGTGCAGATTGATTTCTGTTCATTCATAAAGGTCGAGGGAGTTACAGCAAAAGAGTTCCGTCAGCAGAAGGTATCCATACTGGACCACACTGCCATTGTATTCCTTTCACGCCATGCAATTGACCACTTCTTTACATTATGTAAAGAACTTAGAGTAAACATCCCCGACGACATGAAGTACTTCTGCTTGTCAGAGACCATATCTCTTTATATACAGAAGTATGTTCAGTACCGCAAGCGCAAGGTATTCTTCGGCAACGGGCACATACAGGACCTTGACCAGCTCTTTGCAAAGCACAAGACCGAGAAATACTTTGTGCCTACATCAAATGTCCACAATGCCGAGATAAACGCAATATTCGACAATTACGGCATTTCACACTCTCAGGCCGAGATGTACCGTACAGTGAGCACCGACATCACGCCTGAGTACATAAAGTCATACGACATGCTCATCTTCTTCAGCCCGCACGGTATTGATTCACTCAAGAAGAATGTACCCAACTATGAGCAGGGCGAACAGTTGATTGCATGTTTCGGCAATGTAACGGCACAGTGCATAAGAGACAACGGTTTACGTCTGGACCTTGAGGCCCCTTCTGCCGCAGCAACTAACATGCCGGCAGCACTGGATGCCTACTTGACAGCCAACAAATAATTACCGTATACACCGGAGGGCGACTGGAAAGGTCGCCCTTTTTTACCGTAAACAGCAGCAACAATGACACGCAACACTTTTCCGCTTAAAGAGCACCTCAAGAGCAAAAAGATAATAGAGAGAGTGTATGCCGGGGGCACATCGGTTACATCATTCCCTCTGCGTGCCGTATTCATTGAACTATTGCCCGAGGAACAGGAACCCACTGCCACCATACTTATAAGCGTAGCAAAAAAAAGGTTCCGTCATGCAGTAGACCGCAACCTTGCAAAAAGACGCATACGCGAAGCCTACCGCACCAGTAAACATACTTTCATTGAAGCCTTAGAGAACAATGGCAAGAAGATTGCTGTTGCCATTCTATATATTGATACCCGCCACAACAGCACGGCATTCATCAAACGCAAAATGGAGAAACTGCTTGAGGGTATAGTAAAAAAGAACGGAATTGCATGAAGAAGTTCTTCTCAAGAATACTCATACTGCCTATAAGGTTCTATCAGGTGTGCATATCACCGTTGACACCACCTTCGTGCCGTTTCACCCCTACATGCTCACAATATGCCATTGAAGCCCTTCGCAAGCATGGCCCATTCAAAGGCCTTTACCTTGCAACAAGAAGAATACTGCGTTGCCATCCATGGGGCGGTTCAGGATATGACCCTGTTCCATAAAGAGCCTTCAAACAATGATTCTCGACATACATACCCATAATATTGAATCAGGCAGCACGACTGCCATACTTGACAGCCCATACTACATTCCTGAAAGAATTATCTCTTTGGGCATACACCCTTGGGACATCGACAACAATTGGGAAAAGAGATTTCACTCAATAGAGAAGTCGGTGACAAGCAACAACGTTGTTGCCATTGGAGAATGCGGGATAGACCGCATCAAATCACCGGCAAGCATCGAATTGCAGAAAAAGGTATTCCGAACGCTGGCAGAACTCGCCGAAAGAACACATAAACCACTGATAATACATAGCGTAAAGGCAATTGACGAAATCATTGCCATACACAAGGAACTTGTTCCCGAACAGCCCTGGATTATCCATGGATTCCGCGGCAAGCCACAGCAGGCCATTCAGCTTGCAAAAGCCGGGTTATACATTTCATTGGGTGAGCATTTCAATCCGGAGAGTGCAAGGGCAATTCCCATTAACAGGCTCTTTATTGAAAGTGACGAGAGCAGAATGCCTATTGGCGAGGTATATGCAGCAGTTGCAGCCGCTCGGGGAACTGATACCGGCAACCTTGAAAGACAAATAGAGTCAAACGCACATATCTTCGGGGCAATTTTACAGTACAAATGACGTTTATATCCATAGAGGGGAATGTTTACGTCAAATAATTGGTGCAGTAGACAAAAATAATTACATTTGTAAAGCAACACGTTACACCCATTAAGATGGACAAGTTAAAGACATACACCGACAGCAGAGGCAACCTGACCATTGTTGAGAAAGGGAAAGAGATTCCTTTCAGCATTGAACGTGCCTATTGGATTCATGGCGTACCTGAGGGCGAAGAGCGTGGCAAGCACGCCAACAAGATTTCATACCAATACCTCATAGCTGTAAACGGAAGCGTAGACATCATTCTTGAGGACAAAAATGGAAGACACACACACCACCTCAATTCAAAAGACAAAGGATTGCTTGTTCCACCACTGACATGGAATGAGCTTGTAAACTTTTCAAACGATGCTGTGTTGTTGGTGTTCGCATCACACTCATACGATACGCAAACATATATAAATTCGTACGACGAATTCCTGCAATACATCGGCAAATGAAGGATAACCATTATGAGTTGACAGTTGCAAGGTACACACCCGACAAGGCCAGGGAGTGGGACCTGTTTGTAGAGAGCAGCCGCAATGGCACGTTCCTACACAAACGCGGCTACATGGACTACCATGCCGACCGCTTTGCCGACCACTCCTTGATTTTTTACAAGGGAGGAGAAATTGTAGCCGCCTTACCTGCACATGTAAAAGAGAAAAAGTTCTGCTCGCACAACGGGCTTACATACGGAGGACTTCTATTGCCCGACAGCACAACGACGGCAACAGTCCTTGAGATATTCGATACCCTGCGTGCATACATAATTGCCGAGACCGACGCGAAGACTCTCATCTACAAGCCAACACCATACATTTACCACAGATACCCTTGCGAGGAAGACCTTTATGCCCTGTTCCGCAACGAAGCACGGCTCACCGAATGCAAGGTGTCATCGGCCATAGAAATGGATAATCCATTGCAATTCAAAGGACACCGCAAACTCACCAATGCGGTAAAAAGCCGGCTGAACATTGTTGAAGACGGTGATTTCAAAGCCTTTTGGAGAATATTGGAAGAGAGGCTGCAAAGCAAATATGGAGTACACCCGGTGCACAGCATAGACGAGATTCTGCTGCTAAAAGAGCGCTTTCCCGAAAACATAAGACTCTTTTGCATAACCGACAGCGACAACATAATCCTTGGCGGTGTGGTACTGTTCATTACAGACATTGCCGTACACATGCAATACAGCGCAACAACGAAAGAAGGAAGGCGCGCGAGCGCGCTTGACATGCTTTATGAGTACATAATCGGGAAATGCTTTACCGACAAGAGATTCTTTGACTTCGGCATTTCCGTAGAAGAAGGTGGGCGATTCCTTAACAATGGCCTCATCGCATACAAGGAGAGACTTGGCGGACGTGCCGTAGTCTACAACACATACGAAATGAAGATAAGGGAGGGCAAGGAATGATAAAATACTGCGACCTTAAGAAGATAAACAGCGCCTATGAGCCGGAATTAACCCAAGCGTTGACGAATACAGCCCACTCGGGGTGGTATATATTGGGAGAGAATACAAGACGCTTTGAAGATGAATTTGCTGCATATTGCGGATGCAGACATTGCATTGGCACCGGGAACGGGCTTGATGCGCTCACCATAATACTGCTGGCATACCGCGAACTGGGCGCTATGAAAGAGGGCAATGAGGTCATTGTCCCTGCTAATACATACATAGCAACCATACTCGCAGTAACGCGTGCCGGTATGAGACCGGTACTGTGCGAGCCTTCGATAGAGACCTGCAACATTGACCCTGAGAGGATTGAGAGCCTGATAACAACGCGCACACGCGCCATTATGCCGGTACACCTTTACGGCCTTGCCGCCGACATGGAAAAGATAAACGACATTGCCCGCAAATACTCTCTAAAAGTTATTGAAGATGCTGCACAGGCACACGGAGCATTACACAACGGCAAACACACCGGCAGCCTGGGCGATGCAGCCGGATTCAGTTTCTACCCGGGCAAGAATCTTGGGGCTCTGGGCGATGGCGGCGCAATCACGACCAACGACAGCCGGCTGGCCGAAGTCGCAAGAGCAATAGCCAACTATGGTTCACATAAGAAATATATCAACGACTATCAAGGCATAAACAGCCGTCTTGACGAGATTCAGGCTGCAGCACTAAGCATAAAATTGCCACATCTTGACACCGACAACAGCAGACGACGTGCCATAGCCGAGCAATATATTAACGGAATAAAAAACAGAGCAATTGCATTACCTACACTCTCGGTTGCCGACAACCATGTGTACCATATATTTGCGGTCAGGACACCTTGGCGCGACCAACTGCAGGAACATTTGAAGAGCGAGGGGATTGAAACCCTTATACACTACCCCATTCCGCCGCACAGACAGCAGGCACTGCACGAATACTCAGAACTGGCATTGCCCATAACCGAACAGATTCACCGCGAGGAACTGAGCCTGCCGTGCAACCAGGCAATGAGCGATGATGAGGTTACACGTGTAATTGAGGCTGTAAACAGTTTCTGTCCCAAGACCAATGCGCAACATACCCTTTAGTCACTAAACATCAAGCACCCCACTTTGTACCCCACTTTGCCGGAGGTTTTGACAGAAAATTGTGAAAACATTTGCCATTCTCAACGAAATACCGTACCTTTGCACCGCTCTTCAAAAGAGAGCGCAATGAGGATTGTCCTATGGTGTAATGGTAGCACAACAGGTTTTGGTTCTGTTTGTCCTGGTTCGAATCCGGGTAGGACAACAAAAAAAGAGGCCGTACGGCCTCTTTTTTTGTATATAATAAAGTCTCACTGCGGGTAATCCAGGTTCTCTTCTGTTGCGCACTCAAGCACCTCGGCAAGATACTTACGTGCCTCCCAACGAGCCTCTGGCAGGTTCATGAGCAGATAGTTTCCGCAGTCACGTGCAGTCGCGCCAGGCACATCGCCCTCAAATGAGGCTATGAAAGCAAAAGTCTCTTTCATGAGAGGCAACACATCGGCCGATGTCAAGTCACCTTTTACGATAAGGTAGTTGCCTGTGAGGCATCCCATAGGGCCCCAATAGACAATATTTCCCGCCCATGCCGGGTGGTTGCGCAGAAAGGTTGCCGCAAGATGTTCCATTGTGTGTATGGCACTGGGACTGAGCGCCGGCTCGCGGTTAGGTTCTTTCATACGCACATCAAATGTCGTTACAACCTCACCGCCGACAACATCCTTACGCGACACATAAATTCCGCGTTTCAGACGCAGATGGTCTATTGTAAATGAAGGTATCTTTTCCATAATCATACATTAAAGAGCCGAGAGGAAACGGCGGGTAACACCAAACGAACGGTTTGCCATTTCACCCCAAAAGTTCTCATACTGTTCAATATGCTTGTCTACTCCAGGAGTATCGCTTATTATGCGGAAACTCACAAACGGCACACCGTATATGTGGCATGTCTGGGCAATTGCCGCCGACTCCATGTCAACAGCAAGACCAGCAGGGAAGTTCGATTTTATCTTGTCCAGTTCCTCACGGTTTGTTATGAACTGGTCGCCGGTACATATAAGGCCTGCATGTATGCGGGTGCTGTTCTCAGGAGAATCATTAAGGGCTACAGCCTTGTTCCACAGAGCCGTGGCAGAGGAAAAGATTGCAGGCATTCCTTGTACCTGACCGTAGTCGCAGCCCATTCCGCACCACACATCATGGTACACTATTGAAGAACTTACAACCACATCCATAACGCCAAGGCACTCGTCTATTCCGCCTGCGACACCGGTGCTGACCATAGCATCGGGCGAGAATGAACGTATAAGTTCCGCAGCACCAAGCGCGGCATTTACCTTGCCGATACCGCACTGGCGAAGCACTATCTCATTGGCACCCACACGCCCTGTCAGATAACGTATGCCACCATGCGAACATTCTGTAACTCCATCGAGCAAAGCAGCCAACTGCTCAAACTCGGAATCCATTGCTGTGAGAACACCTATTTTCATATATAAACAATTCTTTAGCCATTAAACAAAGTTATAATGCCATTAGCATTGCAACAAGCACATATACCCAATGTGCAACAACGCCGGCAGCAAGGCCACCAAATGTATGCGCCAATATTGCCTTTGATGTGAGAGTGCGATAACCGAGCGAATCGAGCATAGCTGTGTGCGTACTCAAATAACCGCTCCAGCACATGCCGATTGCGGTAAAGACTGCGATAGCATTACCATCGACCCAACCCTGAGCTGCAAAGTTGGGTACAAGACCAAGCGCTGCCCCCACTGCACCAAGAGCAGTAATGGGGAACGCAATGAGGTGCGGGTCATTAAAACCGAAGAGCCATTCAAACACCAGACTCAATTTCTCACCCACCCAGGGCAAGAGTTGCACACCCTCGTAGGCAGCACCGCTGAAATCACCCCCTTTTGAAGGACCAAAGGTAAAGAGCATCACAAGGGTTGATATTATAAGCACACCGGGTATTATGGCAAGACCTACATCAACACCGGTACGGCCACCGTCGAGCAGGGAATCGAGTATACGCTGAAAAAGCGGCTTCTCAAGGAATGATTCGGTCTCTTCTTTTGCCTCTTCAATTGTCACAGCACATTCATCCTTGAAAGAAGGATAGGCCTTAAGTACAAAGCGTTGCATGAGCCTTGTTGATACGATACAACCCACAAAAGCACCGAATAAACCAACCAAAGGTTCTACAAAATAACCCTGTCCTACCATGAACACAATCACAAGCAGACCCATACCAAAGGCTGTACCGAAGTTTGTCAGGGAGATGAACTGATACTTCTTGAAATAGGTTGCAAAGCGCTTGTCCTGAGCCAAGGAGATTATTGCCGGATTGTCGGAGAGAAACGTGAGCACTGCACCCAACGAAGCAACACCAGGCAATCCGAACAGAGGTTTCATCAAGGGACGGAGCAGTTTCTCAAGCAAATTGACAACTCCGAACTCAACAAACACCTTGCCGATGGCACCCGTTATCACACAAATTGCCATGAGGTAGAATACCGTATTGAGCAACAGGTCATGTGCTGTATTCATGATTGTGTTGAGCATGTTGGCTGTTCCCATCTCTGCTGCGAGATAACCGAATAAAAGAAAGAATACCAGCAGGCAAAATATTCCTGAAGGTACCCAACCGAAAAGTTTCTTGAATATTTTCATATAATAGATTAGTGTAATTAAGACAGTTCCGCTGTTTACGGCAAAGATACGCAAATTACATTTAATACGAAACTATAGATGTTGTAAAGAACCGCAAAAGGGGAAACAAAATCGGAGTTTGCTTGCTTATTGATTATATTTGCCGTATCTTGCGATAGAAACACGACCCTATAGCAGAGTATCAAACATCAAAAACACTAATATCATGCAGACAATTCCAGCAGAATTCAACGACATCCGTCCTTACATGCCCGAAGAACTTCCACAGGTATTTGAGGAACTGATTGCCGACCCGGAGTTCCAGGCAGCAATGTCGTACGCATTTCAGGGCATGCCTTTTGAGAACATTGCCGGCGCAATGCGAATGTCAAAGAGCAACCTCGAGTTCCAGAAAGCGCTCGTCTACCCATTCATGAAGGGAGTAATAAAGAAACTCTCGAGCGAGTTCACCATTAGTTATGACAACAAGGAGCAGTTGGGCAATGCACTCTGCATATCGAACCACCGCGACATAATAATGGACTCGGCATTCTTGTGTATCCTTTATGTGGACACAATAGGGAACACCGTTGAGATTGCTATTGGAGACAATCTGCTCATTCGCCCATGGATAAAGAAATTAGTACGTGTGAACCGCAGTTTCATTGTACAGCGCTCTGCATCGATTAGAGAGATGCTTGCGTCATCAAAAAGACTGTCGTCGTACATACACCACACCATTACAGAGCGCAAGCAGCCCATTTGGCTGGCACAGCGTGAGGGACGCGCCAAGGACAGCAATGACCGCACACAGGAAGGACTTATAAAAATGCTCTCAATGTACAATGGCGGGGATATTATTGATGCCCTGAAGGTGCTCAATCTGGCTCCAACAACCATATCATACGAATATGACCCTTGCGATTACCTCAAGGCCAAGGAGTTTCAACAGAAACGCGACAATCCGGAATGGAAGAAGGCACCGCAGGACGACCTTATAAACATGAAAGCCGGCATGTTCGGTTACAAAGGCGGAATACATTACCACATTTCGGCATGCATAAACGATGAGATAGACCGCATTGACCGTTCGCTCGGGAAGAACGAGAAGACTGCAGCTGTGGCCCGTATAATTGACAGGCACATACACAGCAACTACAAGTTCTGGGCTATCAACTACTACTTCTACGAACTGCTGACAGGTGACACACGCTTTGTCGGCAAGTACACAGCCGAGGATAAGGCAAGGCTTGACGCATACCTGCAAGGACAGATTGAGAAAATCGACCTTCCCGGAAGAGATGATGAGTTCTGCCGCACGAAAATACTTGAAATGTATGCCAACCCGCTCAAGAACTATCTTGTTGCGACAGGGGAGTAAGCAAAATAGAATTATAACGTCATATGAGGGTGCCCTAAAACCAAATGGGCACCCTCATGTTATTTCAGGGTATTATATGGTAGAGTTCCTTGTACCATGGAGAATAATTCTTATCACATATTGTATCCAAAGAGTCACCATGAAGAAAGAAATAGCGGGTGCCGTTATGCCGGGCATGAGTGAATTTGTATATGACAGAATCGTGCTTCATGGAAAAATCCTGAAAAATTAACTTACGGTAACGACTTGAATATTTTGCACAAAAACTGCCAA
The DNA here is from genome assembly GCA_045588345.1 of Bacteroidaceae bacterium. GTDB lineage: Bacteria > Bacteroidota > Bacteroidia > Bacteroidales > Bacteroidaceae > HGM04593. Next base: position 12,438 of record JAZNDZ010000087.1, read on the forward strand.
CAGTATCCCTTTTAAAAGAAAGCACCACGTCTTCAGCTGTCGGAAGTTCCAATATACAGGTGTCGTTTCCGAAGACTGAATACCACTTGAAACCGATATAGGGGTTCGGATATGGAGTTTCATCCTCCTTGCAGGAGATTACGAGCAACGCAGGAATAAGCAATAGTGCGATTGCTGTTAATGGAAGTTTTTTAGTCATGATTTATGGTTATGAGGGTTAATAATGTGTTTATGCAATAAGGAGGCTTGGATATATAACAAGCAGCAAAACGTTTTTGTTCGGCAGTGGGTATAAAAAACACGAGCAAAACCATTACTCGTATTCTGAGGTCTTAGGATACCCATCGCAATGAATAACAGTTAAGCCCGTGTTATATAAACACGAGCATTAACTTTACTCCTATTGCGATAAATGAAATTTCCTAAGTTTCAGAATACAATCAGTAAAGCCAACGCTTAAATAGTATGTCAAAAAATTGTGCGCACAATGCGCTGTTAAATCATAGGCAAAAAATTATGTTTTCTGTGTGTACAAATGTAGGAATTAATTTAGAATATACAACAAGCAACAAAGAGAAATATCTTTTCGGGGCATAACACAAGCACTACACACCAACAAAACAACAAAAAAGCACCGTTCAAAAAAAGAACGGTGCTTTTAACATATAAACAAGAGGCATTAACCTCCGAAGTTATCGTACATGATAGACTTTTCTTCAACACCAAGGTCGGTAAGCATGTTGACAACGGCCTTTGACATTGGGCCAGGACCACACATGTAGTACTCGATATCCTCAGGAGCATCATGGTCCTTGAGGTATGTCTCGTAGATTACCTGATGTACAAAACCTGCGGTGTACTTCACACCTGCAGCATCGGCTGCCGGGTCGGGACGGTCAAGCGCAAGGTGGAATGTGAAGTTGGGGAACTCCTTCTCCAACTGCAGGAAGTCCTCGAGGTAGAATACCTCGTTAAGCGCACGCGCACCGTAGAAGTATGTCATCACACGGTCGGTTGTCTTCAGAGTCTTTGTCATGTGCATGATTTGAGCACGGAGAGGAGCCATACCGGCACCGCCACCAACCCACATCATCTCTTTCTTTGAGTCGAAAATAGGATGGAAATCTCCGTAAGGACCACTCATGATAACCTTGTCACCTGGTTTCAAAGTAAAGATGTATGAAGATGCAATACCGCAAGGCACATCCATGAAGCCAGAACGGTCGGCCTTGAAAGGAGGTGTCGCAATACGCACTGTCAACATGATGCGGTCACCCTCGGCAGGATAGTTAGCCATAGAGTATGCACGGATTGTTTCCTCTGTATTCTTGCACTTTAGGCCAAGAAGACCGAACTTTTCCCACGCTGGCAAGTATTCGTCACCAATGAGACTCTTGTCAATATCCTTATCGTATGTCATATCATACTTTGGAATCTTAATCTGTGCGTATGAACCGGGAACAAAGTCCATGTGCTCGCCTGGAGGCAATGCAACGATAAACTCCTTGATGAAGGTTGCGACGTTCTTGTTAGAGATAACCTCGCACTCCCACTCTTTGACACCCATAACAGATTCGGGCACCTTGATTTCCATGTCGTTCTTACACTTCACCTGGCAACCCAAACGCCAATGAGCCTGCTGCTCCTTGCGTGTGAAGTGGCTTGTCTCGGAAGGGAGAATTTCACCACCACCCTCAAGAACCTGAAGTTTGCACTGGCCGCAAGAACCCTTACCGCCACAAGCTGAAGGCAGGAAGATTCCGTTCTCGGCCAAAGTACCAAGAAGCGCACCGCCTGCTGCAACCTCAACTTCGTTCTCTCCATTAATCTTTACCTTGATATTTCCGCCGGGAAGCAGAAAGCGCTTCGCCAACAGAAGGATAATCACCAACAGAAGGATGACTACAAGGAATACTGCTATACTTGATAAAATCAACTGTGTATTCATATCCTTTTACTAATTACATTTTAATACCAGAGAAACACATAAATGCCATAGCCATAAGACCTACTGTTATGAAGGCAATGCCGAGCCCACGCAGTGGCTTAGGAATATCGCAATACTCCATTTTTTCACGTATAGCCGCAAATAGCACAATAGCAACCATCCAACCAAGACCGGAACCGATAGCAAACGCCACAGAATCGGCAAAACAGGTTATTGCCTGTGAATTATCGGCGGGAAGGCCTAAACGCTGCTGCATGAAGAGCGAACCACCCATGATTGCACAGTTCACAGCAATGAGGGGAAGGAAGATACCCAACTGGTTGTAGAGTGCCGGAGCAAAACGCTCGACAATCATCTCAACCAACTGAACTATACCCGCAATCACTGCAATAAACAGAATGAATGCAAGGAATGTGAGGTCAACACCAGTTATGCCGTCGGCAGCCAACACATATACCTGCAACAGATAGTTTACAGGCAAGGTTATCACCTGTACAAATACAACAGCAATACCCAATCCTATAGCAGTCTTTACGCTCTTTGACACAGCCAAGAACGAACACATACCAAGGAAGAAGGCAAATACCATATTGTCCACGAAAATCGAACGGACAAGCAAACTAAAGAAATGTTCCATAATTATTATTCTTAACCGTATCTAAAATTAGTTCTCCTGTAAACTCTTATCCTTTGCTCTCTGATACCAAACGATGCATGCAATGAGAATGAATGCAGCCGGTGTCATGAGCATAAGGCCATTGTTGAGATAACCGGCATCATAGAAACTCTCCGGAATAATCTGTATACCGAGCAATGCTCCGCTTCCAAAGAACTCGCGGAACAGAGCCACAATAACAAGTATCATAGCATAACCGAGACCATTACCGATTCCGTCGAGGAACGAAGGCCAAGGTTTGTTAGCCATTGCAAACGCCTCAAGACGTCCCATGAGGATACAGTTGCTAATGATAAGACCAATGTAAACAGAAAGCTGTACGCTGACATCGTATGCAAATGCCTTCAAGACCTCACTTACCAATGTAACCAATGCGGCAACCACTACAAGTTGTACAATGATACGGATTCGCATAGGGATTGTCTTGCGAATAAGCGAGATGATTACATTCGCCATTGCAATAATGATAGTCACAGAAAGACCCATTACAATCGCCGGTTCCAATTTGCTTGTAACAGCCAACGCTGAACAGATACCAAGTACCTGGACTGTTACCGGGTTATCTTTAAGAAGAGGGGTTACGAGCGCCTCTTTATTTTTCTTTGAAAAAAGTCCCATAGTTATTCCTCCACTTTTTCTTGTGCAGCATCAGTAGCTGCGGGTTGAACATTATTCTCTGTTGCAACAGGAGTTGCGGGAGCAACCTTGCTTGCAAGATACTTATAATAAGGTGCAAGCTTGAGTTTGAGCATGCCGTCTACACCGCTACTTGTGATTGTTGCGCCAGAGATTGCATCAATGTGATAATCAGCGTCGCTGCTTTTCTTTACAACAGATAGAGCGACCTCACCATTCTCGTTGTATACCTTCTTCACAACAGGATTACCGTCCTTGTCTTTTGTAAAACGGTTCTGGAACTTGTCACCTGCAATTTCGGCACCAAGACCCGGTGTCTCGCTTGCGTGAGAGAAGTACACTCCATAAATGCTGTTGCAATCGTCGTTGAGAGCCAAATAGCCCCAAATACCACCCCAAAGACCATTACCGGTCATCGGGATAATATATTTTGTTGAACCGTCGGCCAACTTGGCAACGTAAAGCGGAAGATTGTTCTCACTTATTGCATCATTGGCAACCTCAAAGCCTCCATTCTCGGCAACTGTGTTACCTTGAGCATCAACGATAGGGTCGGCCACGATAAGGGTATTGTATGTAGCGGCCGCATCAAGGAGATTCCTCTCATTGAGAGATGCAAGTATCTGCTTTTTCTTATCGAGTTCAACATTGGCATCCTGAGTATCTTTGAGCAGTGATGAAACACCGGCCAAAAGGAATGCCACAATAACAACGACTATTGCCGAATAGATAATTGCATACACGTCGCTGTTTGTATTCAGGCCCTTTTTCTTCTTGCCGTCGTTCTGAGCCTCAAACTCGGAAGAACCGGCCTTGCACAAAGGACACACGTCGGGTGCACTACTGCCTTCATGCACATATCCGCACACTTTGCAAACATATTTCTTTGCTGCCATATCCTATTAGTTCTTATTTGTTAGACGTTTAGCGCGAGCATTGATATTTGTCTGCACAACGCAATAATCGATAAATGGTGCTGCCACGTTCATGAGAAGAATGGCAAGCATCATACCTTCGGGGTAACCAGGGTTGAGGACACGGATAACAATAGCCATGGCACCTATACCGAAACCATAGATGTACTTGCCCACCTCGGTACGTGCCGAAGTAACCGGGTCTGTTGCCATGAACACTGCACCAAAGCAGAAACCACCAAGAATGAGGTGCTGCCAGAACGGAACCTGAGCAACAGCATTTTCAGGCATTGTGTGCTGGAACAGCAGTGACATTGCAATACCGCCCACAAACACGCTGAACATTGTTTTCCAGCTTGCAACGCCTGTCCAAAGGAGAATCAGAGCACCTATTGCAATTGCAATGACGCTTGTTTCACCTATTGAACCCGGCATGAAACCAAAGAGCATATCACAGACTGAGAGTTCTGCGCCCGATGCGCCAATGATGTCAACACCATTTGCTACATGCTGGAGTGCTGTCGCACATGTATAACCGTCAACAACTACATCTGAACCATAGCCCATGACCGCTTCTGTAGCAACCCAAACCGTATCACCGGAGATAACAGAAGGATAAGCAAAGAAGATGAACGCACGTGCAATGAGCGCCACGTTTACAATGTTCATGCCTGTACCGCCGAATACCTCCTTGGCGAAAATAACTGCAAACGCTGTTGCAAGAGCAATAATCCACAATGGAGTACCTACCGGCACAATCATAGGAATGAGCATACCTGTAACAAGGAATCCTTCGTGAATTTCCTCACCTTTCCACTGGGCAACAGTAAACTCGATGCCAAGACCTACTGCGTATGCAACTACAATCTTTGGCAACATTACCAGAAGACCGTAAACGAAAAGGCTGAACCAGTCAGAAGTATCGGCACCTGCTGCAAGAGCGTTCTGAAGACCGATATTGTACATACCCAAAAGAAGGGCCGGCAACAACGAAATGACAACAAATGACATGATGCGCTTGCTGTCAATCGCGTCGTGAATATTCACACCACTCTTCGATGTATCGTCGGGAACGAACAGGAATGTCTCGAAACCGTCGAACAATGAACGGAAAGCATGCAGTTTGCCGCCCTTCTCGAAGTTTGGTTTAATCTTGTCAATATAATTTCTCAAGAATTTCATATAACTGTTTTTTATTTTGCATTAAACCGGACCCGAAGCAAAGCGCCACGGGCTGAGTATTATCAGCACATCTCGGCGCGCAGCTTATCCAAGCCTTCGCGTACGATACGTTGAAGTTCAAGTTTAGAAGAGTCTACAAACTCACAAAGGGCAAAATCCTCTGGAGCAACCTCGTATATACCCAACTGCTCCATCTTATCGATGTTGCCGGTAATGATGGCCTTGATAAGATATTCGGGATAGATGTTCATCGGGAACACCTTGTCATACTCATGAGACATAATCATGTGACGCTCGCCGCCCTTGATACGTGCATCAATCGCGTATTTGCGGCTAGGCATCAACCAACTCAAGTAACTGTGACTTGTGCTGAACATTGAGAAACGTGGTGAAATCCAGCCAAGCATCTCAGCACCGCCCATAATCTCAGGGATTACGGTAATCTCGTTTGAGAATGCGCCAAGGAAACCGTCAGCTGTTGTCTTCTTGCCTGTAAGAACGTTGCCGTCAATGATGCGGAGTTCATAGTTATCTTCAACGCGACCATTAAGCAAGCCGGTAATTTGGGCACCAAGAACCAACTTGCTATACGAAGGATTCTTGACCTCGCTACCCACAAGAGCAACAGTACGTGTGAAATCGACCTTGCCTTTGTTAAAAAGACGACCGATGAAGATAACCTCTTCGGCACCGATTGTCCATACGACCTCACCTTTGTTTACTGGGGCTGTCTTGTTGATTTGGACACTGACATTGCCTGCAGGGTGCGGACCCTTGAAGATTGTTGTTGTAACATTCTTGGCAACATTGAGTGCTGTAGCCTTTTGGCAAGCGCACAAGCCAAGATGCACCGGTGCTATGCGTGAAAGTGCATCAAGACCGGTCTGGAAATCCTCTTCATTGCCATTGAGAGCAATTTCGAAATCTACGGCCAAAGGCTTTGAATCGAATGCCGAAACATAGATGGTACGAGGTGTGTCAGCCGGAGTGGCAATGACATCATAAGGACGCTGGCGGATAAATGCAAAAAGACCTGCCTTGAGAAGGTCGGCCTTCACTTCGTCTGAAGAGAGCGAAAGAACGTCTTTCGCCTTGTACTCCACAGATTCAAACTTACCGTCAGACTCTACTACTACGCTAAGAACGCGTCTTCTCTCACCGCGGTTAACCGCTACAACAGTTCCACTCACAGGTGAAACAAATTGCAATTCAGGATTTTCCTTATCAAAGAACAAAGGATCGCCGGCCTTAACCTTATCCTCGGGTTTAACGACAACCTTTGGAGTAACGCGAGTAAAATCGGACGGCATCAAAGCATAAAACTTTGCCGGAGCAACTGATGTAAACTCAGCAACCGGTGCACCTTTCAGATTGATATTCAATCCTTTAGAAATTTTTACGACTCTGTGCATATAAATTGGGTTACGTTAATACATTATCCGTTACAAATTTAAAGAAAATTTTCCGTATTTCTAAACAGTAATCCTCTTTTTATTTTACAATTTTTTCACATTTTACCTTCCACAACCGGTTTTCGGTTTTCATTCTTCCGTTCTAACATTTAATCGGCGTGAATAAATTTTATCTCGCGCGCTTAACCAAAACTTTAACTTTGCAGTTTTCTGTTTTAAGTTTAACAAAAAAAATGAGAGGGTTACCTCACGGCACCCTCTCACATCTATTAAGTAAGTAATTTTTTATTATTCTGCAACTGCTGGTGTAGATTCTTCTGTTGCAACAGCAGGCTCTGCTACAGAAGCGTCAGCCTTCTTAGTTGAACGGCGACGACGTGTCTTCTTAGCCTGAGTCTTAGCCATGTTCTCATTGTAGTCAACAAGTTCAATGAAGCACATCTGGGCTGCGTCACCCAAACGTGTACCCAACTTGATGATGCGTGTGTAACCGCCCGGACGCTCAGCAACCTTTACTGAAATCTCCTTGAAGAGTTCTGTAACGGCCTCTTTGCTCTGGAGGTAACTGAAAACTACACGACGAGAGTTGGTGGTATCGTCCTTTGACTTTGTAATGAGCGGCTCAACGAACTTCTTGAGTTCCTTAGCCTTAGCAAGAGTCGTAGTGATTCTTTTGTGCATAATCAAAGAAACTGCCATGTTTGAAAGCATCGCGTTTCTGTGAGATGCAGTACGACCCAAATGATTAAAAGATTTCTTATGTCTCATAATTATTCTTTGTCTAATTTATATTTTGAAATATCTGTTCCAAACGAAAGATTCAGACTCTCGAGCAAATCATCAAGCTCAGTGAGCGATTTCTTACCAAAGTTGCGGAACTTCAAGAGGTCGGTCTTGTTGTACTGTACAAGTTGACCAAGCGTCTCTACATCGGCTGCCTTCAAGCAGTTGAGAGCACGTACCGAAAGGTTGAGGTCAACAAGTTTGCTCTTGAGCAACTGACGCATGTGCAATACTTCCTCATCAAACTCTTCGTTGCCGTCTATGTCAGAAGACTCAATAGCAATCTTCTCATCAGAGAACAACATGAAGTGATAGATAAGAATTTTTGCAGCCTCTTTCAAAGCCTCCTTTGGGTGTATGGAACCATCGGTTGTAATCTCAATAACCAAGCGGTCATAGTCGGTCTTCTGCTCTACGCGGAATGGCTCACGCTGGTAGTTGACATTACGAA
>JAZNDZ010000088.1:0-19533 GCA_045588345.1 Bacteroidaceae bacterium
AAAAGTCTCCTTCTTTTGTATGAGGCGTGAATAAAAAGTAAAGTTCAAGGCTTGTGAAGGCTTCAAAACCGCAGTTTACTAAGCGTAAATGAGGATTTTGAAGCCAAACGTAACGTAGAAATTTGCTTTTTAGTCACCCTCAAATATCATTTCTTAATTCCCATTGCCGCAGACACCTCACCGGCCCTTTGGAGAGCAAGATGTATATTGCTGCATACATTCTCCTTGCCCACGAGTTTTACAATGCCCGCTTTATTTAGCGATTTTTCCACATTGTCATGCACACCGGAAAGAATGACAACCCTACCCTCTTTCTTCGATGCATTTATGAATATCTCAAGGTTATGTAAACCTGTGGCATCTATGAAAGTCACCTTACGCATGCGCACCACGCGTATTGGCATAGCATCTGTATTACGTGTCAGTTCATCGAACTTGTTCGCAATGCCAAAGAAGAACGGTCCTTCAATCTCGTACACCTCAGTTCCGGCAGGAATTGAAAGCACCTCATCTTTCTCTCCATCGTTGTGCACCTCCATTTCATTGCGCAATACAGAAATATGAGCGCTCTCCATAGCACGTTTCATGAACAGCACAATAGCCATTACAAGACCCACCTCAATAGCCAATGTAAGGTCAAAGAACACAGTGAGCAACAGGGTTACAAACAGCACACCGGTACCCGACATTGAACTCTTGCACATTGAAACAATTGTTCTCCAGCCGCTCATGTTGTACGACACCATTACAAGCACACCTGCAAGGCATGGCATAGGAATCAGTTCCACAAGGCTGCCAAGGAACAACAGTACAAGCAACAGTACCAAAGTATGCACGACACCCGCAACAGGAGTCTTTCCTCCGTTGTTTATATTTGCCATTGTACGTGCGATTGCACCAGTTGCCGGAATACCCCCGAAGAATGGTACAACCACATTTGCTATACCCTGACCTATCAGTTCCGTATTTGAATTATGGCGGTCACCCGTAACACCGTCGGCAACCATTGCCGAGAGCAAAGACTCAATGGCACCAAGCATAGCAATAGTGAATGCAACGGGTGCAAGTACCTGTACAGTAGCCCAGAGAGAAGCATCCTCTGGCAAAGCAGGCAACACGAACGAAGGCAGCCCTGAAGGCAATTCATACAAATCGCCGATAGTCTTTATAGAAGAGACACCCGCGAACTCCTTGAGCAGATATGCCGCTACAGTCATCAGGACAATAGCCAACAGCGAACCAGGAATCTTCTTTGAAAGTTTCGGTGCCCAAGCAATGATAATGACACTGAGGATACCCATACCGGCACTCCACGGGTCTATTGCCGTTATATTGTCGAAATAACATATCCATTTGTCAATGAAATTGGCAGGCACATTCTCTATGCCGAGACCCAAAAGGTCATTCATCTGTGTCGAGAATATTGTAATTGCAATACCGCCCGTAAAGCCCACAATTATAGGATAAGGCATGAACTTGATTACCGCACCCAAATGGCAAAGACCCATTATTATCAATATTATACCCGCCATTATGGTTGCTATTGCAAGCCCGCCGACACCATGCTGCTGTATTACACCATAGATAATGATGATGAAAGCACCGGTGGGACCGCCAATCTGCACCTTGGAACCGCCGAATACAGAAATAAGCAGACCGGCCAGAATAGCTGTGACAAGGCCAGCCGTCGGGCCTACAATACCCGCACCGGCAGGAACACTTGCAATACCGAACGCAATCGCCAAAGGAATTGCGACAATACCAACAATGATTCCGGCCATTACATCGGCTCCGAATTTCTCAAGGGAATAGTTCTTGAATGTACAGAAGAATTTGGGATGAAAATCCAGTATCTTTTTCTTATCCATAGCGTATAATATTATATACCAATCATTTGCAAACATCAATCAATGATTCAGGAACAAACAGATGCCCAAAAATCATGCAAAATTACTAAATAAATCTTTTTTGGAGTTATTTTTTGTTAAAAAATATACATACAGCAACATAAATATCCAAAAACCATAGGAACGCTCAAAATGTTCCTATGGTTTTTGGATATTATAATCGACAGAATCCGAAACAGAATCCTGAAGTTTTTTATTTCACTTCATTCTCCACATGCAGAGTAAATGTCTGATAGGGGAAATTGAGACCCTCCTTAGGGAATGTCTCATACACTTTCTTGTTCAAGTCGAACTTTATTCCCCAATAATCCTCCTGCTTACACCACACGCGCACAACAATGTCAATTGAACTTGCACCCAAAGCGCTCAAAGCCACAAATGGAGGTGCAGGAGCGTCAAGCACACGCGAATCCTCCTTTATCAGGCGCATGATAACCTTCTGAGCCTTCTCATAGTCATCACCGTAAGCGATAGAGAAAGAGAGGTCAAGACGACGCTTAGGCTCACGTGAATAGTTGTTTATTATCCCGGTAGAGACCGGACCGTTGGGCAAAAGAATCACCTTGTTGTCCCCCGTGTATACAAGAGTATTGAAAATCTGTATTCCTTTAACAGTGCCCGAAACACCCTGAGCCTCAATAAAATCACCTACTTTAAAAGGACGGAAAAGCAGTATCATCACACCACCGGCAAAATTCTGCAACGTTCCGCTGAGCGCCATACCCACAGCAACACCAGCCGATGCAAAAAGAGCGATGAATGACGATGTATCAATTCCAAGCACACCAATAATCATGATGATTATTACAGCCATTGCCACCACATCGACAAGGCTGGAAACAAACGACTCAACCGTAGGGCTCACATCCTTTTTCTCAAGCACCACTTTAATAATCTTCACAGCACGGCGCATAATCCAGCGGCCCACAATCCAAATAAGCAGCACTTTGATAAACTTCACAGCCAAAGAAATGCTGAACGAAGTGACCGACTGCATCACCTCGGCAAGAGTCATCCCCGACAGTTTCTCAACAAAATCCACAGTTTCTGCCATTTCGGCAGCAGCCTCGGGAACGTTAGCCCCAAGGAAAACAAACAGTTCTGAAATCATAGCAATAATATTATAATAAATATGTGTCAATTCAAAAATATACAGCATCCGGAAATCACTTGAATAACACGAGATGCCCCCCACATATAATCAACGCCAACCAAATTCAATCCCGTTTTTTCAAAACGACAAAGTTACTTATTTTTTTTCGTCCGGTAAATAAGATGCTGTTTGAATTTTGCGGCATTTAAACAATGGGTTGCAATGAGTTGCATAATAAGTTGTTTAACAAGCATACATTCGCAGCGCTAACTGCGTTATTAACATAATTTAACTATTTGGGGGGGTAAAATGAGTATTATTGTATATTTTTGTCAAAATCTTATACTCTTTAACACTCTTACCAAAAGAGTTTAAGGTACAAGACAACAGATATTGAAAAGGAGTTTGCTTGGACGTTTTGTTCTTGATATTCAGGGAACTGAAAGTCTGCACCACTCAGGACAAGGTTACAGTGAATACCCACAACAAGATATGTTATAAAGTACATTCTTTTGAATGTTTGAATTGCATACCGGCCCAAGAGTGAAGAACAGCAGAAAAGCACAGACACCCACCCTTTACATATCCATATTCAATTAAAACAGGTGAACTAACATATCGGACCGGGGTGTTTGCCGATACTAAATTTATTACGTATGAAAAAGTCTGCATTCTTAACATTGGTCATCTTGGCATTATTTATGCAATCATGCGGTGGCTCAAAACAGGTGGTAAATACAGGTATTAAAACTCCAAGGCAGAAGGAATTGAAAACCCTTGAAGTAGACAAATTAGTAGCTGATGAAACCGACAAACTGCGCGCTGTAGGTATAGCTACAGACCATGACGAGATGGAAGCTCGAAAAGAAGCTCTCCAAAATGGCCAAATTGAGATTGCCAGTCTTTTGGAGACATCAGTTGTAGCCCTGACGCAACTGTACAACCAGAAAACCACTGCAAACAGCAAGAAGTTTACTGAAAGACAGCGAAAAGAGTTTATCGAATTAACTGTGGCACAGAAAATTTCCACTCACACCGTGGGTGCACCCGACCGCTTCATCAATGATGACGGAAGCTATCAGGTATACCGTTGCGTAGAACTAAAGACCCCAACTGCGGAACTTCTCGGTGAAATTCACGATGAGTTGACAAGAGAGGAAGTAATTGGCGTGGACTATGACAAGAAAAAGTTCATAGAAGACAATCTCGAAAAGATTCAGGAACTGCGTGAAAAAGCAAGATAGTTGATATGAGACAAAGATTTTCCATAATACTTGTGGCAATAATTGTTGCCACAAGTGCATTTGCACAAAAACCGAAATGGATAGGCAATACCCCTCAAGAGGGGAACAACACTTACCGTTTCATTGAGATTGTCTCTTATGGCAGTGATTTGAAGAGTGCACGTGCCGATGCACTTGAGCGATTGGCCGGTGACCGTCTGCTTAGTGAAGGTGTAAGAATATACCAGAATACCACTAAAGTCAAAGATAAGCAGAAAACCTATACTACCGGGAAGGCTCTACAGCAGACAACTCACGACCATACGGTAGTGAAAACGTATATTGACAACCAGCCAATGGAGTTGAGTGCATTGCGCATAGATGATTACGACACCATGGAAGGCGGTAGAGTTAAGCTCCACACCCTATTCCAGATAGCGACTTGTGACGATCCCACTTTCGATGATGTCTACCTAACTACCAAATACGGTTTTTCAGTTCGCGCTTTGGTGCCGGGTTGGGCACAATTACACAAAGGAAGCACAGTCAAAGGTATCTCCATCCTTGCCGCCGAGATTGCAGCAATAGGAGGCATCATATTTACCGAGAACGAGCGTGCGTCATACGAGTCAAAAATGCGTAGCCAACCTAAATTCGCCAAACAGTACAAGAGCAAGATGGACAATTACGAGACAGCCCGCAACTGCTGTATCGGTGCTGCTGCCGCAATATACGTATATAACCTTATTGATGCCATTGTGGCACCGGGTGCCCGTCGGGTAGTAATAAAATCAGACAACATGAATTTCACACCGGTTGCCTCAAAGGATTTCAGCGGTGTGATATTCAGTTATAAGTTTTAATTAAGCAGTGTCAGATGCAATGTTTAAGTACATTGCCCGCGCACCTCATCCTTTACCGTTTAATCATATAATGCCGGAACTTTATGAAAAAGTATTTTAGCATTGTTTTTCTACTATTTCCTCTGTCTGCCTTATCGCAGAACACAGAACTGGATGCAGAGCGGGAACTGTTTATGCGCCAACAGAAGGAGATGAATGACGATTTTAAGAAATACCGTCAGCAGTCTATTGATGATTATGAACAGTACAGGGAAAATGCTATTGAAGAATATGAATCATACAGGAAGAAAGCTCTTGAGGAGTATACGAACTACGTAAAGTCCATTAAAGAAGTATGGGGGAAGGAGAATTTTGCAGACGACACCAAAAAGGACTGGGTGGAATATTACGACAATAACCGTTCACGCTCCATTGTCGACTTCGAGAACGGCAAAATCAAAGTAGAGGTAGCCCTTGACGAAGCCGAAGCGAATGAAAAGCAGACGGTCGACAAGCAGTTGGCATCTGCCATCGAACAGGTGTTGACCAGCAAGGGAACCACATGCCCTTACAAATCAGAGGTAGATGTATCCCAACCTTTGACAAAGAAACCGATATTGGAAGGACTGGTCGACCTTACTCCGTATGAGGAGAAAAAGCCGCAGACCGGCAAGACAACTCCCAAGAAAAGCAACGTTGCTTCAACAGCCAAGGAAATTGCAAAGAAAAGCCCACGTAAAGTGAGCACAGTAAAAGGAGAAGACGGAAAGAAAAGAAAGGTTGTTCAGGTAGAAATGAGCCTGGTCAAGGATAACCTTTCAAAGAGCGCAATGGTATATAAGGACCTGGTTGCCGAGTTCTCCAAGAAATTCCAGATTGAGCAACCGCTGATTTTTGCAATCATAGAACAGGAGTCAGCCTTTAACCCCGAAGCAAAAAGTTGGGTACCAGCATACGGATTAATGCAGTTGGTGCCGACATCAGGAGGACGCGACGCTTACAGATATGTATATAAACACGATGAGATACCTACGCAGAGTTATCTGTACAACCCGCGCAACAACATAGAACTCGGCACAGCATATCTGCGTGTACTCACAAACCTGTTCAAGTCCGTTACCGATGCCGACTGCCGCCGTTTGTGCGTGATTGCAAGTTACAATACAGGAGCTGGAAATGTAAGCAAATCCTTTATCGGTACCACAAACCTCACAAAGGCTTTCTCAAAGATAAACACACATGATTACAACAGCCTATATAATCATTTGACAAAGAACCTGACCCATCAGGAAGCCCGTAATTATGTGGTTGGAGTAACCAAGAAGAGAGAGAAATACAAGAAGTAGAAACATAAGACAGTTCTCAGATGATGAGGTCTGGAGCATATTCAAAGCAAAGTAATAATTAACTATCGGTACTGGGATTCTACCACAAGAATACCGGTATCCGCACACTAAAGGAAACAGGATAGATTCATGACGAGGAATAATATTACCATTCTTGCAACCCTTTTGCTGTCGGTTCTTCTCATGGCAAATTGCAGTAAAGATGAAGTGTCGTTCACCGGGAACTTATTCGGCACGGTCACTGACAGGGCTACAGGCGAACCGCTCAAAGATGCAAATGTCACCCTCACACCATCGGGTAAGAGTATCAAGACCGGTTCTGACGGCCATTATGGTTTCATGGATATCGATGCACAGGAATACAATGTCACTGTCAGCAAGGAGAATTACAACACGGACAACAAGAACGTACAGGTTAATGTGGGTGGAAACAGCCAGCTTGATTTCGCATTGCGTTCTTCACAGCCAAAGTTAGAGGTGAGCCAACAGACATTGGACTTCGGAAATGAGTACACAACACTCACCCTGAATATCAAGAATACAGGATTCGCTGTACTCCAATGGGAATTGAGCGAAGACATCACATGGCTCTCGTGTGTACCCGCATCGGGCGAAATAGCATCAGGTGCAAGCAAAGGCATTGTCGTTAATGTCGACCGCAATGGAATAAAGGTCGGCGACTACAGCCAGACCATAGCCATTACCTCCAATGGCGGCAATGCCGTCATCAGGGTGAATATGTCAGTTCAGGGCATGACAGTGAACGTTTCGCCTCAGGAACTGGATTTTGGAAGCACCACATCCTCCATGCAACTTACTATGAGCGGTGGGGAGAATGTCAGCTACACACTGACACCTTCCAACGATTGGATATTGCCGAACAAGACCTCAGGCGTGTTTTCAAAGACCGAGAATATCATTGTTGCAGTTAACCGCAACAACCACGCCGAAGGCAACTACGAAGGCAACCTGTTGCTGAAGGTGGGAGAACACAGCAAGAATATACCTGTGCGCATGACTATTCTGCCTAAGTCCAAACCCACCACCACGCTGCTTTCCGTTGATGGTATCACCGATGCATCGGCCACATTCAAGGGAGCAGTCATAAGTGTGGGAAGTGCCAAGGTTACAAGATACGGATTCTGCTGGGGCAAGCAAGAGAATCCCGAATTACAGAATGCCGAAGACTGTAACTTCGGAGACTGCTCTGCCGCTGTTGACATGGAATATACAGCAAACCTTCTTGACGAGAACACTACATACTATGTGAGGGCTTACGCAGAGAACAGTGAAGGAGTAAGCTACAGCAACCAGCTCACGTTCACCACAAAGGAAAAAGACCAAAAGCCCGAAGTGGAAACAGGCGAGGCAGGCAAGATAACATCCTCACAGGCCGAGATTGCAGGCAAGATACTGAAAGTGGGCGACAAAGGAGGTATAATCCAACACGGACACGTGTGGGGTTCTACTGCTAACCCCACCGTTGACAACCAGAAGACACAACTGGGAAAGACAAGCGTCACAGGCAGTTTTGTATCTACACTTACCGGGCTTGAGCCTAACAAAACATACCATGTCCGTGCATACGCTATCAACAGCATTGGCACATCATACGGTGAAGACATCACATTTGCCACCCTACCCGACATCGTAACCATGACCACAATTGCCGCACACGACATCATACACAACGCAGCCACTGTCGGAGGCAGCATTTCAAGCAACGGAGGCAATGTCATTGTGGAGCGCGGAGTATGCTGGAGCACAGGCGCAAACCCAACCATAGACAGCGAGCATAAGGCCTCACAGGATGTATCGGCCCGCTTCAGTGTGCGCCTTGAGGGGCTAAAAGAACTCACAGCATACCACGCCAGAGCATACGTCATCACCGAAGACGGCAAGACCTATTACGGGAATGACGTTACATTCTCCACGACCCATGAGATACACCTGCCCATGGCAGATGCAACAACAGTTGACAACATTGGAACCACAGCCGCAACATTCCAGAGTTCAGTTACAAGCGACGGCGATGGCAATATCTCCGACTGCGGATTCTGCTACTCACGCACACCAAATCCGACAGTGAACGATGTAAAGGTCAGTTGCGGCAAACGAATGGGCAGATTCATTGCCACAGTCAAGGACCTTCATGAGAACACCACATATTATGTACGCGCATACGTAACCAACGAAGCCGGAACCGCGTACGGCGAGGAGACAAATTTCGCGACATTAGAGATACTGCCACCTACATTGACTGCAGTAACAGTGAAGACCGTTACCCACCGGTCGGCTATATTGACAGCAGAAGTCCTTTCCAAGGGTAACGGCAATATTAGCGAAAGCGGTTTTGTATTCTCAATCAACCCCAACCCAGGACTGACGAACCACAAAGTATCTTGCGGCACTTCGCTCACTTTGTCAGGACGTGCAGAGTCACTCCTGCCCAATACCACTTATTATATCAGAGCCTTTGCTACCAATGAAAAGGGAACGGCATTCGGTGAAGAATCAAGTTTCACCACCAAAGAAGAACCCGATGGCAGCAGCATTGAAGTTGACGGAGGGTATGACTCAGAGAATGATTGGGACAAAAAAGAGTAATGACCTATTAGAATAAGAGGCTGCAACATCTTTATAGAAATTAAAAGTTTCATAAACAGCCTCTTTGATGATAACAAAAACGAATACTATGAAAAAGGATATTTGGAAGAAACTGTTTCTTTGCTTTACGGCATTGGCAACATTTTCATGTTCCCAAGATGCGGCAGATGCATTCCAATTGGAGAATGAAAGTGATGAATCCATCGTATACAAGATGAAACTGGAGACCACATGGAACGATTACGACGATGCCGTCAGCACCCGTGCGGCCTTTTCATGGACCGACGGGGCAAAAGTGTATCTCCATTTCAATGATGAGAGCGGCAAGATAAGCGGAACAGCCACATACGAGTTGGCTACCGACACCTGGGAAGTAAAGCCTGACAGAGCATTGACTGCCAATGTTATGGCAAACTGCGAAGCATATCACTTTGTCAACCCCTCTTCAAGCAATTCTTCCAGTGTGGAGTTGACCTCGCAGTCCGTGATTTATTTTGATACAGAAGCCACATACCTATTTGAAGAGGATATACTGTCGGTGACAGCAGTACTCTCACCAATGACAGGACGTGTACGTTTCAAGGGAGAAGAAAGCACCTCTTTTGGAGTCAAAGGCCTCTCTTACTATTCTGCATACAGCATATCCGGCAACACTTTTGCCTCAAAGAACATGAAAATTGATGGCAAGGTGGGAAGTGACGGTTATTCACCATTCTACTACACCTGCTTTACAGATAAAGAAGAGCGCGCACTGGTATTCGACTATATAAGCACCGCTGCATACAAGCGCACATTCGGTGCAGACGTACTATTGCCGGGCACAAGCGGCTTCATCTCTGTGCCCACATCAGAAAAGCACGACAATTGGTCACTTGTAAGCGTGGCAAACGGCAAAGAAATCACATTGCCGGAACTATCAGTCATGACATACAGTTCGGTAAAAAGTTCTTCGGTTTATCTTGAGTCATCTGTAAGCGACTGCGGCAACGGCACACTGAGCGAAACAGGCTTTGTATGCGCTACACATTCCGAGCCCACATTGGCAGACACAAAACTCGCCTGCGGCAAAAACACCACCTTCGCAGGACGGCTATTCTCGCTTATGCCGTTGACACAATACTACGTGAGAGCATACGCCACCAACGAGGCGGGTACAGTATTTGGCGAAGTACAATCTTTCACAACCAAAGATGCACCGCAAGGCAGCAAGATTGAGGTTGACGACTTCCAAGAAGAGAGTGATTGGGATTGACAAGAACATGATAAGATAAAAGACATGAGAATAAGAAATATATTCAAACGGTTTTCCCTTCCCCGGCACCTGTTGGCATGGATGATGATTGCAGGTTTGTATGCCTGCACAACCGATGCATTTGAAAGCGTGCAGGAAGAGCCGGAGGCTCCCGTTTCCTACACCTATTCAATGCACCTGAGAGGTACTGTTGAAGATTACGGAGAAAGTACAAGAGCCGGATATCAGTGGAATGACGGAAGCAAGCTCTACGTACAGTTCTTTGAAAACGGAGAGCGCATAGCAGGAACAGCAACCTTAAGCCTGACCGAAGATGTTTGGACAGTAAAGACATCCAAGGCACTTACAGCCCCGGATGACGCATATTGCGAGACCTATTTCTTCGCAACCCCGTCAGCAACACTGTCATCTGCTGAATCTTTTGGCCTTGAGACAATAACCTATGCCGACAAGAACGGCACATATACCCTTGAGGAAGATGATGCCATTGCCGTCACCGCTTCCTTGTCTCCATTGACTGGACGCATCCGTTTTGTGGGTACACCGGGGAAGCAATACACAATATCAGGCCTGATGACCTACGCCGGCTACAGTACCGGCAACAACATCCTTACCGTTTCGGCACGCAAGTTGTCAGTAAATATCGGTGACAACGGTTCTTCCGATTACTACTATGCGCTGTTTGAGAACGAGCACCGGTTGGTGATTCACGGAGAAGGGAAAGCTGCATATATGCGCACTTTTGCCGAAGGAGTCCTTACTGCAGGCAGCAGCGGATTCGTGACCCTTCCCATGGATGAGGATTCAGGCAAATGGATATTGGTCAACAGCGACAATCTGGAAAAGATAGAACTGCCCGAAGTTTCGGCAGTTGCAGTATCCACAATCAGGAGCAAATCGGCTGGTGTCACAGCAAACGTAACATCAAAGGGCAACGGAACACTGCTTGAATCGGGAATCCTTTGCTCTGCAAACAGCACCCCCACCTCAGAAAACAGTACAAAGTACGATGCCGAAAAGTCCATGTCCATTAGCCTGCGTGTGAAGAACCTGACCCCGATGAGCACCTATTATGTACGAGCATACGCACGTAACGAGCGCGGTATCGTATATGGCGAAGTGGCAGAATTTACCACTCTTTCCGACGAGAACGAAGGCCCCTCTTTCTCTATTGAAGATTATGAGCAAGAGGATGATGACCTTAATTCATCGACAGGAAACGGTGACAGCGAATTCGGCAGAGAGGAACACGAGGAGGATGATGACCTGGATTCATCGACAGATAGCGACGACAGCGAGTTCAACAAAGAGGAACATGATGAAGACGACAACCTCAATGAAGATACCGAGTCGGACAACAGCAGTTTCGGCAAGGAAGAGTATGAGGATGATGACAACTTGAGTTCCAATACAGACAGCGACGGCGACCTGAACAAAGGTAATTACGGCGATGATGAAGACTACAACACCGGCACAGACAGCGACGGCGACCTGAACAAAGGTGATTACGGCGATGATGAAGACTACAACACCGGCACAGACAGCGCCGGCGGCTTGAACAAAGATGATTACGGCAATGATGAAGACTACAACACCGGCACAGACAGCGCCGGCGGCCTGAACAAAGATGATTACAACGGTGATGAAGACTGGAATTGAGCAAAAAACAATTATATAAAGAAAAAACAATTAAAATATCGCAAATATGAGAACAATGAGAAAACTGTTTATTGCACTGCCAATGCTGGCAATGTCAATAGTTCTATCGGTATCATGTACATCGGACGACGAGATGATTTCTCCAGCAATAGAGCGTGTACCGCGATACGCAGTAATGAACCTTGAGGGCGGCGTAGTCCCCTATGATGCTACCACAAGAGCCACAGCAAGCGACTGGGAAGACGGAGCAAGGATATACCTCCAGTTTACCGTTGGAACGAAGTTAGTGGACGGCGTTGCAACATACAGCAGCAGCGCACAGGAGTGGACTATAGAATACTTTGGCGAATTGACCGAAGGTGCAGAAACCAAATGCGAAGCATACTATTTTGAAAATGAAGGAGAGGCATCATTCACCGATGTTGTATTGAATGAGCACACAGCCATATATATCGACAAAGCCGCTGTATATATATTTGCAGACAATACACTGACCGTTAATGCAGAACTGAAGCCAATGTTGGGACGCATTCGCTTTAAAGGCGACGCAGCACAGGACTACCGCTTCACAGGCATCAAGTATTACAGCAATTACAACATCACAACCAACAGTTTCGCAACAACATCGGGGAAAACATTCATTTCATCTACAGGAGATGAAGGATATTCAGAATACTACTACGGATTTTTCCCTGATGAGAACAGCAAGGACATCTATTTTGAAGATACCGAAAACCATGTGACTTACTTGAAGACTCTTGGTGAGAATGTATTGGCTACAGGACATAGCGGATACTTGAATATACCCACAATAGACAACCGAAGCGGCTGGACATTACACACCTATAAAGAAATTGCAGTATCAAATGCAAAATTCCGCATGATACGCGTACTGAGCAAGAATGGAGATGGCTATGTGGGCAGTGACTCTCATTATTATATCGGTGAAACAGAAGTTACCCAGGAACTCTGGAAGGCTATAATGGGAACCAGCAATAACCCGTCGGGGCACAAGGGCGACAAATTGCCTGTGGAGAATATAAGCGAGGCAGATTTGCTCTCCTTCATTGAAAAACTGAACTCAAAGACAGGACTGACATTCAGCCTTCCTACACAAAGCCAGTGGTTATATGCTTTCAAAGGGGCTTGCATCTCCAAGAATTACACATACAGCGGCAGCAACAGTTCTGATGCTGTTGCTTGGCACAGCGGTAACTCAAACAACACAACCCACGAGGTAAAGACAAAGCAACCGAATGAGATTGGTATTTATGATATGAGTGGAAATGTATCTGAATATGCTTCTGACTATTACAGTTATGGAGGGCATTATAGTGATGCATATAATTACAGTGATCTTAAAGGTAGTTGGAGTCATTATTCACTTCCCAGTACCGGCGTTGGCTTCAGGCTCTGTCTCGATTTATAATATATTCCACCGGTAATGCCGGCTTGTCTAACTAATGGTTTTTATTATTATGAATAAACTTTATAAAACAATGTCAAACAGTGTATATAATTTATTTATTATACTCTTGCTTGTCTCAGCAATGAGCCAACTGACAAGTTGTTCTTCCGATGAGGAGATGATGGAACAGCAGTTCCCCACTGCCGAGGAACGAGTACCGCGATACGCAGTAATGAACCTTGAGGGCGGCGTAGTCCCCTATGATGCTACCACAAGAGCCACAGCAAGCGACTGGGAAAACGGAGCAAGAATATACCTCCAGTTTACCGTTGGAACGAAGTTAGTGGACGGCGTTGCAACATACAGCAGCAGCGCAGAGGAGTGGACAGTCGAGTACTATGGCGAGTTGACCGAAGGTGCAGAAACCAAATGCGAAGCATACTATTTTGTAAATGCAGGAGAGGCATCATTCACCGATATTGTATTGAGCGAACAGACAGCAATATACGCGGACAAGGCCGCTGTATATATATTCGAGGACAACACATTGACAGTAATGGCAAGCCTTACCCCCATGACAGGACGCATTCGCTTTAAAGGCGATGCAGTACAGGACTACCGCTTCACAGGCATCAAGTATTACAGCAATTACAACATCACAACCAACAGTTTCACAACTACATCGGGAACATTCGTTTCGTCTACAGGAGATGACGGATATTCAGAATACTACTACGGATTTTTCCCTGATGAAAACAGCAAGGACATCTATTTTGAAGATACCGAAAACTATGTGACTTACCTTAAAACTCTTGATGACAAGGCATTGGCTGTAGGACGTGGCGGGTACTTGAATATACCCACAATAGACAACCGAAGCGGCTGGACATTACACACCTATAAAGACATTGCAGTATCAAATGTAAAATTCCGCATGATACGTGTACTGGGCAAGAAAGAAGATGGTTCTGTGGGTGACTCTCATTATTATATAGGTGAAACAGAAGTTACCCAGGAACTCTGGAAGGCTATAATGGGAACCAGCAATAACCCGTCGGGGCACAAGGGCGACAAATTGCCTGTGGAGAATATCAGCCAGGCAGATATGCTCTCCTTCATTGAAAAACTGAACTCAAAGACAGGATTGACATTCAGCCTTCCTACACCCGCCCGGTGGCAATATGCTTTCAAAGGGGCTTGCATCTCCAAGAATTACACATACAGCGGCAGCAACAATGCTGATGCTGTTGCTTGGTACGACGGTAACTCAAACAACACAACCCACGAGGTAAAGACAAAGCAACCGAATGAGATTGGTATTTATGATATGAGTGGAAATGTTTCTGAATATGCTTCTTACAATACTTCTAACTATTACGGTTATGGAGGGTGTTATGATGATGCATCTGGTTACAGTGTTCTTAAAGGTAGTGGGACTAGTTATTCACTTCCCAATACCTACGTTGGCTTCAGGCTCTGTCTCGATTTATAAATCAATATCATTGTGAATGTGATTCAAAAATCATTTTACAAAGAAGAGGGTGACCTACAAAGTCATCCTCTTGTTGTGTGTGGGGGATAAAGTGAACCAAGAAAACCAAAATCACTTATCCAGTATCTGCTTTGCAGCATTCTTGGTATCAACTTTGGTTATAACCCTCTCTATCACACCATTGCCGTCAATGACAAAAGTGGTGCGCAATATACCCATATATACCCTGCCTGCCATTTTCTTCTCTCCCCAAGCGCCAAAAGCCTGGATTGCACTCTTGTCAACATCGGCAACCAGAGGGAAGTTCAGTTGTTGCTTCTCTTTGAAGCGTGAATGGGATGCAGCACTGTCTGCACTGATGCCGACCACGGCATACCCGGCATTGGCAAGGTCTTCCATGCCGTCGCGCAAGGAACAAGCCTCGGCTGTACATCCGGGTGTACTGTCCTTGGGGTAGAAATAAACAACCAGCCGGCGACCTTTATAATCACTAACCCTAACCTCTGCACCATTCTCATCAAGCCCCAAAAAATCGGGAGCCTTGTCACCTGATTTCAACATAGCATATCACTTTACCAGTTCAACTTTCAATATTCTCACATTCTGGAGAGGACGGTCATATTTGTCGCACCTCTTCTTCTGAATCCTGTCCACGACATCAAGCCCTTTGACCACCTCACCAAAGACAGTGTATTCACCATCAAGATGCGGTGTTCCTCCCACAGTAGTATATGCTTCAACCTGTTCGGGTGTGAAACGTATTTCCTTGCCTATCTTCTTCCCGTACTGCACCCTGAAACGCTCCAACTGTTCTTTTGTAAACAAGGTGCCCCAGACTATGTAAAACTGTGATGCCGAAGACTCCTTTTTGGGGTTCACATCATCACCCTCACGTGCCGCTGCAAGAGCGCCACGCTTGTGAAAATAAAGTTCAGGCATAAGTTCAGCCTTGACCTTGTAGCCCAAATCCCCATCTCCCAAGAACTTGCCACGTGCAGCCCGCTTTGAATCGGGGTCACCGCCCTGAATCATGAAATCCTTTATCACACGGTGGAAAAGCAAAGAATCGTATTGGTGTTTCTTTACTAATTTTACAAAATTATCCCTGTGAGCAGGAGTCTCATCATAGAGTTTCAGTTCAATATCTCCCTCAGTAGTATACATTTTTACAAGATACTCCTTTCTTGTGGAACATGAGACAAGCAAAAGTGCCGTCAAAGAGATTAAGAGCAGTTTTTTCATAAGTATATGTCTACTTCAAAACGGTTGTAAAGAGTTGCAAAAAAGTTTGCTTTTACATTTCACAGCGAGTGCAGTCTATTTTCGCGGTTTATCGCAAAGATAGTGAAAAATATTGAGGTTGAATAAAAAGAACTGTTTTTAGACTTACGAAGCCCGAAAAAACGCAGTTTACTAAGCGTAAATGAGTCTTTTCGGGCAAGCGTAACAACCAAAGAGCCTTTTAGTCAGCCTCAACCAATATCTCTTTATATGCTTTGCTACAAAGCATTGGCCGTTGCCATGTTCCTCTCCTGTGAAAAACCGACCGGATTCTTGAGAGAGTAGAATATGAACCCATTCCCTTTTGGTGCAATGGAAACAACCTTTTTGCGGACAAGTTCATCAATAACATCGGGAAGCCCCATGTACGATTCCACGTTCAACGCCGTATGTCCAGTTGCTCTTTGCAAGGAGAATGCAGTAGCCACTTCAACCGGATAGGCAGTGCCATACTGCTCAATAAAGTTCCTGACATTTTCAGTTGTCAGTTTCTCACGACCGTCGGCCGTCGGCTTCACATTCTCATAAGACAACTGTGAAATGCAATGGCACAAGGTTTCAAATGTAGTGAACCCGCGCACAATCATCTCCTCGCCACGATAGGCAATCCTGAATGTAGGGAAAGAGTGGACCTCATAGGAGTCACACAGAGCCTTACCCTCGGCATATCTTTTGCGCACTTTATCACTCCTGAAAATCTCGCGGAACCTCTCTCTGTTGAACCCGACAACTGCCGACATCTCTACAATATTCTCCTCGTCATTCGTATGCACTCCTTCTACAGCGGTCATCTCCTGCAGCACACGCAAATAATGCCGGGCAGCATCGTGCTTTGTACCCTTTACCTGCTCCACATACTCACATGCCGCAATATATGCCAGATTCAACGGTACAGTAGAACGTCTCTCGTCAGAGAATAACTGCACCACACTCTCTTTCACAGGCATTCCATGCACAGCCGAAGCCTCAATCCAATGATTGTGAATGTTTCTGTTAGAGAGTGCAATATCTCCTCCAATAGAAAGCCTGCGGTTGTTGTACGAAAGAATATCCTCTATCATACCACCCATGATATAAGAGATTTCCAACTGTTCGCCATAGCGATAAGCCAAGGCTCTTATGACAGGCACACTACCCCAGCACCATGTACATGCAGGGTCTGCAAAAACTAAAATTTTAATCTTCTCCATAATTCTCTCCTTTTTTCAGATAGAAACAAGGAGTGCGGTGCATTTGTTCCAAACGAGAAGGCAATGCAGGGTATTAAAACAGCAAAGTGGGTGACCCAAAAGTGAAATGGGTCACCCACTTTGTAGGGAGGTTGGATAAAAAGAGCTATTTTTAGGCTTGCGAAGCCCGAAAAAACGCAGTTTACTAAGCGTAAATGAGTATTTTTCGGTCAAGCGTAACAACAAAAGAGCCTTTTTAGTCAGCCTCTTCTTATAAATGTGCCACCGCTATCCTTAGTCTCTCAGTCTGAAGCCTGTAGACCTTGCTATTATCTTCGCTTCCTCACGGCAAACAAGCTTAAAGAAGAGGAAATCAAGCAATATTCCGAACAACGGGAAAAGTATCGGAAGTTCAACCTGAAGCATTGCATCATCAAGGAGTATCAGCGAGTACACGAGCAATACTATATAGTAGCCTGTAAACAACAGCATGGAAAGTATTGAACTCCTTTTCTGCAATTCAAAATTGCTGTACAACGACACAAGCAACGAAAAAAGGTTTACCACTGCTGCAAGCACAAGCAATGCCCCCAGAGCAATGACCGACCACGACGCTTCGCCATTGGACTCCAACAGTTTGAAGTTGCTCATTAGCACAGCCTCTCCGTTCGGCTCTGTAAATTTCATTATAGGCTCAACCATTGCCCATATCATCAAAGCCATTACTGCCACCGGGAGCAACTGGTATAGACGGAATTTCAT
Source organism: Bacteroidaceae bacterium (assembly GCA_045588345.1). GTDB lineage: Bacteria > Bacteroidota > Bacteroidia > Bacteroidales > Bacteroidaceae > HGM04593. The sequence continues at coordinate 18,042 of JAZNDZ010000088.1, forward strand.
ATTCAATTATTATATGGACAATCAGATATCATCTTCCTCGTTATCCTTTGAAGGATCGCGGAAATAAATCTTGCCGTCAAGGAACTCCTGTGCAGCAATCAACGTAGGTTTCGGCAATCTTTCATAATAACGTGAAATTTCTATCTGCTCATGATTCTCAAACTGTTCCTCAAGGTTATCGGTAGAAGATGAGAACTCGTTGAGTTTCTTGAGAAGTTCATCTTTCATTTCAGCAGCAATCTGGTTAGAGCGCTTACCCATAATGGCAACAGACTCGTACACATTGCCTGTTTCGCTTACAAAATCTGCCATGTTGCGTGTGACAGTGTTTGTTGGAGCATTAGTCTTCTTGTAATCCATTCTTATATAGTTTAATTATTGTCATCCTTTACATATTCCTTCGCCTCTTTGAAGAATTTCTCTGCTTCGTTGAGATACTCGCTGCTTGGGAACTCTGTCTTGAAAGCGTAATATTCATCAATTGTCTCGCGATAGCGTTCAACCTTTTTCTCTTCTACACTGTGATGCGCCATTTTGTAGCGCGCCCTTAGTATAAGTATTGAAAGTTCTTCGCGAAGCCCGGTATAAGGATAGTCTTTTAATGCATTCTGGGCTGTAATTATACATGCGAGGTAATTATTGCCTCTATAAGCCATGAAATCACCGAGGTTGTAGTACAGTTTTGCCGAAAGGTAATCCTTCTCAACAAGCAGGTCATGCATCTTCATTATCATATCCTGTGCCTCCGAGCGCAATTCGCTCAGCGGGAAATACTCCATAAACAACTGGAGTTCGCTGATTGCAAGATATGTTCCCGATTGGTCAAGTTCGGGTTCTGTTATGTTCATGAACAACGATTTTCCCGAATGGAAACGCGCATATTCGGCAAACTCGCCACGCGGATAGTTCGTGTAATAGACCTTGAAGTATTGCGATGCTGTATCGAAATCCTTTGAATTGTAATAACATTGTGCAAGAAGAATCAAGGACTCTTCGGCCTTGTCACTACCCTTCAGCATTGTAACAATGCTCTCAAGCAACTCTGCCGAACGGGCATAATTGCCTTCAAGGAAATAAGCCTTTGCAGCCTCGTACTTATAGTCAATATTGTTGGTTGTCAACAATCTGTTATAAGAGTTGCATGAAGCCAAAAGCATCACTGCCGATACAAGTATGAATATAATACGTCTCATTGTGCACAATTAACCGAACTGCAAAAACATTCTACTGCAATTCAGTCTGCAAAGATAGTATATTCCAATCAAAAATCAAACAGTTTTTATTTATTCTTCCCCCTATTTAAGTGAATAAATCATAAATAAGATCCGCACCGCCAGCCTTCTCAACACAAGAAGAAGGTGACCCAAAAGTCTCCTTCTTTTGTATGAGGCGTGAATAAAAAGTAAAGTTCAAGGCTTGTGAAGGCTTCAAAACCGCAGTTTACTAAGCGTAAATGAGGATTTTGAAGCCAAACGTAACGTAGAAATTTGCT
>JAZNDZ010000089.1:0-23527 GCA_045588345.1 Bacteroidaceae bacterium
TAAAGTAGACAAAGGGTTCGGCAGCACATCGGACAAGAGCAAGTACAAGTTCCTCGTCTCCGGCAACAAGGAACTCATAGACCTCGGCGAGGTGATAAATATCAGTCCCGAAGATATCGGCCGTGACAGTGACGAAGACGACTACGAGATAATCCTCGAGGTCGACAACAAGTGGGACCGCGACAAGGAGTACTATTTCAAGGTTGTCTATGATGATGGCAAGGGCAACAGGCACGAATCGAGTGTCGAGCCCTTCTCGGTACCGCCGCCAATAGACAATTTGGCCGCAAAACCCGAGGCCGAGACGGCAGAACTGACTGCCGACGTCCAGGGCGAGTATGCCCTTGGCAAGGTTAAGACAACAATAGAGTTCGCTACCACAAACAAGGACTTTGATGAGAACGCCGAGGAGATTGACATAACCAAGAAGGTTGGCTGGGCAAGCAAGGAGATGGATATCTATCAGTTGAATTATACACTTGAGAACCTTGCTCCCTCTACGACATATTACTATCGTTACAGGCTCGACCTTGAGCTGGATGACGGTGAGGTAGATTATGCAACCCCGATACATATGTTCAAGACCAAGAAACTCGACCTTATGGCAACCACAATGTCGGCATCTGTCACAAAGAACAGGGTCAGTATGGCCGGTTCTGTGACCAAGCCGCTCAAGGAACGCCTCGATGCATCGGTGCAGAATGAGGACGAAAAGCAGTATATGCTGTTCTTTGAGGTCTCGAAGAACAAGGATATGTCGGCATCGGCTGTCTGCTATGTACCTATGACCGAAGAACGCGAATATTCGGCAGAACTCCGGAACCTTGCGTGGAACACAAAGTACTATTATCGCTTTGTGGCAATGACAGCCAATAACAAGCAGCAGTATCGTGGTGCAATAAAGAACTTTACGATAGCAGAAGAACCTGCTGATAACTATGACGTGGAGACTTTTGATGCCGTTCTTGACGATGAGTGGACAACACTTAGAGGAAAGGTCAACAGTAAGGTGCTTGAGTCGATAGAGACAGGTGAATACGATGATTTGTATATAGGTTTTGAGTATGCACAGAGTGTGGGTGATCTCAACGAAGGTAATGAAAATGTTATTCGTGAAGGAGGTGCGACTGTCAACATGAACACCGGTTATTATTCACGAGTCATCAACTTGATGCCCGATACCAGATACTATTACCGTGCATTCGTGTACGCTGCAGGCAAGTTCTCATATGGTAATATTGTCGAATTCAAAACACAATACTATGATGCCGGTTTGATTGTTCCTGATAATGCAAAGCGTCATCGAGAAATTAAAGCAGTAAAATCCACAAATGGCAATGCCGAGAAAATAATATTCTTTGAGAGGGGTAATATCACTATTCCTGCGGAGTCTGACTTGAAAATATCAATAGAACAATGAAAAAGGTTTTATTTACAATAGTGCTGGTTTTTGTAACACTGGTGTTTTTCTCATGTGAACTTGATGGTCCAGTGTCACATTATAAAATCGTCGTGAATGACAGATTGATGTATATACCTCAGGAAAACATACTTGAGATAGAGACGGTGAACAAGGAATTTGCAGCTGTGCCTTGTGAAAAAGACGAAGCAATAGAACGTTTCAATGAGGTATGTAGTAATCTTCAGAATTATTATGACGATAACCGGGGGTTGCTTATATGGGATAATCTGAATTTTGAAATATGCCTTTATAATACAACAAGTGATAAAGGCATTGGTGAAGGATTACTTGTCAAGAGTCATATAATAACCTATAATTACAAGTAGAACAAAGGCGCAAACCTTGCTGCTCCCCTGCAATCATTGTTACAGGGGAGTTTTTTGTTTCTGTCAATCATTGCTGGCCCATGCTACATTGATGATAAAGACAATTTCCAAGAACGGATACGTTAAACGTCAATGATATGACACAAAAATGACAGAAAGAGTCTAATAAGAAGAAAAGAAAAATGCTAAGACGCTTGAAATAAACATCTTAGCATTTTACGTTCGGTGGGCCATCTTGGGCTTGAGACTTGTCTCGCAGAGACCCATTGACTTCGTTGTTTGCTGTCGGCCTCAGCCGGTGCAAACGTTAAGAACGAAGTCAATAACCTTGGTGATAGCCCAATTATAACAAAAAAACAGAACCGCTGAAAAGCGGTTCTATTCGGTGGGCCATCTTGGGCTTGAACCAAGGACCTCCAGATTATGAGAACGATAAAAGATATTCTACGATAGCTTATTTTATCAATATTGATTGAATATCAAATAGTTATAAATTTTACTATTTCTTATAAAACTCATTAAATACCCATAACTGAAACCGTTTGTTTACGCATTGTTTACGCAAAATTTGGGAGATAGATGTTACAATTAAGCTTGTTGGACAAATAACATCACCGCAAGCTAAGCTAAATAAAGTCCGTATTTTATTCAAATCTTGAAGTTGTCGCAAAAATATTATAATTTTACGACAAACATAATGTAATCGCAAGTATAGAAGACAATATTTCAACAGTAATTAAAGCAAAAGGAAGAGGAAATATCTTCTTTCCTTCTGATTTGAATTTTGTTTTTTGTATAAAATTCTAATAAATTAATATGGACTCCAAGTTAATAAAAGAACTGTATAACTTTATAAAAAAAGCAGATAAAATTCTATCTGGTAACAATAATCTTTTGAATTTGATTAGTAGTATATGGGATGTTTATCAAAAACCATCAACAGGCGAAGACAAAAGATATAAGTGTTTGGGAGATGAAATCAATAAGCATTATTTCCAAAACGATGATTGGCCAACAGATAAGCTGTACATTAATATCCTAAAAATACGGGATGATGAGGTCAGATTAATGACTTTTATTACCGGCTTAATAAATTTGCATGAAATAAGGTCGAATAAACAACTCATGGTGGAATTGGATTCTATTCTTTACCTGAATAATATGAATATTGTGGATAAGAATGGAACATTGCAAATACAAGAGAGTAATGACCAAGGAACACAAAAAGATCAAAGTGATATACCTTTTATCCTTTGTAATTCAAAGATAACATTTTATAGTACTTTTGGAGAAGAGAAGGTGCATATTCCGAATATTGATAAATGTTTTGTTGTCACTTTTAATGATGAATGGAATGATTATAACTATAAAACATGGTTCCGTATATATTATAAAAATGCAGAATCAGTCAACGAAATAGGTAGGGTAAAGATAATGAAACGTGGAGAGCTAAATACAAAGGAAACTCTCCCACAGCAGTTCACTTCTTTGGGAAAAGACTATTGTTCATTAGGCTATGAACTAGAGTATTATTCTAATATGTATAAACTATTTGAAGAAAAAGCACCACTATATTTAAATGCACTGAAAGATGTAGCTATTAACCAAAAATTGCATGACATATTTTCTATTGATATACCGGAAAATAGAGCCTTCTATACTTCACTTTTAAGAGCCAACACTTCGGAACGTGCATTAAGGGAGGGTAAATTTTATGCTCGTGGAATGAAAATAGGTGATGCCTATTCTTTTCGTATAAAATTCAAACCTCCTTATGATAACTCTGATAATGGAAAACAGGTGTATAGATTTGACTTTAACTACCAATGTCCTTCCCAAAAACGAATCATTGGGTTGATAGGTGAAAACGGAGTAGGAAAGTCTTCTTTGTTAGAGAAAATATGTAGTGGGATTGCTTATCATAAATCAGAGGAGTTTGAAGGTAATGCTCCTATTTTCAGTAAAGTAATGATGGTCAGTTATTCTCCTTTTGATATATATCCAACACATCTTGACAATTGTGCCATAGAATACAGATATAATGGACTTTTCTCTTCAGAAAATGAATTGATAAAGCATGAAAATCAAATAGCAGTTTTCAAATCAAACCTAAAAGAAATACTAAGAAGGGAACATGTGGATTCCTTGTTAGAAATATGGAGGAATATTATGAGCGAAGTAATAAAAGAAGAAGTAATAATAAGTTTCTATCATAAGAATAATGGAGAATATGAATTATGTAATGAAACAATCGACAGCTTCTGTACGTATATGAGTTCAGGCGAATCCATATTTGTATATGCATTAACGGAGATTATCGCCAACATACGATTTGATTCACTTATCATATTTGACGAACCGGAGCAACATCTGCATCCACATGCCATAATGGTTCTTTTACGGGCCATAACCAATGTATTGACAAAATTCCAATCTTATGCTATCATCGCTACCCATTCTCCTCTTGTTGTTCGCGAATTGATGTCTGATAATGTATTGGTATTCAAGAGAACAGAAGATTCGCTATATGTTGCTAAAATAGGAATTGAATGTTTTGGCGAAGATATATCTGTACTGACAGATATTGTATTCGGAAATCTAAATGAAGACAAGACGTATGAACATATAGTAAAAGAGATTGTCAAAAGCTGTAATTATGACTATGAAAAAGCATTGAATGAGATTAGAGGTAAGCATAATGAACTAAGTCTTGATCTAAAAATGCTGGTACGTACAATTATAAATAGTAATACAAAGCTATGAGAAAATTAACACCCGTAACAGATGACCCAATCTCGTTTATAAGTTCTGTGATAAATGGGACAAAAAAACGCAAGGATGATGATAACTGTGATGAAGGACATAAGTTCAAAGATCGATGCAATGCTCAAATTATTGCACATAAGAAGTATATAGAAAAATACAAAACAGAGTTCGCTAAGGATACTCTAGAAAACCTTCTAGGATGGCATCCTAATCTTACAAGTACAGAAAAGGAAGAGTTGAAAAGCCTCTATTCGTATAATAGGAATCCAATAAAAAAATTAAGGAATCAAGTTCTAACAGAAAGGGGTTATTTAAATGAATTTTGTCCATTATGTGGTGTAAATCTTGTTAATACCATGGATCATTATATTCCACAGGAAAAATATCCCCTTTTCGTTGTACATCCGCTTAATTTGATACCCAGTTGTTCTCAGTGTAATGAAAGAAAGAGTGACACGATACTGGAAAATGGAACACGAAAATTCTGGAATGCTTATTTGGATATCCCTCCAGAAGATCAATACTTGAAATGTGATGTTAAGGCAGGATTGGACGGAATTGTAGACGTAGATTTTCGATTAGAGCAAGGGAAAATACCAGATAAACAATTTCGTCTTTTGGAGAATACAATGGGAGATAACGGACAAAAGGTACTTTCTGTATATAAAGCAGCTAGTGGGAAAATCATCATGAATTTCATAAGAACCGTTGTGAAGTATGTAAAGAACAATTCTTCAAAGAAAACATTTGGCGATTGTCTTAAGGACGTGAGCAATATGATAGAGGATGGTTTTGAAGCGAATGATTGTGAATATGTGATAAAACAGGCATTAATAAACTCCCCTATATTTCACAATAATTTGAAAGAAATACTTACAAAGGAAAATGTATCTTTCGTTGAATGATAATGTAACTCAGAATATGATTATCGTATATAATGCTATATTTAGCCAATTATTTTGTAATTTTGCATAAGACTTCAATATGTAATGATGAAATTAAACTGAATAAAAACAGTATTGGTAGAGAAAGACTTATCCCAAAAATGGCTTTCTGAACAGATAGGGAAAAGTTTTAGTACAACAAATGCCTATTGTTGCAATCGTCAACAACCCAATTTAGAGACTTTGTATAAAATAGCCCAACTACTTTCGGTTGAACTGAAAGAGTTGATTGTAGATAACCTTGGTGAGAGCCCATTACAAAAAAAGAGAACCGTTAAAAACGATTCTCTTCTGTGGGCCATCTTGGGCTTGAGATTTGTCTCTTTAGAGACCCATTGACTTCGTTGTTTGCTGTCGGCTTAAGCCGGTGCAAACGTTAATAACGAAGTCAATAACCTTGGTGAAAGCTGAGACGAAAGGCTCCGCTTCGACAACGCCAACAGCAGTTAGTCGCAGGTGGCGTGGAATAGTCACGCCCTGCGGGATGCGATAAGGGTGGTGTTGTCAAAGCGAAAAGGGAATAACAAAAAAAGAGAACCGTTAAAAACGATTCTCTTATGTGGGCCATCTTGGGCTTGAACCAAGGACCTCCAGATTATGAGTCTGTTGCTCTAACCAACTGAGCTAAAAGCCCGAGTATCTCTTATGAAATACTTTGCAAAGTTAGAGTATTTTCCTTTACATTGCAAATTTTTTATGCTAAAAAATGTAATCTATGTGCATAGTTCCTTGTAACAGACCTGACAAAGCACTTTATTTCTGAGGATGAGCAATGAGGTACTCTGCTATCTGCACGGCATTGAGGGCTGCACCCTTCTTTATCTGGTCGCCTACAATCCACATGAGAATGCCGTTAGGATTGGTGATATCCTTACGTATACGGCCTACATACACAGGATCCTGGCCGGCAAGGAAAAGCGGCATCGGATATACCTTTTCCTCGGGGTTATCCATGAGGATAAGGCCCTCGCCCTCAGCAATAGCGCAACGAACCTCTTCAACAGAAAGAGGGCGTTCAGTCTCTATCCACAATGACTGTGAGTGAGAACGCAAAGCGGGAACACGAACACACTGCGCGCTCACTTCGATGTCGCTGTGCATGATTTTGCGGGTCTCGTTGTACATCTTCATTTCTTCCTTGGTGTAACCGTTTTCGGTAAACACGTCAATCTGCGGGATTACGTTGAATGCCAACTGATAGGCAAACTTCTCAACTGTAGGTTCCTCGCCTGCCAACACCTGACGGTACTGCTCGTAAAGTTCGGCCATTGCCGCTGCACCGGCACCGCTGGCAGCCTGGTAGGTAGAGGCATGCACGCGCTTAATGTGCGAAAGGTTCTCTATTGCCTTGAGCGCAACCACCATCTGTATTGTTGTACAGTTAGGGTTGGCGATGATGTTGCGTGGGCGGTTATATGCATCAGTTGGATTAACCTCGGGCACAACCAAAGGCACATCGCCATCCATGCGGAACGCGCTTGAATTATCAATCATAACTGTACCATGCTTGGTGATAGTCTCGGCAAACTCCTTTGAGACACTGCCACCGGCCGACACAAAAGCATAGTCTATGCCCATGAAATCGTCGTTATGCTTCAGTTCCTTTACAACATATTCGTTACCACGGAAGTTATATACCTGCCCTGTGCTGCGAGCCGAACCTAAAAGCACCAACTCGTCAAAGGGGAAATTTCTCTCGTCAAGAACGCGAAGGAACTCCTGTCCTACTGCTCCGCTGACACCTACAATTGCTATTTTCATATTGTATAGTAATGATTGGATTTTCAAAAAAAGCCTAAAGGCCATAACTGAGCACAAAATTACGTAAAATTTGAATATATATGCTCCCCTATCGCCATTTTTTTGTATTTTCGCTCATGAAAAAGGAATATTAGACATCATTATGGCTGACAATTGGTTACAACGTGGCACTTTGCTGCTTGGCGAAGAGAAGCAGGAGAGGCTCAGGAGAGCCCACATACTTGTCGTGGGATTAGGCGGTGTGGGTTCATGGGCTGCCGAGATGCTGTGCCGCGCGGGCGTGGGAGCCATGACAATTGTAGATGCCGATGTGGTGGACACAACTAACATAAACCGCCAGATGCCGGCACTTGCCGGCACTGTGGGCATGCCCAAATGCAATGTCGTTGCCGAACGTCTGAAGGCTATAAACCCGGAAATCGGGATTACAGTAAAACAGATGTTCATCGACTGCGAGAACATTCCTGCACTGATGAGTGAGGCTGATTTTGATTTTGTAGTAGATGCGATTGACACGCTTGAGCCTAAAGGTGCGCTGATAAGAGAATGCTGGGCACGTGGCACAAAAATTATTTCGAGCATGGGTGCCGGTGCCAAGTGCAACCTTGCCGACATACGTATTGGCGATTTGTGGAAAAGCGAGCATTGTACACTGGCCAAGAATGTGCGCCGCCTGCTGCGCGATGCCCGCGGCAAACACAGGCTGTCCGTTGTCTACAGTATGGAAGAACCACGCAAGGATGCCATACGCCCCAACCCGACCGGCGGCAAGCCGATAATCGGCTCATTGGCATACTTCACGGCAACATTCGGTTGCCACATTGCTGAATATGTAATAAAGGAGATATGATTGAGATAAAAGACCTTACCAAGAGTTTCGGCAACCTGCAAGTACTCAAAGGTGTTGACCTTGAGATAAAGAAAGGTGAAATAATAAGCATCGTAGGGCCCAGCGGTGCAGGAAAGACCACACTGCTTCAACTCATTGGCACACTCGACAAGCCCACAAGCGGAGTAATACGTTTCAACGGAGAAGATGTCGGCAGCATGAACGACAGCAGGCTGGCAACATTTCGCAACAAGCACATTGGCTTTGTGTTCCAGTTCCACCAGTTGTTGCCCGAGTTCACTGCGCTCGAGAATATAATAATCCCTGCACTCATTGCCGGACGCAACCGCAAGGAAGCCGAAGCCGAAGCCATGGAACTGCTGTGCCTTATGGGGCTTGAAGCACGTGCCGGTCACAAGCCTTCGGAGATGTCGGGCGGCGAGAACCAGCGTGTTGCCGTTGCACGTGCCCTCATAAACCACCCCGATGTAATCCTTGCCGACGAGCCTTCGGGCAGCCTCGACAGCCACAACAAGGAGGAATTGCACAGACTGTTCTTTGAATTGCGCGACAAGTTTGGCCAGACATTCATCATCGTTACCCACGACGAGACACTTGCATCGTACACCGACCGCACAATAAAGATGATTGACGGAGTGATAGAAGAAGAGAGTGTTAAAAAATATTAATACACGAACAACCCTGTTTTACTTTTCTGTTCATCCGTTGTCATATAGGTGAATGATGAGCTGAAAGCTCGTTGTTTTTCAATGTTTGTCTCTACTGCCTCCGCTTGCGGGGGCAGTACTGCAAATGACAAAACAAGTACCTTAAACGTATTAAAGGAAGAATTATGAAAAAGACTCTATTATGTATTGCTGCAATAATTCTGGCAACAGTCTCTTTTGCGCAAGAAGGGCGCGGGCAACGCCGCCAGCGCGAGTTCAACCCCGAGGAAATGGCTGTGAGACAGACCAACAGCCTGAACAAGGTTCTGCAACTTGATTCGGTACAATATCAAGCAATACTGCTGATGAACTATGCCGATGCCGTAACAATGCAGGACAGTATAAATGCCCGACGCGCACGTGCCGAGAAAATGCGTGAACAGGGAAAGAGACCTGAACGTATGCGCCCCACAGAAGAGCAGATGAAGGCAATGGCAGAACTGAGGAAACAAAGGGAAGAAGTACGCAATGAACAGATGAAACAGATTCTCAATGCAGAGCAATATGAGAAATACCTCAAATACGCCAAAGAACAACGCAAGAACATGCGCCGCGGACGCGGAGGCAACCGCGACGGCGGCAGAATGCAAAGAAGATAAACTGCATGACAACATTATACAGATTAACGCGGTTCAACGCTCTGAACCGCGTTAATCTTTTGTTTTTGTAAGGAATTTGCCGGCACTCGGGAGTTCCGGAATTATCAAGGCAATGCAAAACAGAGAATAGCCGTTTCCGTTTTTCCTTTATCAGTACAAAAATTTCTCCTATTTAAAATAATATATTATTTTAGGGGAAACACGCTGAAATCTCTTTTGATTTTTTTCGTTTTTTTGGTAGAAATATACAGGAAACTTTTCTACTTTTGCGCCAAATCTGAACAATAGATGCACCCGGCATCTACAAAACAAAGGAGAGGAATATTGACATGCAGAAGAATTTAGTAATTGTCGAGTCACCGGCAAAAGCAAAGACAATTGAGAAGTTCCTTGGAAAGGACTACAAGGTAATGTCCAGTTACGGACACATTTGCGACCTCAAGAAAAAAGAGTTCAGCATAAACACCAAGACTTTTGAACCTGAATATGAGATTCCGGCCGAAAAGGAGAAACTTGTAAGCACTCTCAAGAGCGAAGTGAAGAAAAGCGATACCGTGTGGTTAGCATCCGATGAGGACCGCGAGGGAGAGGCTATCAGTTGGCACCTTTACACAGTGCTGGGGCTAAAGCCTGAGAACACAAAGCGTATTGTCTTTCACGAGATTACAAAAAACGCAATTCTTAATGCAATAGAGAACCCGCGCGAGATTGACACAAATCTGGTATATGCGCAGCAGGCACGCCGCGTACTCGACCGCATAGTTGGTTTCAAACTCTCCCCGGTGCTGTGGCGCAAAGTGAAGCCTGCACTTTCGGCCGGTCGTGTACAGAGCGTAACAGTTCGCCTCATCGTTGAGCGCGAACGCGAAATAAACAAGTTCATCACAGAAAGCGGGTTCCGCGTGACTGCGCAGTTCACACTGCCCACAGGCGAGGTTCTGAACACAGAGTTGTCAAAACGTTTCAAGACAAAGGAGGAGGCTGTTGCTTTCCTCGAATCGTGCAAGAATACACAGTTCGTAATTGACGATGTAAGCACTAAACCTTTGAAGAAAAGCCCGGCTGCACCATTCACGACATCTACACTGCAACAGGAAGCTGCACGCAAACTCGGATTCACTGTTTCGCAGACAATGATGGTTGCACAAAGGCTGTATGAATCGGGTTACATTACCTACATGCGTACCGACTCGGTAAACCTCTCATCACTGTGCATTGGCTCATGCAAAGGCGTAGTAACCGAGATGTATGGTGCCAATTACCTCAAGAGCCGTAACTACTCAACAAGTTCAAAGGGAGCACAGGAGGCACACGAGGCCATTCGCCCCACATACATGGCAAATGCGACAATCGAGGGCACCATACCCGAAAAGAGATTGTATGACCTTATATGGAAACGCACTATAGCATCGCAGATGGCCGACGCTCAGGTTGAAAAGACAACCGTGAACATTGCCATAAGCGGTCACAGCGAATCGTTCATCGCAACCGGCGAGGTGACTATTTTTGACGGTTTCCTGCAGGTATACCGCGAAAGCAGCGATGACGAGACCACAAGCGACACAGCTGCAATACCGGCAGTACACAAGGGTGATGTACTCACCGCAAATGAGATTGTGGCAACAGAGCGCTTCACACAACACCCGCCGCGCTACACCGAGGCAAGCCTGGTGCGCAAACTCGAGGAACTGGGCATCGGCCGTCCTTCGACATACGCCCCCACCATAAGCACAATACAGCAACGCGGATATGTTGAAAAAGGTAACAAGAGCGGAACACAGCGCACATACGACATCATAACCCTCAAGAACGGCAAAACAACAGCCAAAGAGGGCAAAGAGACCGTTGGCGCAGAGAAGGCCAAGCTGCTGCCGACAGACATAGGTATTGTAGTAAACGATTTCCTGCTCGAATTCTTCCCCGAAATAATGGACTATAACTTCACTGCAAATGTCGAGAAAGAGTTCGATGAGATTGCCGACGGCAACAGGCATTGGGCAGAACACATAACAGAATTCTACAAGAAGTTTGAACCGAAGATAGAGGGCATTATACAGACAAAGAACGAATACAAGGTGGGCGAACGCGTACTTGGCAATGACCCAGTAAGCGGCAAACCGGTTTCGGTGAAGATAGGCCGTTTCGGCCCCATTGTACAGATTGGTTCGGCAAGTGACGAGGAAAAACCGCGCTTTGCACAAATGAAGCCCGGACAGACACTCGAGACCATAACGCTTGAAGAGGCGCTTGGCCTGTTCAGCCTTCCACGCACACTGGGCGAATACGAAGGCAACACGGTGACCATTGGTGCCGGCAGGTTCGGTCCATACATAAAGCACGGAAACGCCTACGTCACACTGCCCAAGAAACATGACCCGCTCACTGTGACACTTGAAGAGGCCGCTGCACTCATCGAAGAGAAGCAGAAAGCCGAGGCACAGCGCATAATCAAGAAGTTCGACGAGGAACCGGAACTGCAGGTTCTGAACGGATGTTTCGGGCCATACATCGCATACAAGGGAAGCAACTACAAGTTGCCTAAGAGCGTGACACCGGCCGAACTGTCGCTCGCCGAGTGCATGGAGATTATAAACAAGCAGCAGGAAGGCGGCAAAGCCCCTGCAAAGAGAAGATACACCAAAAAGAAATAAACGGCAATGACACGCATCTTCCTCATAGGATACATGGGAGCCGGCAAGACAACCCTGGGGCGTGCTCTTGCCGCTGAAATGGGTGTGGAGTTCATAGACCTTGACTGCTACATAGAAGAGCGCTTTCACAAGACAATATCGCAGATATTTGCCGAGAAAGGCGAAGATGAGTTCCGCAACATCGAGAGGCGCATGCTCCACGAGGCCGGCGAGTTCGAGAACGTGATAATATCCACAGGAGGGGGAACACCATGTTTCTTCGACAACGTGGAATACATGAACGCCCAAGGCACGACAGTGTTCCTTGACGTGCCGTTGGAAAGACTTTTCATAAGGCTGAGCATTGCCCGCAACAAACGCCCGCTGATAAAGGACAAGAGCGATGAGGAACTGCGGACATTCATTGCCGGGCAGTTGCAGGCAAGATTGCCGCACTACAGCAAGGCCATGCACACGTTCAAGGCCGACAGACTGGAGGACAGGACACAGATAAACATGTCGGTAGAGGCTTTCCGCCGACAATTTGAAGTATAAACACGAATTAATAACTGAACGCTATCAAACACCACTGCAATGAGAAAATGGCGCATTGAAGATTCAGAGGAACTGTACAACATCAACGGATGGGGTGCATCCTATTTCAGTATCAACGAGAAAGGCAACGTGGCCGTCACACCAAAGAAAGACGGCGTGCAGATTGACCTGAAGGAACTTATGGACGAACTGCAACTGCGTGACGTTGCAGCACCGGTACTCCTTCGTTTCCCCGACATCCTTGACAACCGTATCGAGAAGATTGCCGGCTGCTTCAAGCTTGCAGCCGAGGAGTACAACTACAAGGGCGAAAGCTTTATTGTATACCCTATTAAAGTGAACCAGATGCGCCCTGTGGTCGAGGAAATTACCAGCCACGGCAAAAGATACAACATTGGCCTTGAAGCAGGTTCAAAGCCCGAACTCCATGCTGTCATTGCAATGAACACCGACAACGATTCGCTCATAATATGCAACGGTTACAAGGATGACAGTTACATTGAACTGGCATTGCTTGCACAGAAAATGGGCCGCCGCATATTCCTTGTGGTAGAAAAACTTAACGAATTGAAACGTATTGCCAAGATTGGCAAACGCTTGGGAGTGCGCCCCAACATCGGCATAAGGATAAAACTTGCCAGTGAAGGCAGCGGACGTTGGGAAGAGAGCGGTGGCGATGCAAGCAAGTTCGGACTGACATCGAGCGAACTGCTTGAGGCACTTGAGATTCTTGACAAATATGACATAAAGGATTGCCTGCGCCTGATACATTTCCACATCGGCAGCCAGGTAACACGCATTCGCCACATAAAGACAGCCCTGAGAGAGGCTTCGCAGTTCTACGTACAATTGCACAAGCTGGGCTACAACATCGAGTTTACCGACATCGGCGGCGGCCTTGGCGTTGACTATGACGGCACACGTTCATCGAGCAGCGAGAGCAGTGTCAACTACTCTATTCAGGAGTATGTGAACGATGCCATATACACAATGGTTGATGCAGCCGACAAGAACGGTATCCCCCACCCCAACATCATCACCGAGAGCGGACGCTCCGTTTCGGCACACCACGCCATTCTCGTATTCGAGGTGCTTGAGACAGCTGCACTGCCGCAAATGGACGAGGATTGGGAAGTTGCAGCAAACGACCACGACCTTGCCAAGGAACTCTACAAGATATGGTGCGAACTTGACCAGCGTACAATGCTCGAGGCACTGCACGATGCGCAACAGATTCGCGAGGAAGCACTCGAACTCTTCAGCCACGGAATTGTGGACCTGAAGACTCGCGCACAGATTGAGAGCATGTTCTGGAGTGTAATCCGCGAGATACTTGCAATAGCAAAGAACATGAAGCACGTGCCCGACGACTTCCGCAAGTTGCCTAAGTTGCTGGCCGACAAATACTTCTGCAACTTCTCGCTTTTCCAGAGCCTGCCCGACAGCTGGGGTATTGACCAGTTCTTCCCAATCATGCCCATACACAGGCTCGATGAGCGTCCCGACCGCAGCTGCACAATACAGGACATGACATGCGACAGCGACGGCAAGATTACAGATTTCATAAACTACAACAGCAAGGCCGACTCGCTAAAGGTACACAAACTGAAATCGACAGAGCCATACTACCTTGGTGTGTTCCTTGTAGGAGCCTACCAGGAGATTCTTGGCGACATGCACAACCTTTTCGGCGACACGAACGCAGTGCATATCAGTGTTGACGAGAACGGCTACCACATTGACAAGATTATTGACGGTGAGACTATTGCCGACGTGCTTGACTATGTACAGTACGATGCGCGCAAACTCGTGCGCACACTCGAACGCTGGGTTACAAGCGCTGTTAAAGAGGGCAAGATAAGCCTTGAAGAGGGCAAGGAGTTCCTGTCGAACTACCGTTCGGGCCTCTACGGTTACACATATCTTGACTATTGATGAAGAACAGGATAACAGTAATAAAAGTCGGAGGGAAGATTGTCGAGGAGAGCGAAAGCCTCGGCAATCTTCTTGACCGTTTTACGCAGATTGAAGGGCGCAAGGTGCTCATACATGGCGGAGGACGCTCAGCAACACGCATAGCCGAAAGGCTTGGCATAGAGAGCCGCATGGTCGACGGCCGCCGCATAACCGACAGCGACACCCTTCAGGTGGTTACAATGGTTTATGGAGGCCTTGTGAACAAGAACATTGTTGCACAACTGCAGGCACGTGGCGTGAACGCGCTGGGGCTGACCGGTGCCGACTGCAACATAATAAAAGCACACAAACGGCCCGTGGCAAACATTGACTATGGTTTCGTGGGCGACGTGGAACATGCCGACGGCAACATGCTTTCAAACCTCATTGAACAAGGCATAACTCCCATTGTGGCACCGCTGACACACGACGGAAAGGGGAACCTCTTGAACACAAATGCCGACACCATGGCAGCCGAAACAGCCAAGGCACTTGCCGCACATTACAATGTTACTCTAATATACTGTTTTGAACTCCCCGGAGTTATGCGCGACCCCGATGATGCAGGGAGCCTCATCGCCACAATCACACACGACAGTTACCGCACACTGCTTGCCGACGGCACAGTCAGCGGCGGCATGATTCCAAAGATAGACAATGCCTTCAACGCCATAGAAAACGGTGTAAAAGAGGTTATCATAACACGTGCCGATGCCATTGACGGCAAACATGGCACTCACATAATCCAATGACTATAAAGAAAAGCGACTTGTTGCACCCGTGTTGGGGGCGTATTATTGTAACACGCAACCCAAGAGCGCGAAGGATAATCATGCGGGCACTGCCCGATGCCATTCATGTGACAACACCGCCTTATGCCACAAAAGCCGACATTGAGCATGCCCTTGACCAATGCGGCGAGGAACTGCTACGCAGACAAAAGGAGAACAGCCGGGCAACCATTGGAAAGGATTATTCAATTGATACCCCAAACTTCAGGATAAGAATTATTGAAGACAACTGCACCGGAATAAAGATTACCGGTTGCAATGGCACATACACAATATACAGCCCGCAAGGAACCGACTACTCAAATGAGAACATACAGCAGAAACTGCGACAAGGGATAAAGGCGGCAATGAAACATTGTGCGGCCACATTATTGCCGGCACGCCTTGAAGCGCTTGCCCAAAAGCATGGGTTCAAATACAGCAACTGCACCGTGCGTGATGCACGCTCGCGCTGGGGAAGCTGTTCGTCACGCCGAAGCATAAGCCTCAACATTCACCTTGTTGTGTTGCCCGACAGACTCATAGACTACGTTCTGCTGCATGAACTATGCCACACTGTAGAGATGAACCACAGCGAGAAGTTCTGGGCACTGATGGACCGTTGTACAGCACCGGCACGCTCCAGAACATTGCGGGCCGAACTGAAAAAAGAGAAGTTCTTAGTTTAGGGAACCGGTTCTGCTTCCTTGGCAGGTTCGTCACTATCGTGCCATGGTACCGGCACAGGAGGCAACGACCTGTGCAGTTTCAATGCAATGAAAACCGATACCGTTGCAAAGAACAGGAACGCCACAACGTCTACGCATATTGTTGCCGCAGGAGAGAGAAAATCACCAATGATTTCACTCTCATCGGACGAGCCGAACATAAGTGTGGTAATCGTAGCAAAGGTGTTGTTAAGAACATGGCCCACAATCACCGACATGAGACTGCCTGTGCGGTAATACATCCAACCGAAAATTATACCCAACAAAGTTGCATAGACAACCTGCACGGGGTTCATGTGGAATATTCCGAATATAAGCGCAGACACAATTATGGCCGTCCTTGCCGAACGCAGGTTGCGCAGCATGCAGCCCTGGATTGCACCACGGAACATTACCTCCTCGAGAATGGGAGCCAGAATGGATATTGTGAATGCACCGAGAATGGTGTGGCTTAAGCCTTCAAACTCGTTCTCGAGTATATTCTCAAGCGGCAGCCACTGCACAAATATGTTCAAAGCGAACATTGAGGTGAAAACCAATGCCGTAGAGAGCAACAGCGGTTGCATTGCCAAGGACCCCAACAGGCTCTTGCGCAGACGGAACAATTTAGTAAGATGCATAAAAAGAAGCATTGCGGCTGCCGACAAGAAGAGGCCTATTGCCATGGCATCAATGGTATACTCCTGCATTACAGGACTGTTCATCAACGCATCGGGATTCTGCAGCATATCAGTATCCAACCGGCCGCTGATGACAGCATATATCATATAACCGGCTAACGCAAAACCTGTAAAAACAGCCTGGAAACCGGTATAGGCAACCAGAATCAGAGCCACAATTCCAACAATTCTAAAGAACTTTTTCATAGTTTATTTATATTCCTCGTTTAACTCTTGCAACATCCACGCCTATCTGAAGTTTAAGCATCTCGATATTGCGGAAGTTTATCTCACCCCTCAAGCGGCGTACAGGCTTCACTGTAAGTTTGCTTCCATATATATCGCCGCAAAAGTCTATCATGTGCACCTCAATGCTACGCAGCATCCTGTCGCACACAGTAGGCTTTACGCCAATATTCATCACCCCTTTGTACTGCTTGCCGTCTAATTCGGCATCCACCTCGTAGACACCATCCGCAGGCAGCAGTTTCATATCATCGCAAAGTTGGATATTTGCCGTGGGAAAGCCTATGCCGCGACCGATACCGGCTCCTTGCACCACTGTGCCGCTAAAGCCGTAGGGATGACCAAGCAGAGCATTGGCTGCTGATATATTGCCCGCACTGAGTTCACGACGGATAACTGTTGAACTCACCTTGCCACCTTCAATTGTGAATGGCGACAGGCGCATCACCTCAATGCCGAGTTCATGACCATAGCCTGCATACTGTTCAAAACCCTCACCCTCGCACGGCTTGCCGAAATGGTGGTCGTAACCCACACCAAGGAGTCTTACCCCAAGTGTCTCGGCAAGCACCTCGCGCATAAAGCGCTCTGCACTCATGGATGCCATGCAGGAATCAAAATCGAGCATTACCATTCTTTCCACTCCAAGGCTTTCCAAAAGAGCAGCCTTCTCGCTGTTGGTGGTGAGCAGGAAGGGTTCACACTCCCCGTCGAACAACAGACGCGGATGACGCTCAAAGGTAACGGCTGTCAAAGGCAGGCCCTGCGCCATGGCAACAGTGCGCAGTTCGGCAATCATTGCCCTATGTCCGAGATGCACACCGTCAAAAGAGCCTATAGTCGCGGCACAACCCTGTGCATTGCAGTTTCTTATATCAGTTACAATATCCATAGGTTCAATCATTCATTATATCATCGCTCCACGGTGCATTGCGCTCCATGAGAACAGAGTCAATACCCAGGCTGCGCGCCACTTCGCAGTTCTCGGCCGAATCGTCAAAGAAAAGGCAGTCACCGGGTTCAACACCCTCAGCAGCCAGCAGTTGACGGAATATCTCAGGTTCTGGCTTGCGGCAGCGCATACGGTAGGAGAGATAAAGGGCATCAAAGAAATTTGACAATGGTTCGCCCATAGTCTCCAGGAAACTGCTCTCCACCTTACCCCAATGACCATCATTTATGTTGCTCAGCATTACAATGCGGTAACCACGCTGGCGCAGTTCGCGCAAACGCAGGAACTTATAAGGGGCATAATTCCCCAACATCATGTTCCACACCTCATGCAGACGGGCATCGAGCCCTTCGCCAAATTCTTCATGCACAGCGGCCGGCAAATGAGATGCCATACAGGCGAACATGTCGGCAGTCGATATGTCGCCGCGGTCATACTTCGTCATATAATCGTTTATGAGACAAGCCTTCTCATTGAATATAGAGGCATTGACACCCATTGACATCAGGGCAAGAAACGAGCGCTCGACATGCAGGTCTATAAGCACGCCGCCGAGGTCAAAAATAAGTAGTTTCTTAGCTGTAAACATTCCGTTCATTTTTTTTACAAACATACACAAAAATTCTCGTATATTGAAATTTTATCTATTTTTGCGCATTGAAACGCGCCGGCAATACAACAAATACACGCCACCCGGCGGATGTTACATATGTTAACAATATTTAACTACTGGGGGGGGTAATTCATGAAGTATTTGTAATTTCGTCGCGTCAAATGTAAAGAAAGAGATATAAAACATATTCACTATGGACATACTAAGAATTGAAAACGTGTCAAAGAGTTTTGCCGACCACGTTGCCCTTGACGACGTGTCGCTGTCGATTCCAGAAGGGTCGATATATGGTCTTCTTGGCCCCAACGGTGCGGGAAAGACCACTCTGTTGAGAATTATCAACCGCATTACAGCCCCCGATTGCGGGCGCATAATGTTCTGCGGCAATGAAATCAGTGCCGACGATGTGTACAACATCGGATACATGCCCGAAGAACGCGGTCTTTATAAGAAGATGAAAGTCGGTGAACAGGCAATATTCTTTGCCCGCCTTAAAGGCATGTCGCGCAAGGATGCCACAGAAAAACTGAAGGCTTGGTTCCAAAAGTTCGGGATTGAAGACTGGTGGAACAAGAACATTGGAGAGCTGTCAAAGGGAATGGCACAGAAGATACAGTTCATTACCACTGTGCTGCACGAACCCAAACTGCTGATATTCGATGAGCCATTCTCGGGTTTTGACCCCATAAACGCCAACCTTCTCAAGAGCGAGATTCTTGCACTGCGCGACAAAGGCACAACCATAATCTTCTCGACACACAACATGTCGTCGGTCGAAGAGGTATGCGACCACATTACACTCATTGACAAAGCAAAGAACATTCTCTCGGGCAATGTCAACGAGATTCGCCACAAGCATGGTGCCAACATCTTCGAGATAGACTACCGCGGCCGCGAGGAGAACCTTGTAGCGGCACTCCACAGTGTGTGCGAGATTATGGACTCTAAACCCTCACCCGCGGGATACAACAAAATGAAGGTACACATTGCGTCGGATGCCGAGGTGCGTCAAGTGATTGATGCAGCAAACAAATGTGTAGAGATGCGCTCGTTCAGCGAAATTATACCTTCAATGAACGACATATTCATCCGCGCCGTGAACGGCAATCTGTAAACACCACAAAAAAAGAAGAAAAGCCATGAAAAGCAAGATAGGAATAATCATAGGACGCGAATTCAATGAACGAGTACGCAAAAAATCATTCATCATCACTACCCTGCTGACCCCATTGCTCATGCTTGGTCTGATGGTGGCCCCCGCATTGCTTGCGGAATATTCGGGCAACGAGCAGAAGAGTATTGCAGTGGTCGATGACAGCAAGAGCATCGGACATCTGCTGCAAAGTTCGGACGACGTGAGTTTCACACCAACCGCACTCCCCATAGAGATTGCACGCAAGGAACACACAGGAGACTTCGCCATTCTGCACATAGGAAAAGAGATAATGACCAACCCGTCCGACATAAGGCTATATACAAACTCGACAGCCTCAATAACCCTTGAAATGAACATCGCCACACAGGTGAAGATGGTTGTTGAGGGAATAAAACTGCAACAGCAGCATATTGAAAACCTGCCGGAAATAATCGCAAGCATACAGACCGATATAAACATGCAGTCATTCGCCAACGACAACACAGCAGAGAACAGCGGCGAAAAGGCCAATTCCTCAATCGTTGCGACAGTCATTGCATACGTACTCAGTTTCATACTATACATGTTCATTCTGCTGTACGGAGTAATGGTCATGCAATCGGTGATAGAAGAAAAAAACAGCCGTGTGCTTGAAGTAATGGTATCGTCCGTGCGCCCGCTTGAGATGATGATGGGCAAGATTCTGGGAGTGGCAAGCGTTGCACTGTTGCAGATAACGATATGGCTGCTGATAATACTTGGAGTAGGCTACTTCCTTATTCCCGAACTTATTCCGGACGAGGTAACCATGGCTGTTGGCATGCTGCAACAAGGAGCCACACCGGAAAGCCTGGAGACAACAGCCGACATAAGCCTGCTGCAGGCCATTGCTACACTCACCGATGTAGGTTATCTGGCAAAGATTATAGTATCACTGCTGGTGTTCATGATGGGCGGATTCCTGCTCTATGCCGCACTGTTTGCAGCTGTGGGTTCCGCTGTAGACTCACCGCAGGATGCACAACAATTACAGACACCAATAACAATACCCATTATATTGAGCCTTCTGGTAATGCTCTCGGTAATAAACGACCCCACATCGGACCTTGCATTCTGGTTCTCGATGTGCCCCCTGACTTCACCCATTGTCATGATGGCACGTATTCCATACGACATACCCACATGGGAAATTCTGCTCTCGTTTGGCATACTCGCAGCCACATTCATGGCAGTCGTGTGGTTCGCCGGCAAGATTTACAGAGTTGGAATACTTATCCACGGCAGCAAACCATCGTTCAAAGAGTTGTGGAAATGGGTCAGGTATAACTGAAAATGACGTGAACCCCGAAAGTTTTTTCTGACTTTCGGGGTTCACGTCATATCAAAGTCATCCTCTTATTGTCGGGAGGGGTGAACAAAAAGCGCATTATAGACTTTGTGGAGTATAAGCATATTGCCTTATACTCCACTATTCCTCAAAATAATCTCTATCAACTTGCTTTATTTCGTACGTTTGGCGAGTAGACACTCCTAAATTGTATTCAATCATATATTTGCATAATTGCTCACCATCAATCAAGACAATTTTTGTTGATTTTGCATCTTTTACACATTTCTTGGCACCTTCCGTAAATGATGATGTCGTTATAAACACACCCTTTGATGCATGATACTTCATATCTAATGCTCCAGCAAATGCTTGTATCTCTTTACTTCCAACAGGCCCCTTATCCCATCGCTTTGCTTGAATATAAATAGTGTCAAGCCCTAATTTATCCTCTTTAATAAAACCATCGATCCCTTCATCCCGTGAATATTGAGTAACACCCGCAGCATCCTCAAAACTACCTCCGTATCCCATTTTTACAAGTAATTCAACTACTAGTTTCTCAAAGAATGCTGGTGACATTTCCAAAACTTTTGCTAATAAATCTTTAGCTAAATTCTTGTTTATTTGAGAATAAGCATTGTCAATAAGGTCTGTTGGAGTTCCTTCGATAACTGATTCATTCTGCCTTTCAGAAGATAATTTCTTCTTTTCGTTTCTATCTTTATTACCAGCAACAAATGAGAAGAATGCCGGTATGGTTAATAAGTCAGCCTTGTTAAAACCATTTTCATGTTCAGATAAGAATTTTCTTCCAAAATCATTTATTTGATATCTTCCTCTTTGTGGTGAGTCAATTAAATTTGCTTGTTGAAAATATGATACAGTCCAACTTGTCTTATCAGAAACTTGTGTTTTCTTTCCGCTTTTGATAAGGGCGCTTATATCACTTTCTGATAATTGAAAATAATCAATGACATAGTTCCTTAATGTTTCTTGAGTGTGAACATTGCCATCACTCAAGCATTTAAGACAAGGATAGAAGAATTCTTCAAATTTGGGTACCATATTTTGTGAAATTAGTTTCTCAAAAGTAGATATTTTTTTACTATAATGCAAACTGAGCAATATCTATTACTAAACAATTACAAAAATTAGTGTTCCCAAGTGGAATTTTGCTCGACAAGGAAAATGCCAATTATTGAACAATTTCGTTAAGCCAAATGAGCAAAGGCAAGCTTGCTTACACTTTGCCATGGCGAGAAATTGAAGGCAAAGCCAACATTTCGTTAAGCCAAATGAGCAAAGGCGAGCTTGCTTGCACTTTGCCATGGCGAGAAATTGAAGGCAAAGCCAACAAGAAAACGAGAACGAAGTGTTCAAGATTATGGCTCACCTGCAAAAGTTGGGGGGATGATATAAAAATATTATCTTCGCATAGTTAAAATAAAGTACTATGCAGGACGAAAAAATACTATTGGAATTAGCTCGTTTGATATTGCCATCAGGTTTCATTGAAAACTTCAAGATTACAGGTATCACCAGCAATGATATTGATGTTGAGATTTCACTTGATGAGTTCGATAATCTTCCTTCAGAACGCCAAGGCCATAAGATAGAGTCCAAGGGTTTTCTTGACGCAGTAACAGTGCGAGACTTTCCTCTTCGTGACAAGCGTGTCAATTTTAAGGTACGTCGTCGCAAATGGTACGACCACACCACTGACGAGTATTTTACCAACAGCTATGACACCACTTACAAAGGTACCCGCTACTCAATGGAGTTTGCGGCTTTTTTAAAAGCATTACCTGGAGACATATCCCCAATCGGCCCGTTCGCTTGAACCGTTATGCCATATAAACGGCGATGAGATAGAGCGTTCTTATAAACATCATCTGAGCGATTACGAATCGTGGAGCGCAAAAGAGCATGCCGACAAATGGTTGCTTTTTGCCAAGAACATAGGTCCTCGCCTTTGCATAGATGAGACCTCGATGAGTAATGGAGAACTTTACACCATAATATCCAATCCCGATGCCAGAGGGAAGAAAGGTACTCTTGTTGCAATGATAGAAGGCGTCAAGTCTGATGATATCATTGCAATAATCAACAGGATACCCGAAAAGCACAGGCGGTTGGTAAAGGAGGTTACACTTGATATGTCAAATAGTATGAACCGCATCGTAACACGTTGCTTTCCCTCCGCAATAAAGGTTATTGACCGTTTTCACGTTCAGAAAGAAGCTTGCGAAGCTGTACAAGAACTGCGCATAAAGCACCGTTGGGATGCAATACAGGAAGAAACCGATGCCAAGGAAAATGCAAAATGGAGTGGCAAGGAATATCATCCGTTTATATTCCCAAATGGCGATACAAAGAAACAATTGCTTGCACGAAGCAGATATTTGCTGTTTAAATCACCTGAAAAATGGAGTAAATCACAAAAGGAACGAGCAAATATACTTTTTGCCCAATATCCCGACCTTAAAGAGGCTTATTCACTAACCCATTCACTGAGAATGATATTCTCGCGCAAATTCA
>JAZNDZ010000090.1:0-2998 GCA_045588345.1 Bacteroidaceae bacterium
TGAAATCATCTGTGAATTCGCAATCCCTATCCTCGAAACCGTATGGATTGAAGAGAACAACAGGCTCGTTGCTGTTTTTAATTTCACACTCCACCCTTATGCTGTCATGTACGTAATTACCAATAAAGGGCGATTGTGTCATCTTGCCCCATTTCTTGTCTTTACCGATTACCTCTTTCAGACTGTATTCTTTCAAAGATACGCCTTTCAGGTTCCAACCGCTCTTGCCACCGTCGAAATCAAAAGAACGGTCTTCCTTGTCCAACGGCTCAAAAATGAGGACACCTTTCATAAAGCCACATTCAGGCAGGTTTGTTACGTGCCCAATCTCTACGCCCTCGCTACGCAATAGCTTATAGTGCTTGCCAGTCGTGTCACCGACAAGCACGGTATTCGCATCAACGGTTATATTCTCTACTGCATAAAAATAGACCTCAAGAACGGTAGTTTCCTTATCGGCAATTACCTTTGAAATATCAAAGACTCGGGTATTGATAGTCTCGTAGTAGGGATATTCTACAGATATACTCTTTTGCGCAAAGCCACACAGGGTGGCAAATGCAAGAAGAGTAAATATTAGTTTTTTCATCTAAGTACAACTGTTATATGCTAAATCTCATTATAATAATTCATTGAATCGGACAGTATCTCGTAAATAATCCCTATTTCTTTTCCAACTTCTCTTTAAGTACGCTTAACATATTGGAATGCCGTCTCAAGTCGTTTCGCAATGAGTAACTGCCATCCCTGTTCACGAGCACATACGACGGTATGCCGTCAATATCGAACATTTTGCTTGTCAAATAATCCCATTGTGCGTCACTGACGCGATAATGCACACCTTTGATACCGGTAATCATATTGGAATAAGTCCCAATGGGCGAGGTTCCGTTTGCAATATACACCCATACAAGGTCATCACTTGAGAGCTGCCCGGTCTTGTATGGTTCAATCTCTTTAATTGCTTTACGGCAGGGGCCACACCATGTATTCCAGAAGTCAACCAGCACCACCTTGCCTTTATGGGGAGCAATTATGGCATGGAACAGTGCTTCGGGGGCAATACCCTCCACATGCTCCAAATCTTGACTGCTCTTTGCTATTGCTTCTCTTGTACGGCGAAGAATATCCTCGCAAATATCGGCATAGAACGGATTGCTCCAAGAGCGCATTGTTTGCAGTTCGGCATCGGTAAACTCGTTCTTATAGGCTTTCCCCACAGCCTCCAGGGTTGCGCCCCAGCAAGCAAGCGTACTGTCTGTGCTGCCGGACTGCATTTTCTGTGCCGCTTTTGCAACCTCCTCACTTCTGTAATTCATCAACAGCCAAGGATTCTCGATGTCAACACATGCGAACATGCGTGCATAATGCTCAGGCAATATCTGGTCGTGCTTATAGTCGGCAGGAACACTGCTTTCACGCTTCGCCCAGCGCCTATAATCGCCATTGAGAAAAACGAGACAGGTATTGAATGCATCAGCCTTGCATATCTCCTTTGCCCAGGAACCGGACTTTTGTGCATGGGCATGCTCGCACACGGCGCGGTAGAAATCTATTAGTGCGCCGGTAAATTCATCGGCAGTCATATCATAGCGGATGAATTCACCTATCAGCAAAGAATCGGACAATGCTATCACATCTTCGGAGTCACGGTTGTTCAGCGCATCATATACACTTCCTTTGGTCCAGCACCCCTTTACTGCAAGGTTCTTGTAGTTCTCATAATTGTACTGCAATGTCTGGTTGATGTAGGCAAGGTTCACATAAAGGTCTACTGTTTCATTAGGCGCAATAAAGAACTCCCCATACCCGCAGCCATTGATAACGGGGAAAACACATCCTGTGCCGTATTGCATGAATGTTACACTGCCTGTACCTGTTGCCGGGTCTATCTCAACATCAATGCTACGCTGCCCCTCAAACATAGAGTTTACAGGAAATACCATATCGGTGACGCACCCCTCACGATAGCCCATCAGGTGGATATTTACCGTTGTCTCTCCAAATGTGTAGGCATACTCAGGTGTGTCGCTCGCCGCTTTCGGGGCATGCTTCAGTTCACGCGGCAGCCCCGTAGGATTAGCCACATTCCTTTTCCCTGTGAGGTCAATATCGTACACACGCCAACCGTTCTCTGCGCCCGCCTCGATAAAGTCAAATACCTTGCACTCATTGGGCAATGACTCGAATATCAGCATGAAGCATGAATCGCCATCCTCGGGCATATACAACTCTTTGCCAAGTTCAACGCCATTACTGCCAATCAGTTCATATTCCTTATCTTGAGTTACAAGATGGATGTTTGGAGATACTTTAATCCAGTGTTCGGGAGTACAGAAACCACGTACCGTCAGCACAGTAGCAGTATCGGTCAGTTCCACCTTCTCAAAGACCAGCATAGTTGTATTTGAGGCACCGACCAACGGGTACTCTATCACTTTATTCTTGCTTGCGCAAGAGACCAACAATAGCCCCAACAGAAGGAACTTCAATGTCTTTTTCATATTCTTTATTATTCTTTATTTGAAAGACGAAGAACGTTAACCTTTGTTACAAGCCTTATTGTGTTTTTACATTATTTAACGCAAGTTCAATATAAACTCAACCAAATCGCGAAACTGTCATCCCAGCTGTAGGGGCGGTAATTTTACAGCACCAATTCCTCGAAAGGCAGGCCCCAGGCCTCGGCGACCTCTTTATATACGACCTTACCTTCGACAACGTTGAGGCCCTTACGGAGTTCCTCGCTGTCGGCACATGCCTTGCGCCAGCCTTTATTTGCAAGCTGCAATGCATACGGCAATGTAGCATTTGTGAGCGCCAGCGTTGATGTGTAAGGCACTGCACCGGGGATATTCGCTACACAATAATGCAGGATACCGTCGACATAGTATGTGGGTTCCTCATGAGTTGTAGGATGTGAGGTCTCGAAGCAACCGCCCTGGTCAATGGCAACGTCGACAAGCACGCTGCCGGGTTCCATAAGAGAGAGCATATC
>JAZNDZ010000091.1:0-27322 GCA_045588345.1 Bacteroidaceae bacterium
TTCATAACTGAAAAGAACCAAAAGGTTCCGGCACACGGGAAAAACAGTCTGCCTTTTCTTTGTTCACAAGTCGCAAGCGACATTCCTCAGTCAAAAAGGCATTGCCACTTAAACTTTCTTTTTGATTTTGGGGCGGTGCGGAATTAAACTTGCTTAATCAACAATGCTTGCAGCAATAGGTCGCGAGATGCGCAGGCAACGGTTGCGCCTCGCGGGTTGCGGAAAGCAAGTATTGTTAACTAGCAGTCAAACACTCCTGCCGCTTTATCCCAAAATCAAAAAGGTTTAAGTTGTGTTTTTTAACGGTGCCGGTTTTCTTTTTTAGAATTACCATTGCTATACGACCGACAAAAGTAATTTTCTTAATATCCGTCACCGATAAAATTATAGCAAACAACCGTTCAAACAGCGGATAAGGAGAGGAATTGTTTGAGCGGTGCACATACGTGATAATGTTTTTCGTGAATAGCGAGTTGTCCTCTCCCCGCTGTTTGAACGAAAAGTTGTTTGAGACACCATTGCGAATGAGCAATGTTTGCGACGACGGAACATTTATGTTCCCAAAGGAGTGTGCTTCAGCACCCAGCCGACCGAAAAATGTTGCCTGCAACTTGTGAGCAGAAGGCTGTTGTGACTGATTTTTACGCGTGACGGGCGTTTTTTGATTACTTTTTTGCGAGAGAAAAAATAATGATAGCAAGTTCTTCGTTCAGCAACAATTTACAGCCGAAGGTTGAGAAATGCATAAGAATATAATGCCGAGCAATAGCGAGTTTGAAAACCTTTTGTTTTGTTTTATAGTTTTTATCAAACCACATCTTTTGGCTACTGAACCCCTCTTATTGTTGAAGATAAATATATTCTTGTAAAGCCGCAATCCCATGAAACAAGGGTTCCGGCATTTACTTCATATACTCCACAACTGAGAGAGCGCAACGCTCACCGTCGACTGCAGCCGACACAATGCCGCCGGCATAACCGGCACCCTCGCCACATGGGAAAAGCCCATGGAGAGTGACGTGCTGCAAAGTTTCGTTGTCACGCAGAATGCGCACTGGCGATGAAGTACGCGTCTCCACGCCAATCATTACAGCCTCGCTTGTGAGGAAACCACGTGACATGCGCCCGAACTGCTCAAAGCCACGCTGCAAGCGCGAAGATATGAACTTGGGAAGCCAAAAGTGCATGGGTGATGATATGAGCCCGGGAGCATAGGAACTGCGAGGAAGGTCGTAACTGAGTTTTCCACGCACGAAATCGGTCATGCGTTGTGCAGGAGCCGTCTGTTTGCGGTTACCCATTATCCAGCAAAGATGCTCAAGACGCTGCTGGAAATTCATTACCCTTAGGGGAGAATCGGCCGGCACTGCCTCAATATCCTCACAATCTATCTGCATCTCGGGCAACAGCACATCTTCGGGGTTCACCTGAACTACCATGCCTGAATTGCTCCATGCACCGCCACGATGCGAAGGCGACATTCCGTTTACAAGCAGTTCTCCCGCTGCAGAAGCCGACGGAATGACAACGCCGCCGGGGCACATGCAGAAACTGTAGACTCCACGCTCCTGAACCTGTGTTGTAAAACTATATTCGGCTGCAGGAAGATACTTGCCTCGCCCATGAGGCGAATGATACTGTATCTGGTCAATAAGCGCCGAAGGATGTTCCAAGCGCACTCCCACAGCGAAGCCTTTTGCCTCAAGTTGAATGCCGCTTGCATGCAGACGATGATAAACATCCTTTGCCGAATGACCGGTAGCAAGAATGACTGCAGAGGCCAAGAATTCCCGTTTGTCGGTGCGTATACCGCATACACGACCGTCTTTCACAAGCAGTTCCTCCATGCGGGTTTCAAAATGCACCTCACCACCGCACTCTATTATGCGGTTACGTATGTTCTCAATGACACGCGGCAGTTTGTCGGTACCTATGTGCGGGTGGGCATCGGCAAGGATTGCCGGACTTGCCCCATGCTGGCAAAAGAGATTGAGCACGCCCTCAATGCTTCCGCGTTTCTTGCTGCGGGTATATAGTTTCCCGTCGGAGTATGCCCCTGCACCACCCTCGCCAAAGCAATAGTTCGATTCGGGATTGACCGTGTGTGTACGGGCTATTGAAGCAAGGTCTATCTTGCGTGTGCGCACATCGCGCCCACGCTCCACTACTATCGGACGCAGACCGTTCTCAATGAGTTTGAGCGCAGCGAACAGGCCTGCCGGGCCTGCACCCACAACTATGACAGAGGGCTTGCCCTCGACATTGCCATATTCGCGGCTTACATACTCCTCCATGCGAGGCTGTTCGTTGACAAAAACGCGCACTGTGAGATTGATGTAGATTACACGCTGACGCGCGTCAATGCTGCGACGCAAAACGCGAACGGCTGTTATTGTGCGCTCATCCATGCCTTTATCACGTGCAATGTAACGCTTTAGCGACTGTTCATTGGCAGCATCGTGGGGCTGCACTCTTATCTGGAATTCGTGAACCATACTATTAAAATCATCCAAAGATTAGCCTGAACGCTTCTTCTACCTTGCTGACGGGCTGCACCTCGATACCGAAACGCGAGACATCGAGCCGCTTGGTATTGCTCTTGGGCACGATAATGCGCTTGAAACCCAGTTTCGCAGCCTCGGCAATACGTTGCTCAATGCGGTTCACCGGGCGAATCTCGCCCGACAAGCCAACCTCACCCGCCATGCAGAGCGTCGGTTCTATCTCGACATCCATGTTGCTTGACAGAATGGCACTTATGACCGAAAGGTCTATTGCCGGGTCATTCACACGAAGACCGCCGGCGATGTTAAGATACACATCTTTCTGCGCCAGTTTGAAGCCTACGCGCTTCTCAAGCACTGCAAGCAGCATATTCATGCGGCGTATATCGAAACCTGTCGCTGAACGCTGGGGAGTACCATAGGCAGCCGTGCTGACAAGCGCCTGCGTTTCTATGAGGAAAGGGCTGACACCCTCTATCGCCGAGGCAATGGCGACACCGCTCATGCCACAATGACGGTCGCTGAGCAACAGTTCCGACGGGTTGGTTACCTGACGGAGGCCTTCGCGGCGCATCTCGTATATGCCAAGTTCGGCAGTACTGCCGAAACGATTCTTTATGGAACGCAGTACGCGATAAAGATGATGCTGGTCGCCCTCGAACTGTATTACAACGTCTACTATATGTTCAAGTATCTTTGGACCGGCAATGGCACCGTCTTTTGTTATGTGACCAATGAGAATGACCGGCACGTTGTTCTCTTTGGCAAACTTTAGCAGCATGGCCGTGCACTCACGCACCTGAGACATGCTCCCCGGGGAGGAATCGACCGTTTCGCTGCACATTGTCTGTATGGAATCGACAACAAGCAGTTCGGGCGAAACATTCTTTATATGTGTGAACACAGTCTCGAGCGATGTCTCGCATACTATGTGACAATTGCCACGCTCATGTGTTATGCGGTCGGCACGCAGTTTTATCTGCTGAACACTCTCTTCGCCCGACACATACAACACCTTGCGGTGAGGCAATCCAAGGATTGTCTGCAACACAAGTGTAGATTTTCCAATGCCGGGTTCGCCGCCCAACAGCACTAATGAACCGGGAACAAGACCGCCGCCGAGCACACGGTTGAACTCGCCGTCACATAGGTCCATGCGTGGCAATGCATCGGCCTCGACATCGTCAATGAGCACCGGTTGCGACTGCAGGCGGTCAGCGCCTGCAGAGAAACCGCGCGAAGCGGGAGCATTGCGCACAACCTTCTCTACAAGGCTGTTCCACGCACCGCATGCCGGGCATTTACCGGCCCACTTAGGCGACTCATAGCCGCATTGGTTACACAAGAATATTGTTTTCTCTTTTGCCATATTCTATTCGGTTACAGGGGATATACAACAGAAACTGTTGCCGTTTATACAAGTTTATCCACAAACATGGATATTGTGAGCAACAGGCTGAATACAAGTTGCATCTGCGCAGTCTTTTCATCAACCCCCTTCATTGCTGCCATGCCTTCCTTTGAGAAACGCAACGCATGGCCGATGTTGCCGACAGCGACTTTAATGGCAAGCAACACCAGCAATGACCACATTGGCAATATTCCCAAAATGGCAGTCACTACCACCCACAAAAAAGGCAAGAGTATATATGCACAGTAAACAACTACAGAGAGTCTCTTGCCCACAAGCATGGCAAATGTACATATCTTGGCACGTTTGTCCTGCTCCATGTCGCGCAAGTTATTGGCATGCAGTATTCCAATGGTGATGAAACCTATCGGCAGCATAAGCCAAAGCACTACCGGACAGAAGTGACCGGAAACCACATACGATGTTCCTAACATTGGCAATAGAGAGTATGTGAGGAATATATCTACGTCGCCAAGCGCACGGTACTTGAACCATGGATAGAGCAGAATAAGCACGCATGCCGCCATAGCCATCCAAAGCACATGAGGACCGGTGAAAAATACCAGTGCTATGCCCGATGCCACAGAAAGAAGAAGCAGCCACAGGGCAAGCCTTTTTATTTCGACAGCCGTGAACGCGCCGCTGGTAATGGCAACACCGCCGATAGTATCCTCGCGGTCAACGCCATTGACAAAATCCTTGTAGTCGCTCCAGCAATTTGCCGAAGCGTGGAAAAGAACCACATTAAGCATTGTCCACAGGCCAATGAGCCAATTGACAGGCTCGCCTAACCAGTAAAGGTAGGCACAGGTAACGACTATGGGCATTGCCGAAGCAGGAAACGACCATGGGCGGGTAGCCAACAGCCAATCCTTGAATGTATGGGATTTATTTGCAGACATATATTATTATTTTTTTTACTGGAACATATTGCATGGACAACCGTCAACTATCCAACGGTCGGCAATGAATGATATCGAAAGCAGAATATTGAAGATGAAAAGGCAGATACAGATTTCGGCATCGGCATTAGCAAGCAGCGCACTGCCCTCTTTGAGGGAACGCTTTGCAGCAATGGCACGTTTGATGACAGGAAAAGCCACCGGCAAGGCTATCAATGACAGTAATGGCATGTAACCGAGCGCAACGGCTGCCACGAGCAGGAAGAAAGGCAACAGAATCTCAACAATGTATATGTACACCGACAGTTTCTTGCCAAAAAGCATTGCAAAAGTCTTGATGTTTGCACGTATATCCTGGTCATAGTCACGCACATTATTTATGTGCTCGGCACCGCCGGCCATCAAACCGCTCATGGCAACAATCCAGAAGACCTCCGGGTGGAAATCCTTTACAGCAAGCACTGCCACAACAAGAACCGGAGTCAATGTATAGGCCAGGAAAATATTAAGGTCGCCCAAAGCATGGTACTTGAGCCATGGATAGCAGAAGATAAAAAGTGATACGGCAAGGAAGAAATATACCACAGGCATACCCTTCATGAACAGCAGTATCAATGTCAGGATTATGGCAATTGCCATAAGAACATAGGTATAGTGCTTTATTTCACGCAGGCTGAACTCACCGCTGGAAAGGGATACCGAACCGCCAAGATTATCCTCACGGTCAACACCTTTCTTGAAATCGAGGTAGTCGCTGAATGTGCACCCGGCCGAAGTGAAGAATATGATTGCCGCAAGAATCAAGGCTGCCGCACACCAATCGACTTCATAATTGCGATAGGCAAGATATACGAGTGTTACTACTGCTGCTATTGCAGAAACCAATGTAGACCAAGGACGGGTAGCATTGAACCACGCCTTCAAACTGTGATTTGCGATTTTCATATATTTGTATTTTTTAACAGCAAAGATACTTCAAACGAGCAAAACGCAGCAAATTCTGCTTCAATATTTTAAAGCATTAATGGATTTATAACAATTTTAAACAACTTCAAGAGGTGTAAATCCTATAAAAAACGTAAATTTGCAAACTGATTGCAAAACAGAGCAAAAACTCACTAAACAACAGCCTGATGAAAGTAATGAAATTCGGCGGAACATCTGTCGGTTCCGTAAACAGCATACTAAACCTGAAGAATATTGTAGAAAAGGCCGCAGCGCAAGAGCGTGTCATTGTGGTGGTATCGGCACTTGGCGGAATCACCGACAAACTCATAAAAACCGCACACATGGCTGTGAACGGTGACAACGGGTTCAACAAAGAGTTCCAGGAGATTGTCACACGGCACCACGACCTGATAAATGCCATAATAAGCAATGAAGAACAACGCACTGCTCTGTTGCAGGAGATTGATGTATTGCTGAACGAACTCAACAACATTTACCAAGGACTTGCGCTAATAAATAACCTTGCTCCAAAATCGGAGGCTACAATTGTGAGCTATGGCGAGAGAA
Organism: Bacteroidaceae bacterium; assembly: GCA_045588345.1. Lineage (GTDB taxonomy): Bacteria > Bacteroidota > Bacteroidia > Bacteroidales > Bacteroidaceae > HGM04593. Next base: position 6,333 of record JAZNDZ010000091.1, read on the forward strand.
TTTCGAGCCGTATTGTCACAGCACTCATAGACGGTGCCGTGCGCTACAATGCACGCCGTTTCATAAAGACCGAAACCAAGCACAACAAATATATCCTTGCAGACGAGGTTACGGACAGACTCATACGCGAGAGTTTTGACAACAGCACAGAAAGGGTGATTGTTGTTCCGGGGTTCATTGCGCAAGATAAGGATAGCGAGGAGATTACCAATTTGGGGCGTGGCGGCAGCGACTACACGGCAGCCATAATAGCAGCCACATTGAAAGCCGACTGCCTTGAGATTTGGACAGATGTCGACGGTTTCATGACAGCAGACCCGCGTGTCATAAACAATGCATACACCATAGGGCACCTGAGTTACGTAGAGGCAACCGAACTCTGCAACTTCGGAGCGAAGGTTGTGTACCCGCCTACAATATACCCCGTCTTCAAGGCAAACATACCTATAAAGATAAAGAACACCTTCAATCCCGATGCAGAAGGTACTGTAATAGATGACCACAGCGAAGACGAAGGAAGGCTCATAAAGGGTATCTCAAGCATCAACGACACCGACCTGCTAACCGTTCAAGGACTTGGCATGGTGGGCGTTGTGGGTGTAAACCAGAGAATATTCCGCGCACTTGCCAATGCAGATATAAGTGTATTCCTGGTTGCACAGGCATCTTCGGAGAACAGCACATCACTTGGATTACGCCACGTTGATGCAGAAAAGGCCTGCGAGGTACTGAACAGGGAATTCGAGAAGGAGATTTCAATGGGTTTGATGGAGAGCGTGCGCGCCACATCGGAACTCTCTACGGTTGCCATTGTAGGAGAGAACATGCGTCACAATGCGGGTATAATAGGCAAACTGTTCCAGACACTCGGGCGCAACGGTATAAACGTCATAGCATGCGCTCAGGGCGGGCAAGAGACAAACATATCGTTTGTAATAAACTCAAACTTGCTGCGCAAGACATTGAACGTAATCCACGACTCGTTCTTCCTTTCGGAGTACAAGGTGCTGAACCTGTTCATTTGCGGAATAGGCACTGTTGGCGGCAGCCTCATTGAGCAGATTGCGTCACAACAGGAGAAACTGAAGAAGGAACACAGCCTTAAACTGAACATTGTGGGCATTGCCAACAGCCGCCATGCAATTTTTGACCGTGAGGGGCTTGACCTCACATGTTATCGCACGCAGTTGAAAGAGAGCAAGGATAGCAACATCAAGCAATTGCGCGATGAAATTATTCACATGAACATCTTCAACTCGGTATTTGTGGACTGCACAGCCAACAGCGAGGTCGCATCAATTTACGCCGACCTCCTGTCGCACAACATAAGTGTAGTTGCAGCAAACAAGATAGCATCATCGGGCGACTATGACACATATTGCAATCTGAAGCAGATTGCACGCCAACGCAACATAAAATATCTGTTCGAGACAAACGTAGGCGCAGGTCTCCCGATAATAAATACCATTAACGACCTAATAAACAGCGGTGACAAGATTCTAAAGATTGAGGCAGTGTTAAGCGGCACACTGAACTTCATTTTCAATGTACTGAGCCACGACATTCCGCTGAGCGAGGCTGTGCGCCTGGCTCAGGAAAAGGGTTACAGCGAACCCGACCCCCGCATTGACCTCTGCGGCAAGGATGTTATTAGGAAACTGGTCATTCTGGCACGCGAAGCAGGCTACGCCATTGAGCAGGAGAATGTTACTGCGAACCTATTCATTCCCCAAGAGTTGTTCGACGGCACACTGGAAAACTTCTGGGCCAAGTTGCCACAACTTGACGAGCAATTTGAGAATGAGCGCAAACAACTGGTTGCCGAAAAGAAGCACTGGCGTTTCATTGCCCGCTACGAGAACGGCAAGGGAAGTGTCGCGCTGAGCAAGGTCGACGAGCGTCACCCGTTCTACCACCTCGAGGGCAGCAACAACATCATTCTGCTCACCACAGAGCGCTACAAGGAGTATCCGATGCTCATTCAGGGATACGGTGCCGGCGCAAGCGTTACTGCTGCGGGCGTATTTGCCGATATAATGCGCATTGCAAACATCTGATTATTGCCGGTCACGTTATAAACCGGACAAAAATGGTGTCAAGCAACAGAACAAAAACAGATTTAACTTTGTTATATGTTCATATACCCTACTGATTGGGAGAACCATTAAACATATAAAAAGTTGGATACTGCAAAGTTTAGGAGAGACCTGCTCGAAGTGCAGTCGGAACTACAACGATTTGCTTACAAACTGACAGCAGACAAGGAAGAGGCGAATGATTTATTGCAGGAGACGTCGTTGAAGGCGCTTGGTAACATGGACAAATATACCCCGGACACGAATTTCAAGGGGTGGGTATATACCATAATGCGCAATATCTTCATAAACAACTACCGCAAGGAGGTGCGTGACCAGACATTTGTCGACCACACCGACAACCTGTTCCACATTAACAGTCCGCGGGAATTTGAGAACTACACCACAGAAAACAACTACGACAGCAAGGAGATTTACCGCGTTGTACACAGCCTGCCACGGGATTACCGCATACCGTTCCTGATGCATATTTCGGGATTCAAATACCGCGAGATTGCCGAACGATTGGAACTGCCGTTAGGTACTGTGAAGAGCCGTATATTCTTCACACGACAACAACTTCAGCAGATGCTGAAAGACTATAGATAAATATTGAGCCGAAAACTCGCGAGTTTTCGGCTCAATATTTATCAGTTCTTCTTGTCGTTCTCTATCAGCAACAACAGCCTTTCAATAGCCTCATCCTCGGGTATATTCTTTTCAACACACTCTTTGCGACGGTAAAGCGACACTTTCCCACGCGCTGCACCCACATAACCGTAATCAGCATCGGCCATTTCACCGGGACCGTTCACAATACAGCCCATGACACCAATCTTGAGACCCTTAAGGTGTCCTGTAGCAGCCTTGATGCGTGCAAGTGTTCCTTGAAGGTCGTACATAGTGCGACCACATCCCGGACATGCAATATACTCAGTCTTGCTTATTCGGGCACGAGTAGCCTGCAGAATACCGAATGCCAATGCGTTAAGGTCGGTGGCAGCTATGCCTGGATTTTCAATCCAAAGACCATCGGCAAGTCCATCGATGAGCAACACGCCAAGGTCGGCCGATGCTTTTATTCGCAACGTCTCAATATTATCCTCATTGTATGCACGGCGAATGATTACCGGAGCCTCGACACCCTCTGTCATCAGACGGTGCACAATAGCACGCAACTCACCCACTGCATTCACATGCTGCGATGAAACGACAAGCACAATATCCTTTAAAGGTTTTATCCTCTCAATGTTCTCCGGGGTAAGGTCACTGTATGTAACGGCAACAAATCTGCTATCCTTGGCATTCTTCAAATCAACGACAGGCACAAGTCCGGCAACAATATCAGGAGCAATATCCTTGTCCTCAACCTCGTCCCCGACAACCACCGGAACATTTTCCCCGCCTATTATGCCGAACTCGAATGTCCTGCGACGTACCGGTTCCTCGTAATTGAACCGGGGAGTAGCAACACCTTCTATGGCTGGCGCTGCTGCGCGCAATGCCACATAGTCGACAAGTTCCTTGGCTACCGGTATCTCGTTTTCAGGAGACTCGGCAAGCGACACGCGCACTGTATCACCGATTCCGTCGGCAAGCAGAGCACCGATTCCGACAGCGCTCTTTATGCGGCCGTCCTCAGCATCACCGGCCTCGGTCACGCCAAGATGAAGCGGGAAAGCGATGCCCTCCTCAGCCATAACACGTACAAGACGACGCACTGTGGTAACCATCATGGCAGTATTGCTGGTCTTTATTGACACGACAACATTGTTAAACTCCTCATCACGGCATATACGGAGGAATTCCATACACGACTCGACAACACCTGAAGGTGTATCACCGTAACGGCTCATGATGCGGTCGCTAAGCGAACCGTGGTTCACACCCACACGTACAGCACGGCCTTCGGCTTTGCATATATTGAGGAATGAAACAAAACGCTCACGCAAGCGCTTGAGTTCTTCGGCATACTCAGCATCGGTATATTCAATGTGCTTGAATGTACGGGCTGCATCGACATAATTGCCCGGGTTGACACGGATTTTGTCGGCATACTTTGCTGCGGTATCAGCAACAGCGGCATTGAAATGTACGTCGGCCACAAGGGGAACATTGCAGCCACGGGCTTTCAACTGCCCCTTGATGTCGCCAAGATTCACAGCCTCGCGATTGCCCTGTGTGGTGAGGCGTACGATGTCACCACCCTTGGCAACAATGCGCAGCACCTGTTCGACACTGCCTTCGGTGTCCATTGTGCTTGTATTGGTCATTGACTGGACACGTACAGGGTGCGTGCAACCGATAGTAACACCGCCCACATTTACTTCAACTGTCGCACGACGTGCATAGTTGAAGAGATTGATATCAATTTGTCTTGTACTCATATTGCAGTTCTTTCAAATCCTCGTTGGCCTTTTCTATCTTTTTCTTAAGGTTCTCCTTATAGTTTGCCAAACGCCCGGCAAGTTCGGTGTCGGCAAGCGAGAGCATCTCCACCGCCAGTATGGCAGCATTGAGCGAGGCATTAACGCCCACTGTCGCAACAGGGATACCCGGAGGCATCTGCACAATTGCAAGCAGTGCATCCACACCATCAAGTGTACTGTTTATGGGTACACCAATGACCGGCAATGTGGTACTTGCTGCAATTACTCCCGGCAAATGCGCAGCCATACCGGCTGCTGCAATAATAATTTTCACGCCACGTTCCTTGGCTCCTTTGGAAAATGCCTCAACAGCCTCGGGAGTGCGATGCGCCGAAAGCGCATTTACCTCAAAGGGTACTTTCATTTCATTAAGGAAGTCTGTGGCCTTCTTCATTACCGGAAGGTCGGATGTACTTCCCATTATAACACTTACTATTGCTTTCATATATCGTTGTTTTTGTTTAAAGGGGATAAGTGGTACTAATGTATAGTAAAAGTCTGGAGGTTCTGTTTTTATATTTATGGTCTTTCTTTTATTACACCTTTACGGTAAGCATAAAGGAGACGCTCAAGGTCGGCGACCTTAACCATGATTCCACGGCCTATATCGGTATCGCGAACCTTCTCACGCTCGCCCACCATTTCTACAATCTTTGTAGTACTCTCAATGTCGGTTCCGTTGAGTATAGCCTCCTCGGTCGATGTAAACGGAGTATGCTGGACAAGTTCAAAACCACGGCTATGGTAGACCAATGTATAGCCGGCAATACCTGTGCGGTTGTGGTATACCTTTGAGAAACCGCCATCAATGACCATGAGACGACCGTCTGCCTTTATAGGTGTCTCACCCTTGAACACACGCACCGGAACGTGACCGTTTATGATGTGACGGTGGTCGCCCTTTACACCGAACTCGTCAAGTATGCGGTCGCACACCTCCGGATTGTCACGCAGAATATAATACCACCCCTTAGGTTCTTTCTGCACCTCTTTGTCATCAAGCAGATAGCGCTCGAAGGTTGCCATCTTGGCCTTGCCGAAAAGCGGAGACTCAGGACCGCACCAAAGATACCAGAAGAAATCGGCATAACGGTTGCGCACTTCCTCGTCCACATCGTCAAAGGCAGTGCGTGCCATGCGCTCTACCTTGCGCAAAAGTTCCTTGCCCTTGACCGGGGTGCCGTCAAAGACGACCTCGCGCATTGAGCCGTCCTCGTTAATGGGAACTGCCGCATGGAACATGAGGTTAGAGTTGTATATGGCATACATGCCGCCACGCATGAGCAAGCAGTTCACGTGGTTCTGCAAGCGCTCGCTGCGCATGAATGAATGACGCAAGCGGTCTATGACATCGTGCTCCTCAGGAGTAAGTTCATAGGGATGTTCGGGGTCAAGTGTCGGCCACAGTTTGTCCTTCATCTCATACTCCTTGCCGTCTATTGTTATGATGCCGCGCTCCTTGTCAATGAACTCCATGAGACAACGGTCCATCATATTCCACTCGGGGTGAGCCATTGCTATCTGACCAGACAATTTGAACTCTATTACAGATATCGCCTTGTGCATCTGGGCTATGAGACGCACATCCTTTTCGTTGAAATTGGTACGTTCTTCATCGACACGTGGCTGGTATATTTCACACGGGTCGTCGGCATACTGCTCCATGGCAAAGGTCGCAAGCGGAACCATATTGATTGCATAGCCGTCTTCAAGAGTTCTTGTATTTGCATCGCGCAAAGAGAGACGCAACACACTGGCAATGCAACAAGTATTGCCTGCTGCAGCACCCATCCAAAGGACATCGTGATTACCCCAAGTAATGTCAAGATGATGATACTCACATAGCGCATCCATTATCAGATGCGCACCTGGACCTCGGTCAAAGATATCGCCCAGGATATGCAAGCGGTCAATTGCCAGACGCTGTATAAGGTAACAGAGTGCTGTTATGAAGTGGTCGGCACGGCCGGTACCTATTATGGTACGTATGATGACATTGAAATATGCCTGTTTGTTCTGGAAGTCATTGGCCTCGTGCATAAGTTCCTCAATGATATATGCATACTCCTCGGGAAGGCTCTTGCGCACCTTTGAGCGGGTATATTTTGAAGATACGTCGCGACAGACAACAATAAGACGGTTGAGCGATGTCGTATAGAACTGCTCAAGGTCAATATCCATGAGTTTTACTAACTTGAGTTTCTCCTCAGGGTAGTATATGAGAGTACAGAGGTCTTTCTTTTCGGCTGGAGTTATCGAATTGCCGAAAAGTTCATTCACCTTGCGCTTGATGTTTCCCGAAGCATTGCGCAACACATGCTGGAAAGCCTCGTTCTCGCCATGAAGGTCGGCAAGAAAATGCTCTGTAGGCTTTGGCAGATGCAGTATGGCCTCAAGATTAATTATCTCGGTCGTAACGCTTGATACTGTGGGGAAATCACGTGCCAACAGGCGTAAATAACGAAGGTCTTCACGAACCTCTTCTATGGTTACTTGCGGTTTTGACATATCTATATCTCTTTATGGCATATACCTTAGCACAAGGCATAATACACCTAATTTTACTTTATACCGCAAATTTACATATATTTTCCAAAAAAAACAGAATAGAAAGTTGATTTTAAAGAGCAGGAAAAAACTTTTCCGGCCGATATCCCAGGAGTTCCATTACTCCTTGCGTAACCTCGCAACAGGAATATTCAGTTGTTCGCGGTACTTTGCAACGGTACGACGGGCAACATTATAGCCCATTCCAACGAGTTTTTCCTGCAGCACCTGGTCGGTCAAAGGATTTGTTTTATCCTCCCCGTGGACGAGTTCGCGGATAACACGAAAAAGTTCATAGACCGACTGCTCTGTGCCGTCGTCCTTGACAATGCCGTCGCTGAAGAAATATTTGAGCGGATATATACTCCAAGGAGTTTGTACATACTTACTGTTGCCGACACGCGAGATTGTAGAGATATCGTAACCTGTAATCTTGGCTATATCCTCAAGAATCATGGGCTTGAGCATGGCTTCATCGCCACCGCTGAGAAAGAACGGCTTCTGCATGCTCACAATGGCGCGCATTGTGGAAAGCATAGTACGCTCGCGCTGCTGGACGGCACACACAAAATTCCTTGCAGCATCAATCTTCTGGCGAAGGAACTGCGCAGCAGCCCTTTGCTCGCTATTGGTGCTGGCCGACTGTTCCTCGAGCATCTGCATATACTCCTCGCTCACCTTCAATGCCGGAACATGAGCGTTGTTGAGCGATACATATACATCGTCATCCTGCACATCAAGAAGAAAATCCGGGGTTATCTGCTGACGGCTGAAACCGATGTTCTCTGTGAGTGATGCTCCTGGGCGAGGATTAAGACGCACAATATCGGCAATAGCCTCGCGACACTTCTCACCGGAAATTCCAAGTTTATCGGCCATCGTATCCCAACGTTTGCCTGTAAAATCGTCGTAATAATCGGACACTATACGCTTCTGCAAGGTCATGTCGCGCTGCTCCGTATTGCGTTCGAGCTGGAGCAGAAGACACTCTTGAAGACTACGCGCTGCAATACCAGCCGGTTCAAAAGTCTGTATCTTCTCCAAAACCTCAACGAGCGCACTCTCCGATATATCAACATTATTGTAGATGAGCAGTTCATCGGCAAGTTCGGACAACGGCTTGCGCAGAAGGCCGTCTTCGTCAAGCGACCCTATTATGTATTCACCGGCAGCCTGCTGAAGAGGAGTAAGAGAAAGTTCGCCCAACTGCTCCATAAGTGTATCACCGAAAGAGGGAGTATCGCCTATGGGGTAATCGTAATCGCCACCGTAACAACCATGCGCTACAGGAATATCCTCGTTACCGCTGTAATCGTCGAATTCATCGGCAGAATCATCAACCGGCACAGCCTCATCAGAATATGCCTCGTCGTGCTCCAAAGGCTCAAGGGCGGGGTTGTCCATAACCTCACCGCGTACCTTCTCTTCAATCTCCACAGTTGTCATCTCAAGCAGTTGCACTGCAAGCAACTGTTGCGGCGAGAGTGTTTGGGTGAGAAGTTGTTCCTGATGCTGTATCTGCGTTTGTGAATCTTTTGTCATAGGTTGCGTCAATACTTGAAACTGCTGCCACCCAAGAACTCGCGCGCAAGCGAGGTAAGGGGCATCTCTTTCTCTTGCAAAGGTACAATATAATCAAGGAAATGCAAAAGCCTTTGTGCCTCGGAATACTCAGGAATATTCTCCGGTACTGCACGAAGCATGGGCTCGGCCTGTGCCTTGAAAACCGCAAGTTCGTAGAAAAGCGAAGAGTTGAACATGACATCGGCATTCTCCTGATAGGGAAATATCCACTCTTCCTCGCCCTTGCGGACATCGGGCCAACGCATTATTGTCTCTTGAGCCGGATAACCACGGTATTTGGCATCGCGTATTATACGACGCAGCAAACGGTTATCCGATGTCGATATATAATTGTGATAATCGAGTTTTATTGACGTGAGTGCGGATACATATATGCGGAATTTCTCGCTATCGGGGATTTGCGAGGTGAGCATGGGGTTCAGGACATGCGTTCCCTCAATGACCAGAACCATTTGCGGAGTCAGTTTCAGGCGTTTTCCATTGAATTCCCTTTCTCCGCTCTTGAAATTATAGGTGGGCAATTCAACTTCCTCGCCCGCGAGCATGCGGTTAAGCGAGTCGTTGAAGAACGGCAGGTCAATAGAGTATATGGACTCGAAATCGTAATCTCCATCAGCCTTACGCGGAGTCTGCGTGCGGTTCACGAAATAGTCATCAAGAGATATTGCATAAGGTTTGAGGCCACATGCAAGCAACTGTATGCTCAGGCGCTTGCTGAATGTTGTCTTGCCCGAAGACGAAGGACCGGCAATTAGCACGACCCTTGAACGGCGTTCCTGTATCATGTCTGCTATCTGCGACAGGCGGCGCTCCTGAAGCACCTCGGATACATTCACAAGGTCTACGCCAAAGCCGGCGCGTACACCTTTATTAAAATCGCCTATTGTCTCTACCTGCATCTTCTGGTGCCATTGCAGACGTTCCTCAAAAAGTTCATGCAGTTTATCCTGCGGGACTTTGTCCTCAAGTTCTGTCGGACGTTCCTTATTGGGAACGCGCAACAGGACACCTTCGTCGTAGTTCTCAATTTCAAAGAGTTTTATATATCCAGTGCTTGGCACAAGCCCGTTATAATAACTGTCAATGTAGCCGTCAAGTTCGTAATAGGAAGTGTAGAGTCTGTCATACGTTTCAAGCAGAGAGACCTTGTCGGTACGCCCCATTCGGGTAAAGAGTTCTATGGCATCCTGAGTGTGGCACTCTACCCTCTTGAAAGGGATATCACAATCAACGATATTATGCATGCGCTCTCGCACAACTTCAAGTTCTTCATCTGTGAGCGGACGCGCCATGCGACAGTAATAGCCTTTTGAGATTGCATTCTCAAAACGGACTGTTTCACCGGGAAAGGCCTCGTTCATTGCTTTCATGAAGATAAAAAGCAGAGAACGCACATACATGCGCATACCGTCATTGGAAGTAATGTCAAGAAATTCGATATCCTTGTTGCGATACAGGCATTTCGCAAGCCCCACAGTAACATTGTTTACCCTGGCAGCAATAACGCCATATGGCATTTCAAGACCAAGACCGTCATATATCTCCTTTAGCGTAAGACCGCTATCAAACTCTTTGGTAACACCATTGTTTTTGCAATAGATTCTTATCATAACCGCTTGCTTTATATTTGACTTGAACGGATACTGCCAAATACAAATGACAGCCACCCGAACGCGAAGATAAGAACATTTCAGTTTCGGCAAACGATTTTCACTATTTTTAAATTTATTCACTGTTGCTTGCTTGAATTTAGCGTAACAAAATATTACATTTGCCGATAAAGTATCAGGTTTCAAGATTTGACATTTCAGTTTTCAAAGTTTGTTTATGGAAAAGAAGGCACAATATATAAAAAGCATTGAGATTGATTCTCTTTGGAGCAACCGCAAGCATGTAGTTTGGGAGTTGCGCCCCGATGTAAACATCCTTAGCGGCAGCAACGGTGTAGGCAAGAGTACAATCATAAACCGCTCGGCAAACCACCTGATGATGCAGCACACAGGAACATTGACACGTAACCCCGAAGACGGTGTGCACATAGAGTTTTTCCCAAAAGATGCCACAAGCATAGACTTTGACATAATAAGCAGCATTGACAGGCCCATCATGAGCCGCGAAGTGCTTGACAAAGTATCGGGAGCCGAAATACGCACCGAACTCGACTGGCAACTCTACAATCTGCAACGCCGCTACTTGAATTATCAGGTAAATGTAGGAAACAAAATAATTTCATTGCTCACATCGGGCAACCCCGACGACCAGAGGCTGGCAACAGAACTGACAAAACCCAAGAAAAAGTTCCAGGACCTTGTAGACGAGTTGTTCGCACCGACCGCAAAAACCATTGTACGCGACAGCAACGAAATCTTTTTTGAACAATACGGCGAACGCATACCGCCCTACATGCTCTCTTCGGGCGAAAAGCAGATTCTTGTAATCATGCTCACAGCGCTGGTACAGGAGAACCGTCACGGAGTTATACTCATGGACGAACCGGAAATTTCCTTGCACATAGAGTGGCAGCAGAGACTGATAACCCTTGTGCGCACACTCAACCCGAACACCCAGATAATTCTGTGTACACACTCGCCTGCCATAATCATGGACGGGTGGCTGGATGCAGTAACAGAGATTGAGGATATAATAAAGTAATACGGAAGACACAGGAGGTTAGGGGATGAAGAAACTTGCCGAGTACCTGAATTCAAGATTCATTGAGGCCGCCAACGCACTGCGCCCCAAGAGAGCCAGACACCGTATCATAGCATACGTCGAGAGTTATGATGATGTATCCTTCTGGCGGTCAGTATTCGATGATTTTGAAAACGAGAAGTACCATTTTGAAGTAATGCTTCCGGCACGTTCCAGCCTCACAAAAGGCAAGAAGCAAGCTATGATGAACATGCTGGGACAGGCCTACGGGCGCAACATGATAGCATGCGTAGACAGTGACTACGACTACTTGCTGCAAGGTGCTACTTCAACATCAAGACAACTCATAGAGAACCGCTACATACTTCACACATATTCTTATGCCATAGAAAACCTGAAATGCAATGCCGACAGCCTGAAACAAGTGTGTGTGCTCAGCACACTGAACGACAGCAATGTAATAGACCTCAAGGAGTTCATGAGACTCTATTCACAAATATGCTTTCCCTTGTTTGCCTGGAACATACTGCTTTACCGCATGCACAACACCAGGCACATGAGCATGCTGCGCTTTTGCGAAATTGTGCGCCTCACCTCGTTTACCATAGGAAACCCTGCATACTCCCTGCAACAACTTGGCAAAAGAGTGGAACACAACATTGCACTGCTTGAAAAGCAATTTCCAGAATATATTGAACAGCACAGGCTATTAATGAAAGAACTGAAGAATTTGGGAATTTTACCTGAAGAGACATACTTCTACATTCAAGGGCACCACATCATGAACAATGTAGTGCTTCGTGTGCTTTCACCTATATGCCGTCACTTACGCAACAGGCGCGAAGAAGAGATTCAGAAATTTGCAAACCACCGGCAGCAGTACAACAACGAACTATCATCGTACAGGCACAGCCAATGCGATGTTGCGCTCATGCTCAGCAAGAACACCGATTTCAAGAACACCACCCCTTACAAACGTCTTAAAGCAGATATTGAAATGTTGCTTGCCGAACTTGACAGCAAGCAAAACAACTGAGAACCTTTGGTAACAGAAACACCCGATTATTGCCTTTTCCAGAACACCGGGGTCAACAGCAACAGGACAGCAAAGAACTCAAGACGGCCGACAAGCATCTGAAACGAGCAGAACCACTTTACTCCATCGGGCAGAAGTGCCAAAGAGTCCATAGGACCATAGTGACCGAGACCAGGCCCCACATTGCCCACAGATGCCACAGAGAGACCGAAAGCGTCAAGAAAATCAAGGCCAAAAGCCATGTTCACCGTGAGCCCCACAATAACCATAAAGAAATATATTACCGTGTAGGCAAGTATTGCCGACTGCACTGTGGTGGGAACAATCTTGCGTGCCATTCTTACCGGAATAACTGCATTCGGATGCACAATACGTTTGAACTCATTCCACATGACCTTGGTGAGAGTTGCCACTCGCACACACTTCATTGCTCCCGATGTCGAGCCGGAGCATGCGCCAACAAACATAAGACCACAAAGCATGAGCCAGATGAGTGGAGCCCAAAGCGTGTAGTCGGCAGTTGCAAAACCGGTTGTCGTCTGTATTGAAACAACCTGGAAAAGTGCAGTCCTGAAGGCACCTTCGGCATCCATGGGTTCAGTCAGCAAAAGGCCTATTGAAACCAGAACTGTAAACACTGCAATAAATGTAAAATATGTACGGAACTCAGTATCACGATACAACTCCATGGGACGGCCTTTGAATATAAGGAGATATTGCAACGATAGACTTACGCCGCCCAAGAACATGAACAGAACTGTCATATATTCTATCAGCGGAGAGTCAAATGCAGCCAAACTTGCCTGCTTAGTTGAGAAACCACCTGTTGACACCGTTGACATTGAATGGCACACGGCATCGAACCACCCCATTCCCGAAAAGAATAATGCAACTGTGGCAATGAGAGTGAGACCTACATATACCGTCAAAATCCACCTTGCCGTAACAGATATTCTTGGATGCAGTTTTGCACGCATGGGACCTACCGACTCCGCCGCGAAGAGATGCATATCGCCAAGACCGAAGATAGGAAACACCGCCACAGTAAAAAAGACAATTCCCAAGCCACCTATCCAATGTGTGAGCGCACGCCAGAACAGCAACGACTTAGGCATGGATTCTATGTTGCTGAGGATTGACGAACCGGTTGTTGTGAAACCCGACATCGTTTCATAGAAAGCATCCGTGAAATCAGGTATTGCCCCACTCAGCATATACGGCAACGAACCGAACAACGAAAAGACCACCCATATTACAGTGACTACAATGTAGCCGTCCTTACGCGAGACATTGCGCCCCGACTTGCGGAATATGTATGTCAGCAGCGAACCGGTGCCAAGCATCGCCGCAACCGACAGCAACAAATCGTCAATGACAGCCTCATCGTAGTAGAGAGCGACAAGGACACCACTGAGCAAGAATATCGCCTCAAAGAGAAGCAATATACCGACAATCCTGAATATGGCTTTAGGGTGGAACATTACCTGAAATATTTCTCAAGTTTCTTCAAAACATGTTCAAGACAGAAGATAATCACATGGTCACCGGACTGCACCATGGTGTTACCGGTCACGTTCATACCCTTGCCGTTACGTATTATACCGCCGATATTCGCACCGCTTGGAAGACCAAGTTCCTTTACAGGTTTCTTGGTTATCAGGCACTCACCGTTTATAGGAAATTCCACTACCACCGCCTGAATGAATGTCAGGCACTTGACGCTTGAGACATCTGTCTTCAGCATCATCTGGAAAATGGTGCTTGCTGCAAGTTTCTTCTTGTTTATGATGGAACCGATATCAAGACTCTCGGCCATTGATATATAATCGATATTCTCGACCTCGGAAACTGCACGTGACACGCCGGCACGTTTTGCTGCAAGACAAGCAAGTATATTGGTCTCGGAGTTGTCGCATAACGCCATAAACACATCGGTATGGTCAATGCCCTCGCTACGCAGGAGTTCCGGGTCACGGGCATCGCCATTTATTACCATTACCCTGTCATCTACAAGGTCAAGCAACTTATGGCAACGGTTGATATCGCTCTCGATAATCTTAACCTTGATGTTTTCGGGAATAAGACGGGCCGTACGCACTGCAATGCGGCTGCCGCCCATGATTATTATGTTACGCACCTCGCTGAACTCTTCCTTGCCTGTTATCCTGCGCATGTACGGTATCTGGTCCATTGTGGTGGTGAAACAGACAAGGTCTTCGGCCATTATGACATCGTTACCACGCGGAATGATTGTCTCGTCACCACGCTGTATTGCCACAACATGATAGGGGATGTCGCGAGGGAATTCCTTGAACGGTATATTTATTATCTGAGCATTACTCCTGATTTTTACACCAATCATTACCAATGCACCGTCGCCAAACTCAAGCATCTGACGCATCCAACTGTACTTTATGTTGGTAGCAATTTCTTCGGCAGCAAGTTGCTCTGGATAGATAAGCGAATCAACACCCAAAGAACTGAAGTATTCTTTATGCTTGGGCATGAGATACTCGTAGTTGTCGATACGCGCCACAGTTTTCTTGGCACCAAGATAGTGAGCAAGGATACAGGCTGTTATGTTGCGGCTCTCATCGGGAGTAACAGCCACAAACAGGTCGGCATGTTCGGCATCTGCGCTCTTCAATGAAGATATTTTTGTGGGATCGCCTACAACAGTCTGCAAATCAAACAAGGCCTCCATCTTGCCCAACTTCTCCGGGCTCTCATCAAGGAGAACTACATTCTCATTCTCCTCGGAAAGCATCTTTGCAAGGTGCGTGCCCACAGCACCTGCACCTACAATGACAATTCTCATACTCTATTTCATTATGCCTCTTTCTTCAGCAGCATTTCCACCACAGAATCCTTGTCCATTTTGCACAGACGGTACAATTCTTCGGTGGTTCCATGCTCGACGAACATGTCTGGTATACCCATTATCTCAATTCTTGGAGCATAGCCATTGGTTGTCATGAACTCCGCAACTGCAGTTCCAAGACCACCCTTGACAGTTCCGTCTTCAAGAGTAACAATATATTTGAAATTTTTGCCTATCTCGTGCAACATATCCTCGTCAATAGGTTTGAGGAAGCGCATATCGTAATGTGCAACGCTAACACCCTGTTCCTCAGCCCGGGCAACGGCGCTTTCCATAACCTTGCCCAAAGGACCTATTGTAATGAATGCGACATCCTTACCCTCCTTTATCTTGCGGCCCTTGCCGACTTCTACGGTCTCAAGCGGACAACGCCAATTCTCAAGCGAGCCCTTGCCGCGAGGATAACGTATTACAAATGTACCGGCACCCGGCTGGGCTGCGGTGTACATAAGACGACGCAACTCACACTCGTCATAAGGTGATGCTATAGTAATATTAGGGATTGGACGCAAGTATGCGAGGTCGAACGAACCATGGTGTGTAGGCCCGTCCTCACCTACAAGACCAGCCCTGTCAAGACAGAGTACGAGGTCGAGTTTCTGCAATGCCACATCATGGATAAGATTGTCATATCCTCGTTGCATAAACGAAGAGTAGACATTGCAGAACGGCAACATTCCGCCCTTGGCAAGACCGGCCGAGAATGTCACAGAGTGCCCCTCGGCTATTCCCACATCAAAGAAACGGTCGGGGAAGACATCTGCAAGTTTATGCATTGAGCATCCGGTAGGCATTGCAGGAGTGATTCCGATTATTTTTTCATTGGCCTTGGCCATCTCAACAAGCGTTTCGCCGAATACATCCTGGAAACGCGGAGAACCACCCTGAGAAACAATGCGTTCTCCGGTCTTCACGTCATAAAGACCGGGCTGGTGCCATACTGTGGCATCTGCCTCGGCTGGAGCCCACCCTTTACCCTTCTTGGTACGGATGTGCAACATGTGAGGACCTTTCATATCCTTGATGCTCTGAAGCATGTGCACGAGTGCCAGAACATCATGCCCGTCGACCGGACCGAAATAACGGGTACACATACTCTCAAAGAAATTCTTCTGGCGGAAAATCAAAGACTTAAGGCCGTTATTGAAACGGATTATGGCATTTGCACGTTTCTCGTTCAGGAGTTTTATGCTACGCAGGAACTGCGCAATCTCATAACGTACTTTATTGTAAATCTTGGACGAATGGATTGAAACAAGCAACTCGTTCATACCACCGACACTGTTGCTTATGGACATGTTGTTGTCATTTATGATGACAAGCAGGTTGTTTGGTGTGTTCGACAAGTTGTTCAATCCTTCAAATGCAAGACCGCCGCTCATTGAACCGTCACCGATAACAGCTACTACATGTTCGTCGCTATTGTTGAGTTTGGCCGACGTGGCCAAACCCAATGCTGCCGAAATCGAGTTCGAAGCATGGCCTGCTATAAACGAATCGTACTCGCTCTCTTCGGGAGAGGGGAAAGGCTTTATACCACCGAACTTGCGGTTGGTATGAAATCTGTCGCGACGGCCCGTGAGTATTTTATGACCATAGGCCTGATGACCTACGTCCCAAACAATCTTATCCTTGGGGGTTGAAAAAACGTAATGAAGTGCCACGGTCAGTTCCACTGCACCCAGGCTGGATGCGAAATGACCAGGATTGTTAGCCAAAGAATCAATAATGAAGCTGCGCAATTCCCTGCACACCGCGGGGAGTTTCACCTCGTGCAATTTTCTAAGGTCTGCCGGCGAGTTCAGAGTAGAAAGCAGCGGATATTTTTCTTTATTTTCCATACTATATGTATAGTTATTCCATGCGGAATCTTACAATAAATTTCGTATTATTTGCGAAAATATACTTTTTTTTTCAATGGTAAAAGCATTTTGCACAAAAAGAGTATCGACAGACGACTTTAGCAATTAAAGCAGAACAAAAAAGAGTGAAAGAACCATTGCCGACCGACATTGCAACCACATATACAATCAATCTTTTTCAATAAATTTAAACTTTTTATATACAATTCTTTGCAAAGTTATCTTATTTTTGCACTCAATAATCTTGCAAGCAAATAGAAACAGAATGCAACTGACGACGAAAACAGAACTGCCTATAGGCGAAACCGTAATTTCGCACAAGGACAACATCATGCTCATAGGGTCGTGTTTTGCCGACAACATCGGCAACAGGCTATGCAGTATGAAGTTCCGAACAGACAGTAACCCTTTCGGCGTGCAGTACAATCCCATGTCAATTGCATCTGTACTGGAGAGGGTCGCTTCGGGCGAGCCATTTAAAGAAGATTCGCCAGAATTATTCCTACACAACAGCCAATGGCACAGCATAATGCATCATGGAAGTTTCTCGCGCAAGAATAAAGATGAACTTATCAGGAACATCAACCATGCATTGTCACATGCTCATGAGACAGCCAAGAAGTGCGATGTAGCAATCATCACGTTCGGTACAGCATTCGTCTACAGCAGAAAGAGCGATAACCGCATTGTGGGGAACTGCCACAAATTACCCGAAAGGGATTTTGACCGCTGCATGCTTGATACAGACACAATTATAGAGAAGTTCAGCCATGTTATAGACCTGTACAAATCAATAAACAAGGATATCAGGTTCATTTTCACAGTGAGCCCGATACGTCACATGCGGGACGGTGCACACGGCAACCAAAAGAGCAAAGGAACACTGTTGCTTGCCATTGACAAGATTATTGAAAGAAACAGCAACTGCTTCTATTTTCCGGCATACGAGATTATGCTTGACGAACTACGCGACTATAGATTCTATGCCGATGACATGGTACACCCTTCAAGTTTGGCTGTCGAATATATTTGGGAATGCTTCGGCAAATGTTATTTCAACAGCAATACAACAACCTTGAACAGTTGCATTGAGGAGATTGCAAGAGGGTTGGCCCACCGTCCGTTTGATGCAGAGTCCGACGGATACCGCAAATTCCTCAAAGCACTGACAGAAAAAATGGATACTTTGACCAAAAAGCATCCATACCTTGACTTTGAAAAAGAGACAACACAATGCAATACACTATTAGGCAGATAACGGATATTGTCCATGGCAAAGGAATGCTGCAAGCCCCCGACAACAGAATTACACGCCTGCTGACAGACAGCCGCTCACTTACATTCCCCGAAGAGACACTCTTCTTTGCAATCAGGACAAAACATGGCGACGGCCATAAATACATCGGCAACCTCTACCGTAGAGGTGTCAAGGATTTTGTAGTCAACAGCACCGACGGGCTTGAAGGCTTAGACGGCGCGAACTTCATTATTGTAGAAGACAGCATTGCAGCCCTGCAGGCACTCGCCGCCCATCACCGTTCACGCTTCAAAATTCCCGTTGTAGGAATTACCGGCAGCAACGGCAAGACAATTGTCAAGGAGTGGCTATACAACCTTACAGCCGAGGATTACAATACCGTTCGTTCACCACGCAGTTACAATTCACAGATAGGCGTACCATTGTCAGTGTGGCAACTTTGCGAAGATAACAGGCTTGGCATATTCGAGGCCGGCATATCATGCTGCGGCGAAATGGACAAATTGCAACAGATTATAAAACCCACCATCGGAATAATCACAAACATAAGCAGTGCGCATCAGGAAAACTTCGGAACTGCACAAGAGAAATGCAATGAAAAGCTCAGGCTTTTCAAGGAGTGTGACATAATAATCTATAATGCCGACAACAGAATTCTCTCAAGCGCAATAGACAGCAATCTGTTGCCTGCACGTGAGATTGCATGGTCACTCAAGGACCCCGAACGTCCTCTTTATATTAGAGAGGTCAAAAAGGACAATTATGGCACCACCATAGAATACGAATACCTTACGATGAGAAACAGTTACCGTATACCTTTCCTTGATGACGCATCGATTGAAGACTCCATAAACGGACTTGCAGCAGCACTGTATCTGATGATTCCGCCGGAGGTCATTGCCAAGCGCATGGCACAGTTGGAACCGGTTGCCATGAGGCTTGAAGTGAAGGAAGGCAAGCGTGGATGCATGATTATAAACGACAACCACAACGCCGACATAACCTCACTTGACATTGCGCTCGACTTCATGGAAAGACGTAGCAGTACCATGCCAAAACTCAAGCGGACACTCATTCTCGCCGACATAAAGCAAACCAGAGGAAGTACACAATCACTTTACCACACAGCGCTTGGCTATATGACAAAGCGCAAAATTGAAAAGTTCATCGGCATTGGAAAGGAGATACGTTCACAGGCTGCACAATTTATGGAATCAGGCATAGAATGCCACTTCTTTGACAGCACGGATGAGTTATTGGCTTCACAAACCATAAGAGAGATTGAAAACGAATATATACTGATTAAAGGCTCTCGCTCTTTCCATTTTGAAGACATATCGGAAGCACTCGAAAGGAAGGTTCACCAAACCATACTTGAGGTAAATCTAAGTGCCCTACGGGACAACCTTAACAGATACCGCAACACGCTTGCTCCCGGCACCAAGAGCGTCTGCATGGTAAAGGCCGATGCGTATGGAGCAGGAGCCCTGGAAATAGGTCGCACACTGCAAGAGTGCAATATCGACTATCTTGCTGTTGCCGTTGCCGACGAAGGTGCCGAACTGCGCAAGGAGGGCATAACCACGGGAATCATAGTCATGAACCCCGAACCCAGTTCATACCGCACGCTGTTTGACAATAGGCTTGAACCGGAGGTTTACAGTTTCAGGATGCTTGAATCCCTCATCAAGGAAGCATCTCGCGAGGGCATAACCGACTACCCGGTGCACATAAAGATTGACACAGGCATGCACCGCCTGGGCTTCCTCCCCGAAGAGGTTCCCGCACTTATAGAACAACTGAAGAAACAACGCACCCTGACACCACGCTCAGTGTTCTCACATTTTGCAGGCAGCGACAGCCCCTCGTTCGACAGTTTTTCAGAAACCCAGATTGAACGCTTCAGTAATGCAGCCGATACATTGCAGGCAGCATTCAACCACAAGATTATCCGCCACATCTGCAACAGCGCCGGTGCCGAAAGGCTTGCACACTCACAGTACGACATGGTACGTTTAGGCATAGGGCTTTACGGAATATCTCCTATAAAAGAAGATGCCACATTACACCCCATTTCCACCCTCAAAAGCATAATTCTGCAGATACACGACGTTCCTGCCGACGAGACTGTAGGCTACAGTCGCAAGGGTACACTCACACGCGACTCCCGCATTGCGGCATTGCCTATTGGATATGCCGATGGACTGAACCGTAAGTTAGGTAACGGCAAGGGCTACTGCATTGTCAACGGCAAAAAAGCCCCCTACGTAGGCAACATCTGCATGGATGTATGCATGATAGACGTTACAGACATCGAATGCAACGAAGGGGATAGCGTTGAAATCTTCGGCCCCAACCTACCAGTCACAACCATTGCTGAATGGCTTGAGACAATACCATACGAGGTGCTCACCTCAGTATCAGAGAGAATCAAACGGATATATTACAGCGACTGAAGCAGTATAAGGGTTGCGTTTTGACCGTAATTAACGTTGCAACGCATTTATGAAGATGGCTAAAAAGCGAGTGGGTGACCCAAAAGTGAAATGGGTCACCCACGTTTGTAGGGAGGTTGGATAAAAAGAGCTATTTTTAGGCTTGCGAAGCACGAAAAAACGCAGTTTACTAAGCGTAAATGAGTATTTTTCGGGCAAGCGTAACAACAA
>JAZNDZ010000092.1:0-18394 GCA_045588345.1 Bacteroidaceae bacterium
GAAGCACTATTCCACACTGCTTGGCGAGGCAATATCCTCAATTATCAACGTAAAGGAAGAGAGCGACATCGACAGCTTTTTGAGTGGCACACAAGGCACACTCTTCACCGAAGAGATACAAGGCCTTGATGATTTTGAATTGATTTGTTTTTTGGTAATAAAGTAATGCAGTAATGAACCTTCCAATATTATACCATGGGACGGATGCACGTTTAATAGAAATGTCAACAACATCTTTACGTTCGTATATTAAAGATTGTAACGAGGTCGTTGATTGTCTTTGGAGTATTTTAAAACCTTATAACGATATGGAATCTGTTGAGACTGTATTCAACGGTCAAACAGTTTACGTTGAAAGACAAAAGATTCGGAGATATGAGGAAGTGCTAAATAATTATTCAGCTGGTTTATGTGCCAATATAGTGGGAAGGATGTATATGTTACAGGCACGCGAGAAAGGAAATGGTTTATACCAATATGGCAGTCTTTATTTCACATCTTTCAAATATAAAGCATATAATTATGCATTATATTCATTTGGTGGTGGTGAAATTGGTACTACTGCATATCGTATGATACAAGCTGTTGAAGCATTGTGTTTGAGTTCGTGGAAGACCAATGATAATATAGTAAGTGCTATTGAAAATATTAAATCATTTGCTGAATCAGAAAGTAAACCTGTGATAATACCAGTTGAAAATATAGATATTAAATTCCTTTATGACGAAAATGGGAATATGCTAAATTTAAGTGATACAGATATGTTACCTCAAGATTTTCGATATACAAAGGAACATATATTCTCGCTTGAAAATGCAGAATACTTAATAACAAAATAACCAATGTACGGCCTACCGCAACGAACCGAAATAAACAAGCCACTTCATAAGACAAAAGTCTTTGAAAAATTCGACTTGACAGCGTCGCAACGAGATAGTTTCGATGCCGACATAAGCCGTATGTTTATCACCCACGTTGTTGCCGAAAGCACCATACCCACAATAAAGGCCGGAAATGAAATTGCCGACTTCTACATCATAGAAGTAACACTCAAACGGCGAGAATACGCCCCAAAGAACATTGAACTGTTGGCAAAGTTCATACCCCGGAAAATTCTCTTTGTACTGCACTTTGAAGAAAAGGCACAATTCGCAATCCACCATACCAAACTAATATGCAGTGAGTGGCAACAGCGCGATACGCTCAATGTTCCACTTGCAGGCCTTGACCTCTATGCCGTTTGGGAAAACATCGTTGCCACCATTGGCTCAATCACCGTACAAGAGGGCAACACCCTAACAGAGCAGATTGCCATAGATGATGAACGTGCCAAATTAATAAAACAGATAGAACTATTAGAGAAGAAAGCACGCTCCGAGAAACAACCTCGCAAGAAATTGGAGTTATTTGAGAAATTGAAAGATTTGAAAAAGAAAATATAATATGCACAAGATTGTACTAAATGATAATTGTAAAAGATTACTTGGAGAAATTAAAAATGACTCTTATTGCGATAGCCTTAAATCTGATCTCGAAGATCTAAATCTTCTTAAAACTTTGGGGCTTATAAGAGCTGTTGCAACAAATACAGGATTTGTTGTTACTGGGTTGACAGAAGAAGGTAGAGCATATTTACACAGCAACCCAACTCTTAAGAATCCCTCGATTTGGGATGATAAGAAGTATTGGATAAATACGGCAATATCAGTACTTGCACTTATAGTAGCAATTATAGCACTTTTTAAAGATTAACATTATTATGGATTTAAAGGAGTTTACAAAGCAAGCATTGATACAGATTGTCGAAGGTTCTTCAGATGCTAATGAAGAATTAGCTGCTCATGGGGCATATATTCCGTACTCAAATATCGGAAATACTAAATCAGCGTACTCATATGACGAAAATAGAGTCGCAAGACTTATTGTCGATGTTGATTTCGATGTCGCAATAACAGCTACTGAAACAGAAAGTGCAAATGGTGGTGCGAGTTTGAAAGTTGCATCCTTACTAAACATTGGTGGTTGCGGAGAAAATAAAATAGAGAATCAAACGATAAGTAGAATTAAATATACATTGCCATTAGTCTTGGCTAAAAAAGAACAATAAATTAAGAAATACATTCTATGAAAACAAGAGACATAGTAATTATAACTTTATGTACTGTAGCAGCATTGGTCTGTATAGCACTAACATTTTGGGGTAATCTTAAGAATGATGGTATATTGACTACCGATTCTTATATTGGCGTTATTGCAACATTGATAGGTGTTTGTGCTACAATTGTTGTCGGTTTCCAAATTGCGAGTTTTGTTAAGATACATGAAACTGAAAAACAAATTAAGGAGGTAAAAACGGAACGAGATAATATGCAAAAAGAGAAAGAGCAATTTCTTAGAGAGATAAAAATTGTTGAAGATGAACTCTCTAATGCTTTTGTTATGTTATCTAAAGTTAGCAAAAATACATATACAAAGATCCTTGCTCAAATACTATCAATTAGGTGTTCCAATATTAGCAAAGAAGCTGATGTTACTCTACTACGTTATCAAATTCTATCCAAATCAATTAAAAAAGCGCAAGAAGATAATGAACTTAGTGAAATAAAGAAGGTCTCTTTGTTTGTTGATAAGTTAAAGTTTGTTGATGTTCCCAAAAATATAGAACATTATACAGAAATAATGAAATTGCACCTGGAAATTATTGAAACTCTTGAAAAATATAAAGTTGAGAACAAAGAAATACATAACTAATCTAATATATGGAAAAACTCAAAATGCAGACTGCGGATATGGCAGATCGAAATATCGAGATGTTGGGGCAAATGTTCCCGAACTGCTTGACCGAGACCATCAATGCCGATGGCAAGACCGTGCGTGCTATCGACTTCGATAAGTTGCGTCAGGAGTTGGCGTGCGAGGTTGTCGATGGTGCTGATGAGCGTTATCAATTCACTTGGCCAGACAAGCGTAATGCAATCCGCTTGGCTAATGCCCCTACGAACAAGACCCTGCGTCCTTGCCGTGAGGAGAGTGTGGATTTCGATAATACCGAGAACCTCTATATTGAGGGCGACAACTTGGAGGTGTTGAAGTTGCTTCGTGAGAACTATTTGGGTAAGGTCAAGATGATTTATATCGACCCGCCATATAACACAGGTAACGACTTTGTCTATAACGATGATTTTGCAAAGAGCAAGGCTGAGTTTGAGGCACAGAGCGGTTTGTTTGACGAGGAGAGCAATCGTATGGCAGACCCTATGGTGCAGAATACCGAGAGCAATGGCCGTTTCCATACCGATTGGCTCAATATGATTTATCCTCGCCTTAAAATAGCCAAAGACCTTCTTGCTGATGATGGTGTAATCTTTATCTCGATTGATGACAATGAAGTAGATAACTTAAGAAAGATTTGTAATGAAGTATTTGGAGATGTGAATTTTGTTGCCCAGATAATATGGCAGAAAATACACAGCATAAAAAATGACGCAAAGTTCTTCTCTGATAATCACGAGTATGCCCTTTTATATGCAAGAGACAAATCGAATTATCAAGTACAATTATTGCCCCGAACAGCATCAATGAATGAACGATACAAAAATCCTGATAACGACCCAAGAGGTGCTTGGCAATCGGGGGATTTAGTTGCAAGTGGAGAACGAAGTGCAGGACATTTTATCGTAACAAGCCCAAAAACAGGTAAGCAATTCGATGTACCACAAGGCAAACATTGGGTGTATTCTGAAGCGAATCTCAAATCAATGGTTAAAGATAATCGTATTTGGTTTGGAGAAGACGGAAATTCATTCCCAAGAAAAAAGCGATTTCTCACCGAAGTACAGGATGGTCAAACTCCAAGTACAATATGGTTAAGTGAAGAGGTAGGGCATAATCAATCTGCGACACGAGAAGTTAAATTGTTATTTGAAGACAATAAGTATTTTGACTTTCCGAAACCCGTAGATTACATACGACAAATGTTACAGGTTGCATCACTAAAAGATTCTCTCATTCTTGATTTCTTTTCTGGTTCGGCAACTACAGCACACGCTGTAATGCAGTTAAATGCCGAGGACGGCGGTAATCGCCGCTTTATTATGGTGCAGTTACCCGAAGTTACAGACGAAAAGAGCGAGGCACGCAAGGCTGGTTACAAGAATATCTGCGAAATAGGCAAAGAGCGTATCCGTCGTGCAGGGAAGAAAATAAGTGATGATATTCAAGATAAAATACAAACACTCGGATTTACCATTAATTCACTATTAAATGCCAAACCATCTGCAACCGTTGCGATGTTGCCAAAACAAGAGCAAGAGGCTATTGCAAAGAAGATTTACAATGAGCAGATTCTTCCTAAGATGAAGGAGAAAGAGCAACTTGAATTAAGATTAGCAAAATTGGATACAGGCTTCCGTGTATTGAAACTCGATACATCCAATATGAAGGATGTTTATTACACTCCTGCCGAAACACCTATTCAACAGACACTTGGGTTTGAAGAATTGGTGGATAACATCAAGTGGAACGAGGGACGTACTCCCGAAGACTTGCTATTCCAAGTATTACCCGAATGTAACTTGCCCTTGTCGAGCAAGATTGAAGAACGAGAGATACACGGAAAGAAGGTATTTATAGTGGAGGATGGCTACTTGATGGCTTGCTTCGACAAGGATATCAACGAGTCTGTAATCACCGCGATAGCAAAAGAGAAACCATATTACTTTGTGATGTGTGACCGCTCGATAGCAACAGACAATGTTGCAGACAATTTCGACCAAATATTCAACGCATATAGTAAGGAGACAATAAGGAGAATATTGTAAATAAAAGCATTATGGAAATGTTATATACAGAACGTAATAATCTACGTATGACATCTGCTAAAACATCAAATATTAGCAGGGATATGTATGCACTATTACTAGGCGTGTGTAATAAATATATACCTAATATGGTTGAGTGTTTTCCTGATTATTGCCCAGATAATTCAACAATTATTTGTGGTGTTAATATGGATATGTTCAGCAATACTTTGAAATTTCGTGTTCCTGATTTATATTATGACTATTCTGGCATTGTTGTAGCTCCATATAATGATGATTATAATCAATACGCTCTTTTAGATTATATTGAATATATAGGAAAGAATATTAAGGATTATAGAGAATATGACTACCATTCTTTCTTCCAGCATCATCATATCAAGTTGTTAGAATCGGCAACTATAAAACAGGAGTATAAGGGTGAAATCAATAAAATTTTCGAATTAACAGGATTGTTGTATCGGCTTAATGATAGTTGTGAGGTTGAAAGGATTACTAACGTTGATGAACAAATAGAGGCTGAAATATCTAATATCAAATCAGTAAAAGAATTAGGATTAAAGGAACTTTTATTGGAGTCAATACAATTATACAAGAATCCTCGTCCTGAATTTCATAGATTAGCGACTGAAAAAATTTGGAATGCTCTTGAGCGAGTTAAAACTATATTTTTAGCTACAACTTCTAATAAGAAACAATCGGTAGAAACACTGATTAAGATTATGGCAAATGCTGATACGGATTATATAGCTTTATTAAATGCTGAATTTGAAACACTGACTAAATTGGGGAATAATTATAGGATTCGTCATCATGAAATAGATAAAAAAGAAATAACTGATATGAGATATTATGACTATTTCTATAATAGGTGCTTTTCGCTTATTGCATTGGCTATAAAATTTGTATGAAATAAGTTCCTATTGCTACATATAATGTAATATCACATATTTTTAATGCAATGAAACTGTTAAAAATATTGTAAATGAGTAAAAGGATTACAGACATAACTCGGAAAGATATTTTTATCCTTCTCATAGAAGGGTATATTGATGATTCTATCTCTATATTCGATGGTATCGGAGAAAGAATTACGTACGCATATAATGGAGGCATTACAGAATTGGACTTTTTGAATGAATTATATAATTTAAAGAGCCTGCCAAGTAAAGATAGCAGATATAACAATGCATACGATGATATATATCAACATACAGTAAATAACAATGACTGGAATTTTGGGTGGGTGTTCTATGATTCACGCTTTAATTTGAAAGGTTGTGAAGATGAAGAATTGTTAAAATTTATTTGTAGGATATTTCACCCGATTGTTCGTAATGAAAATGGCTGTTGGAAAGGACTATTTGAAAGAATTCAAATATTGTTACATTCTGATGGTTATGAGTTATATGTTGCGGAGAGAATTTCCGATAGAGAGGTTTACTTGTGGAGAGAGTTGACAGATTTAGAAATTGCAAATAATAAATTTATACCATTCTCACAAAGGTATAAAAAATGTTCATTACAAATACCAAGTATAAGTATCAATAAACGAAAAGCATTAGTTGAATTAATGCATAGTTTAGAAGAACGGTTGTCTATTACAGATGATACTGGATGGAATTATTATAGAGATTCTTGTGAGGTTGTAATGGACTCAATAAAAGAATTTTATACACCAAAGGCATTTAATGATAAAGACAAATACGTTGAAGAATGTAATTTCGATGCATTTGTAATGCATACTTCTCCTAAATTCGTTTTTGATGTAATAGAATTCTTTTCCCTATTTAACAATACTAATTTTGAGAATGAAATAAATACGATTCTTTCAGAATATGATTATAAACTTGCAGATAGAAAAATGATGATTGTGCAAGCACAAATTAATCCTTATCTTGTACAACCTATTAAAAAGGCATTCTCAAGCGAGTATATTAATGAACAAATAAAAACAATGCTTGATTCACAAAGCGAGAATCCAACAGAATCAATTGGTAAGGCAAAAGAATTAATAGAAAGTTGTTGTAAAACAATATTAGAAGAAAGAAGTGTAGAAATTGATAAAAAGTGGGACATCGTAAGGTTGGTTGATGAAACCGTGAAATTATTAAAAATTACGCCCCGTGATATACCCGATAATGTACCAGAATCCGTTGCCATTAAGACAATACTTGGTAATCTCAAAAATATCGCAGTAAACATTGCAACATTAAGAAATGCTTATGGTAGTGGGCATGGTAAAAGCGCGTCGTATAAAGGACTGGAAGAAAGACATGCAAAATTAGCTGTAGGAAGTAGTATTACATTGGTTAATTTTTTATGGGACTCGCATTTGAGAATGTTGAAAAAGAATGACTGTACAATCGTATGAAAGAAATAAATAACAGCATAGTAATCTATCAGAGCGAGGATGGCAAAGTACACCTTGATGTGGTGTATAACGAGGAGACTCTGTGGCTCACTCAGCAGCAGCTTTGTGAACTGTACCAAACGAGCAAATCAAATGTAAGTGAGCATATTAAGCATATATTTGAGGATGAAGAACTAAATGAAAGTTCAGTTGTTCGGAAATTCCGAACAACTGCCTCTGACGGTAAAACATACGAGGTAAACCACTACAACCTCGATATGATTCTTTCGCTTGGTTATCGTGTGCGTTCCATTACTGCAACACGTTTCCGCCAATGGGCTACTGAGCGATTAAAGGAGTATATCATAAAGGGCTTTACAATGGATGATGAACGCCTGAAGCAGTTGGGTGGCGGTAACTATTGGAAAGAGTTGCTCAACCGTATAAGGGATATCCGTTCATCAGAGAAGGTAATGTATCGTCAGGTGCTTGACCTTTATGCAACAGCGGTGGATTATGACCCACGTAGCGAACTTTCAATAGAGTTCTTCAAGATTGTGCAGAACAAGCTGCACTATGCAGCACACGGACACACAGCAGCCGAGGTTATTTATGAACGTGCTGATGCAGAGCAACCTTTTATGGGATTGACCACCTTTAAAGGGGAGCACCCAACGCTTGCCGATGCAAAAATAGCAAAGAACTATTTAAATGAAGACGAATTGAAGGTTTTGAATAATCTTGTATCGGGATATTTTGACTTTGCAGAGATACAGGCAATGAAACGCCGTCCAATGTATATGAGTGATTATATACAGCAACTTGATAATATCCTTTCATCAACAGGTGAGCCTTTATTGCTGGGCGCAGGGAATGTGAGCCACAAAGCGGCAATATCAAAGGCAGAGAGCGAATATCGCAAATATGAGTTACGCACCCTTTCACCGGTTGAACAGGCCTACTTAGATACAATAAAGAAGATTGGAAAAGAGGCAAAAGAGAAGAGCAAATGAATTATGAAATATTGTGCAAATGAGGGCAGAGCGAACTTGATTGCTATGCCGAGCGCAGCCTATATTCTATAAAAATGGAATTTTTATGAAATTCAAATTCAAAATACAACAATATCAGACCGATGCGGTAGAGCGTACTGTTGAGGTATTTTCAGGGCAACCGTCGTATGCACCAATAAAGTACCGTATGGACCTTGGCAAACGTGAAGGAAAGTTGCAATATGTAGGTGATGATGATGCCTATTGCAATGCCAATGTAGAATTGTCCCAGACTCAACTGCTTGATAATATTCGCAAGGTGCAGGCACAAGGAGACATAAAACTGTCAGATAAACTTCTTCCAAGTATCGGAGCGTGCAGTCTTGATATTGAAATGGAGACCGGTACGGGTAAAACCTATGTCTATATAAAGACGATGTTCGAGTTGAACAAGCGTTATGGCTGGAGTAAATTTATCATTGTTGTTCCAAGCATAGCTATTCGTGAGGGTGTAGGCAAGAGCTTCCGAATGCTTGAAGACCATTTTATGGAGCATTATGGCAAAAAGGCCCGTTGGTTTATATATAACAGTAGCCGTTTGAAAAGCCTCGATGACTTTTCAAGTGATGCCGGCATCAATGTTATGATTATCAATACTCAAGCCTTTGCATCATCGTTGAAAGAAGGAGCAAAGAACAAAGAGAGTAAGATTATTTACTCGAAGCGTGATGACTTTGCCAGTCGCCGTCCAATTGATGTTATTGCAGCAAACCGTCCGATTATCATTATGGATGAGCCACAGAAGATGGAGGGAGAGGCTACACAGACCGCTCTCAAACGCTTTATGCCGCTATTCATACTTAACTACTCTGCAACCCATAAGACCAAACACAACACTGTATATGCACTTGATGCACTCGATGCATATAACCATAAACTTGTGAAGAAAATTCAGGTGAAGGGCTTTGAGGTAAAGAACTTGAAAGGCGCATCGAGTTATCTCTACATTGATAGCATCATACTATCCAAGACCGAGCCGCCAATGGCTAAGATTGACCTTGAGGTGAACACAGCTACGGGAATACGGCGCAAGTCAATGAAGTTCGGAAAGGGTGATAAATTGCAAAGTGCAAGCGGACTTGCTCAGTATGATGGGTTTGAAATAACAGAAATAAATCCATATACCGATACTGTAACATTCCTAAACGGAATTACATTGCGAAAAGGCGAGGTTTTTGGTGACACCAATGAACTGGCAATGCAGCGTGTACAGATTCGTGAGACTATTGTTTCACATTTTGAAAAGGAACGCGAACTGTTTGCGCGAGGTATAAAAACGCTTTCCTTGTTCTTTATTGATGAAGTAGCCAAATACAAGAGCTATGGTGAGAATGGTGAGGTTGAGAAAGGTGTATTCTGGAAGATATTCGAAGAGGAGTACACCAACATTCTTAATGAGAACCTTTCGCTGTTCGATTCTGCATATCAGCAGTATTTGCGCCGATTCGATGTAAGCGAGATACACAATGGTTATTTCTCAATAGACAAGAAAGGACGCTCAATAAACAGTGAGGTAAAGCGTGGTAAGGATACTTCAGACGATATTTCGGCATACGACCTTATCCTAAAAAACAAAGAACGCTTGCTGAGTTTTGATGAGCCTACACGATTCATCTTCTCGCACTCGGCATTGCGTGAAGGTTGGGATAATCCAAATGTATTCCAGATATGTACACTTAGACACGCTAATTCAGAAACAGCCAAACGTCAGGAAGTTGGTCGCGGTCTCCGTATCTGTGTTGATGCGAATGGTAATCGTATGGACTTTGAGACATTGGGCGAAAGCGTACACGAATTGAATAAGCTAACCGTTATTGCCAATGAAAGCTATAGCTCATTTGTTAAGGATTTGCAAGACAAAACGCGAGAAGCATTACGTGACCGTCCGACCAAAGCAGATGAATCATATTTCACGGGTAAACTTGTATTCTTGGGCGACGAAAAGCACGCTATAACCGCCGATGAGGCAAATTCTATACGTGCATACCTTTGGGAGAACGATTATATCGATGACAAAGGGCAAGTTACAGAGTTGTACAAAAGTGATTTGGCAGTAGGCAACCTTGCCCCAATGTCCCGTAAAATGGCTCCGATGGCAGATGGTATTCAGTTGCTTATTCGTGCATTGTACGATGAATCTGTAGCTATTGACAATATGTTTGAGGATGGAAATGCTACAGTCATTAAAGAAAACAAACTTAACGATAACTTTTCAAAAACTGAATTCCAGGCACTTTGGAAAGAGATTAACCATAAATATGCCTACACCGTTCATTACAATAGCAATGAGCTAATCGAAAAGGCTGCTATAAGCATCAATGCAAGTCTTGAAGTGAATAAACTTCGCTATGTAGTAGTAACCGGTGAACAAGACAGTGTAGATGCATTCGGTAACACAACTTCTACATCAAAGCAAGTCGCTACCGTTTCAACTTCTACCGTAAAATACGACCTTGTTGGAGAAATAGCAAAAGGTGCAACTTTGACACGTAGAACAGTTGTAGAGATATTGAAGAAACTGAGAGGTGAGAAGTTAGTAATGTTCCAAAATAACCCTGAAGAGTTTATCCGCAATGTAGTTAAACTCATTAAGGAGCAGAAGGCTACAATGATTGTAGAGCATATATCATATAATCTTATTGAGGGGAAATATGATAGTACAATCTTTACTCAAGAAAAGCACTCGCAAAAGATAGACAAGGCTTATTCGGCACAAAAACATATTATGGACTATGTGTTCAGCGATTCGGATGGTGAACGCAAATTTGCAGAAGCACTTGACGGAGCTACAGAAGTTTGTGTATATGCAAAACTGCCTCGTTCATTCCAAATACCTACACCTGTCGGTAACTACGCTCCCGATTGGGCTATTGCATTCAATAAAGGAACAGTAAAGCATATCTTCTTTGTTGCAGAAACCAAAGGCTCTTTGGATTCTATGGAGCTTAGAGGTGTTGAGAAAGCTAAAATTGCTTGTGCCCGCAAACTTTTCAATGACATATCTACTATTAATGTGCGTTATGGCGCAGTAGCCTCGTATGAGGATTTGTTGAATAAGGTACAAGGAGTATGAAAGCAAATAAACTGTATAAATACTTAGATGTAGATGGAGGTCTGACAATGTTGTCAAACAGTAATATACAGTTTACTA
This sequence comes from Bacteroidaceae bacterium, assembly GCA_045588345.1. Classification (GTDB taxonomy): domain Bacteria; phylum Bacteroidota; class Bacteroidia; order Bacteroidales; family Bacteroidaceae; genus HGM04593. The sequence continues at coordinate 11,377 of JAZNDZ010000092.1, forward strand.
ATGCAACAAAATTGAATGACCCTTTTGATTGCCATCCAAGTTTAATAGACTTTTCAAATGTTCCTGATGAACGAATGAGGGCTTGGGGAAAAGATTTAGTAATGAAGGCGGAATCTGGCCAGTTTGAACAGCGCAGGAATAATACTTGGCTATGTAGTTTGTCAAAAGTTAATAATTCTCTTTTAATGTGGAGCTATTACTGTAATCACCGAGGAATCTGTATTGGTTTGAATATGGAGTGTGCTAGAAAATATCTTTCTAATATTTTGTGTGTTAATTTTATAGGGGCTATAGAAATGGATATTCAATATAAGGAAATAATAAATAGACCCGATTATTTTCATACTTACGAGGACTATTTCCGTTATCAACTATCCACAAAGGCTAAAGAATGGGAGCACGAAAAGGAAGTACGTTTGTTATTGATTAGTCCGATTCCTGCTATTGTTCCGAATCACTCAGGTTTGGTATCAATGGCTTTGCCTTATGAACCTAAAGATAAAACGAAGGCTATTGATTGGAAAGAAGCAAGGGCCTATCGTAAGATAGGAGGTGAATGTTTCGATTCGGTTTATTTAGGAGTGAATATAGATGAAGATAAACGAAGCCAAATAATTGAAGCGGCCAAGAAACTAAATCCTGATATCAAGATATATCAAATGAGAGTAGATGCAGATGCTTTCAGGTTGCAACCTGAACAAATACATTAATTCGCGAAACGGTATTGTGTGTTGTTGATATAATCTAAATTACAATATTAGCCCTGACGCAATTTTGCGTTGGGGCTTTTTTATGCCTCCCTCTTCAGTCAATAACTGCCGATGTGCAATGTGCCACTGCTTGCCAAATTTAACACATTCCGTTAACAATCATAATCAAATTTCATTTTTTATAAAAAACCACATCTTTTAACAAATATAACGGCCTGTTGCGCGCAACAGGCCGTTATTATGCTATAAATTATCTGCAATTATTACTTGATACCGAGTTTCTTGCGGATATCCTTGGGGATTGCATTCTTGTGAACAACAATGTTCATTGTCTTATAGCGTGCAAATGCCTTTGAAGCATACCAGATGCCTTTATAGTCACCGGCCTCGCCCCAAGAGTTCTTCACCATGTAGTACTCTACACCGTCCTTATCCTTTGCGATACCGAAAATCTGCATACCGTGGTCATCGGTTGTCTCCCAATTGTCATAAGCAATCTGACGTTCCTCCTGTGTACACCACTTTTCAGCCGATGGCTTTGGAGTATTCTTCTTCTCCTCCTCGCTCAGTTTGAGCCATTTTGCCATATCAGAGCCTTCAAGATCGGTTTTCTTTGCATTATCAGGCATTGTAGCCTTGCCATGGCGGTTGAAACCGGCCTCGCTCACGTCGCTGCCCCAAGCAATTGTATAACCCTCCATGATAGCATTGTCGAATACCTGCATGAACTCGTCGATAGGAAGGTTGTATGACTGTGCCCAACGCCAGTTGTCCTGAATCTCAAGAACGAATGGCTTGTAGAAAGGGTGATGTGTATATGAGGTCAATGAGATGTAATCCTCTGCCTTAAGACCTAATGACTCATAGAAAGACTTTGGAGTGTACTCTTTGCCGTTGTATGTAAACTTTTCGGGGCGCTCGCCAAGATAGATGTCATGAACAGCCTCTATTGTCTTCTTCCACAATGGCTGACCATCGGGACTTACCTGCAGACTGCGGTGCTTGCCCTTGGCAATGGCAGCAACAACAGCATCACTGACTGCTGAGAGTTCATTGTGAACGCTCAGTTCCTTGCCGTACATTACACCCGGGCGCATTTCAGCCTCAGGAACAAGACCGAATGTCTCCATACCATAGATTACATCGTAGAAAGAACCGCCCTGCGAGAAAGAGATGTCGCCGTGAGTGCGGACAGCCTTGTCGGCACGGTCGAGATAGGTATTGTGCACGATGAACATCTCGGAGAAGTCGTACTCACCCTTGCCCATGCGCAGCAACTCAGACTCGATGAATGCGAGTGACGAGTAGCACCAGCATGTACCTGCCTGGTTCTGGTTCTTTATACTTGTAATGGGGTTCTCTTTTACCACAGTGAATTCAGGAGCCTCCTGTTTTTCCTGTGCAAATGCGCCAAGGCCTACAAATGCCAGCGCTGCAAACAAAATAGATTTCTTCATAGTATTCTAATAAACTGTTAATAATTCAAAAGTGCATTCTTACTGGGCACATTCATCGGCATTGCCTTTCATTGCCTCGGCTATCTTCATCTCAAGTTCCTCGGCAAGTTCGGGATTGTCGGCAATGAGAGCCTTTGTGCGGTCGCGCCCCTGTGCCAGTTTGGTGTCGTTGTAACTGAAGAACGAACCGCTCTTCTTTATTACGCCGTACTGCACGCCAAGGTCTACGATTTCGCCTGTGCGAGAGATACCCTCGCCGAACATAATGTCGAACTCTGCCTTGCGGAACGGAGGTGCAACCTTGTTCTTGACAACCTTTACACGAACCTGGTTACCGATAGCTTCTTCGCCATCCTTCAGTTGACTCACGCGACGTATATCAAGACGTACCGATGCATAGAACTTGAGGGCGTTACCGCCGGTTGTGGTCTCGGGGTTGCCGAACATGATACCGATTTTCTCGCGCAACTGGTTGATGAAGATACATGTGGTCTTTGTCTTGCTTATGGCCGAAGTGAGCTTACGAAGCGCCTGTGACATGAGACGTGCCTGCAGGCCTACTTTGTTGTCGCCCATTTCGCCTTCGATTTCGGCCTTTGGAGTGAGCGCTGCAACAGAGTCTATGACAATAATGTCGATAGCCGATGAACGGATAAGTTGCTCTGCAATCTCAAGCGCTTGTTCGCCGCAATCGGGCTGAGAAATCAGAAGGTTGTCGATATCGACACCCAATTTCTGTGCATAGAAACGGTCAAAAGCATGCTCTGCATCGATAATGGCTGCAATACCGCCCATTTTCTGTGCCTCGGCAATTGCATGGATTGCCAGAGTTGTCTTACCCGATGACTCGGGACCATATATTTCGATTATTCGGCCACGCGGGAAACCGCCCACACCAAGAGCTGCGTTAAGACCTACAGAACCTGTAGGAATAACCTCAACCTCTTCGAAGTTGTCGTCACCGAGTTTCATGATAGAACCCTTGCCAAAGTTCTTTTCTATCTTGTCCATTGCAGCCTGCAAGGCGCGCAGTTTCTCACTGCCTGCAATGTTTTCCAATTCTTCTTTCTTTGCCATTTATTTTTTAAGATTACTAAGGTAACTAAGATTACTAAGATAATTATGTTGGCGCAAGGATTAAAGTTCCAGGTCTTTATCGAATTCCTCGTGCCAAGGCAGACCCTTCATATTGAGTTGCTCCATGAACGGATCGGGGTCGAACTGCTCCACGTTCCACACGCCCGGTTTGCGCCACAGCCCCTTGAGGAACATCATTGCACCAATCATTGCCGGCACACCGGTGGTATAACTTACGCCCTGCATGCCGGTTTCCTTGTAGGCTGCCTGGTGGCTGCAGTTGTTATACACATAGTATGTGCGTTCCTTGCCGTCCTTGATACCACGGATGCGGCAACCGATTGAGGTCTCGCCCTCGTAGTTCTCGCCAAGGTCCTGAGGATTGGGAAGAACTGCCTTGAGGAACTGCAAAGGTACAATCTTCACAACCTCTTCGCCAGTACCGTCGGCCTTGGGGGCCTTGTATTCCACCTCGTCAATGCGGCTCATACCTATGTTCTGAATCACATCCAGATAGTTCAAGTACTGCTGGCCGAAGGTCATCCAGAAACGGGCACGTTTGATGGTCGGGAAGTTAATAACAAGACTTTCAATCTCCTCGTGATGCAAGAGATAACTTTCGCGGGGACCGATGTTTGGATAGTTCAATGGCTGATGTATCTCCATTGGTTCAGTCTCTATGTACTTTCCATTCTCGTAATAAAGTCCCTTTTGAGTGATTTCACGAATATTGATTTCGGGATTGAAGTTGGTGGCGAATGCCTTATGATGATTTCCGGCGTTGCAGTCAACGATATCGAGATAGTGAATCTCATCGAAATGGTGCTTTGCAGCATAGGCTGTAAACACGCTGGTCACGCCCGGATCGAATCCGCAACCCAGAATGGCGCAAAGACCGGCCTTCTCGAAACGTTCGCGATAAGCCCACTGCCAACTGTATTCGAAGTGAGCCTCGTCCTTAGGTTCATAGTTGGCGGTATCCAGATAGTTGCAACCGGTCTGCAGACAGGCTTCCATGATGGTAAGATCCTGATATGGCAAGGCCAGGTTCATTACGATATCGGGCTTATACGTGCCAAGCAGTTCTACGAGTTGTTCCACACTGTCCGCATCCACCTGTGCCGTCTGCACGTTTGTTCCGTACTCCTTGTTCAGCACATCTGCCAATGCATCGCACTTCTTTTTTGTGCGGCTGGCAATCATGATTTCGGTAAACACATCGGTATTCTGGCACACCTTATGCGCCGCAACAGTAGCCACACCTCCGGCTCCAATAATCAGAACTTTTCCCATTCTCTTAAAACGATTAAAAGTTGACAAATATCTTTAAATTAATTCTTTTACACAACAAATATTGCCGGCACGCCCAAGCGCACACCCTGCAATATACATTTCTACAAAAGTAATACAAAAAAAAGAAAATTGCAACAGATTGGCTTTTTTGGCAATCATTTTTATTACGAGGCATACATGCGCCACTCAGCCGGCCCTAAAAAGCAGAGGCATGACACTATTTCTGCCACATTGTCACACTTTACACACAAAAGCATGCCATAAAATCAAAGACTGACAGTCATTCACACAACAAGAACCCTTTGGCACGCACTTTGTTCTTTATCTGGTGGATGCAGCGAACAATAGCGCCGCAACAAAAGTTGAATAATTAATAAAAAAGAAAATAAGATTATGGGAAAAATTATTGGTATTGACTTGGGTACAACAAACTCATGTGTAGCAGTTTTTGAGGGCAACGAGCCTGTAGTTATCACAAACAGCGAGGGCAAGCGCACCACTCCGTCAATTGTCGCATTCGACAACAACGGCGAGCGCAAGATAGGTGACCCGGCAAAACGTCAGGCGGTTACAAACCCGTTGCGTACGATTTTCTCAATCAAGCGCTTCATGGGCGAGAACTGGTCACAGGTGAGCAAGGAGATTTCACGCGTACCTTATAAGGTGGTTGAGGAAAACAACATGCCACGTGTCGACATCGACGGTCGCCTTTACACTCCACAGGAGATTTCGGCAATGGTTCTCCAAAAGATGAAGAAGACTGCCGAGGAATATCTTGGACAGGAAGTTACAGAGGCTGTAATCACTGTACCGGCATACTTCAGCGACAGCCAGCGACAGGCAACAAAAGAGGCCGGACTCATTGCCGGACTCGAAGTAAAGCGCATCATCAACGAGCCAACAGCTGCAGCACTTGCATACGGAATTGACAAACTCAACAAGGATATGAAGATTGCAGTGTTTGACCTTGGTGGCGGTACCTTTGATATCTCTATCCTTGACTTCGGAGACGGTGTATTCGAGGTACTCTCTACAAACGGCGACACACACCTTGGCGGCGATGACTTTGACCAGGTAATCATTGACTGGCTAGCCAGTGAGTTCAAGGCCGAGGAAGGCATGGACCTTAAGGCAGACCCGATGGCATTGCAGCGTCTGAAGGAGGCAGCAGAGAAAGCAAAGATTGAACTTTCATCTACAACATCAACCGAGATTAATCTCCCTTACATCACCGCAACAGCAACAGGTCCTAAGCATCTTGTAAAGACTTTGACACGCGCCAAGTTCGAATCACTCGCGCACAACCTCATACAGGCATGTCTTGAGCCTTGCAAGAAGGCAATGAGCGATGCCGGCCTGAGCAATTCAGAGATTGGCGAAGTTATCCTCGTAGGCGGTTCTACACGTATTCCCGCTGTGCAGAAGATTGTTGAGGATTTCTTCGGCAAGGCACCTTCAAAGGGTGTAAACCCCGACGAAGTTGTAGCATTGGGTGCTGCAATCCAGGGTGCAATCCTCAACCAGGAAGAGGGCGTGAGCGACATTCAGCTTCTTGACGTAACACCATTGTCAATGGGTATCGAGACCTTGGGCGGTGTAATGACAAAGTTGATTGAGGCAAACTCAACAATCCCATGCAACAAGAGCCAGGTATTCTCTACTGCTGCCGACAACCAGACCGAGGTTACAATCCACGTTCTGCAGGGCGAGCGTCCAATGGCAGCACAGAACAAGTCTATCGGTCAGTTCAACCTTACAGGCATTGCTCCGGCACGCCGCGGCATACCGCAGATTGAGGTAACATTCGACATTGACGCAAACGGTATCCTCAAGGTTTCGGCAAAGGACAAGGCTACAGGCAAAGAGCAGGCAATACGCATTGAGGCTTCATCGGGCTTGAGCAAGGAAGAGATTGAGCGCATGAAGGCTGAGGCTGAGGCAAATGCCGATGCAGACAAGAAAGAGCGCGAAAAGATTGACAAACTGAACCAGGCCGACTCAATGATATTCCAGACAAAGAACCAGTTGAGCGAACTTGGCGACAAGATTCCTGCAGACAAGAAGGCTCCTATTGAGGCTGCTGTGCAGAAACTTGAGGAAGCACACAAGGCACAGGATATTGCTGGCATTGATGCAGCAATTGCAGAACTCAACAACGCCTGGAATGCTGCCAGCGCCGAGATGTATGCACAGAGTGGCGCACAAGGCGCACAGGGCGGCCAGCAGCAGTACGACGGCGGTCAGCAGCAGAGCAACAACCAGCAAAACGACGATGTTCAGGATGCCGAGTTCGAGGAAGTGAAATGAGGCATGTAAGTAAAGACATACCAAAACACTATCAAAGAAGGTGACCCAAAAGTCTCCTTCTTTTGTATGAGGCGTGAATAAAAAGTAAAGTTCAAGGCTTGTGAAGGCTTCAAAACCGCAGTTTACTAAGCGTAAATGAGGATTTTGAAGCCAAACGTAACGTAGAAATTTGCT
>JAZNDZ010000093.1:0-18352 GCA_045588345.1 Bacteroidaceae bacterium
TTCCCAAAGGAGTGTGCTTTAGCACTACTGATGTGACCGAATGATATTGCACGGCAATTCATGAGCAAAGCATCATGCGACTGGTGAACTCTGTGCCGGGGCTTTTCGTTCTTTTGGCCGCCAAAAGAACATGATAGAACAACTGCAAGAGGAATACAAGATAACTGATTAAGGGTAAAACTAACCTTGGAATAAGATATTCAAGATAGAAAATAATCGTACAAGTAAAATATTACCCACACTGAATTTCTACTGAACCCTACTGAGCCTACAACAACACTTAAAGACCAAAATAAAAAATCCCTCAAGTTTCCTTAAGAGATTCTGTCGGGGTGACAGGATTCGAACCTGCGACCCCCTGGTCCCAAACCAGATGCGCTACCAACTGCGCTACACCCCGAATAACGGTAACCGCCAGGCTTCAATGCCCAAAAACGTATTTGCTGCACGCGCCACGACCGTCAACTGCGGCACGCTGTCTTAAGTTGTCGGGGTGACAGGATTCGAACCTGCGACCCCCTGGTCCCAAACCAGATGCGCTACCAACTGCGCTACACCCCGAAAACATTATTTTATAATCTCCAACTGCTTGAAGATTGGCACCATAGCCTCTATTGCCCTATCTACCTGCTCTTTAGTGTGCGTAGCCATGAGCGAGAAGCGTATCAAGGTATCCTGTGGAGAACATGCAGGCGGAACTACAGGGTTAACAAAAACACCAGCCTCCCACAACATCTTTGTCACAAGGAATGTCTTGTCAGTATCACGAATATAGATTGGTATAATAGGTGTAGATGTGTTGCCTATCTCAAAACCTATCTCGCGAAAATTCTTCAAAGTATAGTTGGTTATCTTCCACAAATTTTCCATGCGCTCAGGTTCTTCCTGAATAATATGCAGTGCCTCAAGTGCCGCTGCTGTTGCAGCAGGAGTATTGCTTGCACTGAATATATAAGAACGCGAATTGTGGCGTATATAATTTATAACCTCTTTGTCACCGGCGACAAAACCGCCGATGGTTGCCAATGACTTGCTGAAAGTACCCATCAAGAGGTCAACATCATCCGTCAAACCGAAATGATTCGCTGTGCCGCGCCCCTGATGACCTAACACACCAAGACCATGAGCTTCATCAACGAATATGCTGGCATTGTACTTTTTCTTCAGGCGTACAATTTCGGGCAGATTGGCTATATCACCCTCCATGCTGAAGACACCGTCAACGACAATCATCTTTATTGTAGCCGGGTCACATGCCTGCAGTTCCCTCTCAAGGCCTTCCATATCGTTATGGCGGAACTTGCGGACTGTAGAGAACGAAAGACGGCGACCGTCAACTATTGAGGCGTGGTCAAGTTCATCACAAATTATTGTATCCTTGCGCCCCGTAATACATGAGAGAACACCCAAATTAACCTGAAAACCGGTTGAATACACAAGTGCCTCGTCTTTACCCACAAACTGAGCAAGTTCATTTTCAAGCTGCAGATGAATATCAACGGTTCCATTCAAGAAACGCGAACCTGCGCAGCCTGTACCATACTTGCGGGTTGCGGCTATAGCGGCTTCCTTAATCCTTGGATGATTGGTCAGACCCATATATGAATTGGAACCAAACATCAGGACCTTCTTGCCACTCATCAGGACTTCTGTATCCTGCTCGCTCTCAATACAACGGAAATAGGGATAAACCCCCATTGCCATGAAGCGTTGCGGCAAATCATATTTAGCATATTTTTCTTTTAATAAACTCATCGTCATTGTTTATTTAAGAAGCCGTTCAGTCATTATTACGGAGTGCAAAGGTACTGTTTTTTTTCTCCACAAGCAATCATTTTTGGATTTTTTTACAGATTACTTATAAAATAATCACAAAACGAGAGATATCAAATGCCAGAGTCCTCTTTACACAAATAATAAAAATAGACATTCTGGCTAATTTAGCAACTAAGAATACCGCATGACATGCATACAAAAAACGTCGAGGGTGACCAAAAAGTCACCCTCGTTTATTGGGAGATGAATTAAAAAATGTAGTTTAAGACTTGCGAACACTTAAAAACCGCAATTCACAGAACGTAAATGAGGATTCTAAGGCAAGCGTAACGCACAATACACTTTTTAGTCATCTTCATCATTCACTTTTCAGCAAGCAGTCCATTACTTTTCTTGCCCATCTTGATAATAACCGTAACCGACATATTTATTGCTTCCACGGCGCTCGCTCACATAACCATGCATCTTCTTCTTTACATCATCGCCATTGAGTACCAATGAAACATTGCTGAGTTTGCCGTCGGCAACAAGATTATTGACATACCTAATATCGGCCTTCATGGTATAATCGTAACGCGCGACATAGGCAACCGCATCGGCTACACGACTGATAATCATTGAATCAGTAACAAGAGCAACCGGCGCTGTATCCAATACGATATAATCGAATTTAGAAGCAAAATACTCGATAGCCTTGTCAAGATTGTTGCGTGACAACAACTCGGCCGGGTTAGGAGGCACAATACCGGCAGGAAGAATGTATAGATTATCTTCAATGCCTGATGGAACAATGAAATTGTCAAGCATCGAAGTCTCTTTTGCATCCGCAGCAAGATAACTTGTAATACCCTCAGCCTCCTTATCAAGCCCGAACATATCTGCCAATCTTGGACGACGTATGTCAAGACCCACGAGAAGCACTTTCTTACCCAACATAGCAACACTCATTGCAAGGTTTGAAGCCACGAACGACTTTCCTTCACCAGAGGTGGTAGAAGTAAACATCACAACCTTTCCAGTTGAGTTTTTCATGACAAACTGCAAATTGGTTCGGATTGTACGGAATGCCTCGGCCATAAGATCGTTCTTGTTACGCTCAACAACAATTGTAGAGGAAGTCTTCTTTGCGAAACGCTTCAACGGTATTGTACCAACACTCGGAATTGTTGTAAGCGCAGTTATGTCATCATTTATAGTCAATGTAGTACGCATTGACTCGCGGATGTATATAAACAGAACCGGAATGGCCAAACCTGCCAAAAGCGCCAGCAAGAGAATCATTTTAGAATTCGGTGCCACCTTACCCTGAAGCATTGGAGAATCAATACACCTCAAGTTATTTGATGCAACAGCAAGGCTCAACGCATTCTCTTCGTACTTCTGCAAAAGCATAACATACAATTCAGACTTAATTTTACACTCGCGTTCAATTGTCATAAGTTCACGCTCAATGTCGGGAGACTGCTCATAACGTGTCGTGTAGCCCTCAAGCAAAGCAGCCACTGCATCACGCTGCATATTCATAGAGCGGTCAAAAGCATTGATTGCCACGCGCAAGTCTGCCTGCAACTGCTTCACTCTCAATGCAGCCCTTTTCAAAGCAGGGTTATCACCTTTTGCCGAGAGTTCAAGACGGCCATAAGCCATAACTTCCTGGTTATAGTTGTTGATTATGGCAACCAACGCCGGGTCGACCGAAAGACCGAAAGTTGTAGGCACCGCCTTCATGTCATTGACAGGATTGTTGATGAAATCCTTAAGAAACTCCGAAGACTTCAATTTAAGGTCAACATCCTCAAGTTGCTTGGTATATTCAATCTTATTCTTGCTGATAGCAGCCGCATCAAGAGACGAAGAAATAAGTTGGTTGTTTTTCTTATATGTAGACAAACGAGTCTCCATAATCAACAGTTCCTTGCTTAAAGAATCAATGCGTTCTACAATGAAAGCCTCGGTCTGACGTGCAACCTGACGTTTCTCTTCATTTGTCACGTCATTATAATTTTCAATGACAGCATTCAGGAAGTCCATACCTGTATTTGGCACGGGCGTATTGATAGCCATTACTGAAACAGAAGATGTCTTTGAGATTGGAGCAACCGCCAACTGGGTCATATAAAAACGTGCTGCACTCTCAACTGGAGAAACGTTTACAATAAGTTCACCCTTGGGATACTCCTCAACCCAATCGTTCTTCTGCACGAGAACATTGCCATGAGGTGTATTCAACACGCATGAAGGACCTGTAAACTCTTCGGTAAACACCACAGGCTCTTTATCTTCTTCATTTAGCAGACACTCATACACAACCTTGGTACCGCCTTCACCGTCAAACACAAAGTCAAATTTCAATGGAACTCTCAATTTATATACAGAGTCCATACTGAAATTACCCAACGCATCTACACCATAGGTAACCGTAAACGGGCTATCGTCTTTGTATATCGGTTGTTCGTTGAAACCCGGCAAAGAGTATGATATATACAACTGAGCATCGGCAACAGCACCACGAGTTACTGACATTGACTTAATGACCTCTATTTCATTCTCAACATTAGCATCCTGTGCTTGGAAACCGAAATCCGCCAACATATCTGCCTGTGAAGCAAACGAACCCCTTTCCTTGTCCTGCAACAGGATTTTTGCAGTTACCTGATAGTTGGGTACAGCAACCCGCAAATATGCAAATGCAACTGCAAAACACAGGATTACAGATACCAACACAGTCTTCCAGTACGCAACAGCGTATGACAAGATTTTCTTTAAGCTAAAGCCATCTTCCTCAAGCATATTGCTTGTAACATTGTCATTTTCACGCATACTATATTATTTTAGGATATTATACATTAAAGATGTCAATGAAATTAGTATTGAGGTTGCAGAGAACCACAATGAGGTAGAAGAACCTATATCAGAATTCTTAGCCTTTGATTTGTTTGGTGTCACATACACAACATCATTCTGCTGAAGATAGAAGTATGGAGATGTGAGTATATTTGCATCATTGAGATTAACCTCAAAAATGCCTTTGGTTCCATCTTTGTTTTCACGGATAATCTTAACATTGTCACGCAAGCCATATACAGTCAGGTCGCGCGCCATGGCAAGCGCCTCGAAAATATTGACCTTGCCGTTCTTTACGGTATAAGAGCCCGGAGCATTAACCTCGCCAAGCACCGAAATCTTGAAATTTACAAAACGGACAATTACCGAAGGAGCTGCCTCAAAAGAGTCCTTTACCTTCTCATATATAAGTTTTTCTGCCTCCGAAACAGTCAAACCGGCAATCTTCACATCACCCACATTCGGTATTGTCACCGTACCGTCATTCCTTACAATATAGTTCTGGAGTGTAGGCTGTGTAGACAAGTACATCTGCCTTTCGGCGGCATCAGATGGAGTGACAAGGTTGTATCCCATTGAAGCCGTTATGTCGTTCGGGTTGACAATGATAATATTCAAGATATCCTGAGGCTGTATCCTTGCCTCGAAAAGCCCGGCATCAGCAACTGAGTAATCAACTTCCTTGCTGTTCTGCAAATAAGGGACTTTCTTGTAGGATGTACAAGATGTCACCGCCATAATGACAGCGAACATCACCAGAATGGATTTTTTCAAAAAAAACTTTTTCATATTTCAATAGTTTGTATTTGCAAACGAATTTTAAGCACATTAAGTCATGCAATAATTTGCCATACTTCGTGCAAAGATATTAAAAATATTACAAATTTCCATACTTTTTCGTTACAATTATCACAACTAATATATTTTACGGTCAAGTATATAAGATTTATCTTGAGTTTGTGAGAATAAAAAGTTAAATTCGCATAGCAAAACTGAATACAAACAAAAACAGACAAATATGAAACCCAAACAAAAAAAGACAAAGCGAATATTACGTTATATACTCTCCCTTACAGCCCTAATATCCATAGTCTGCATAGTGGCTGCCGCAATCATGGGAAATGAATATTATATAACAAGAGTAAAGCAGATAAACATTAGCGAAACTGCATATATATACATAACCCCAGAAGACAGCGCCGGCAGTGTCGTTTCACAAATCGAAGAGATAATACATCCGGCATCGGCCGAAGGATTCAAGATACTGGCCAAGCACAACAACTTCGACGCTCGCAAGAGAAGCGGGAAATTCGCAGTAAAGGATGGCGACACAATGAAGGACATATACTACAGGATTGTAAGCAACACCCAAACTCCTGTAAAACTCACAGTACCTTCAGCAAGGACAATACCGCAATTGGTCGGCACCATAAGCAGACAATTGATGCTCGATTCAGCAGAGTTGAGCCAATACACAAACAGCCCGGTATATTACAACCGTATAGGCTACACAAAAGCCTCCTTGCCCTCTTTGTTCATTCCCGAAACCTATGAGGTCTATTGGGACATAAAACCCGAAAACCTGATGATTAGGTTAATGAAGGAGAGAGAAAAGTTCTGGAACAGCAAAAGAAAAGCCAAGGCCGACGCTCTGGGTATGACACCCGAAGAGATTGCCACACTCGCATCCATTGTAGATGAGGAGACCAACAGCAAGGAAGAGATGCCCATTGTCGCAGGTCTATATATCAACAGACTTAAAAAAGGCATGCCGCTACAGGCCGACCCCACCGTGAAGTTTGCATTAGGAGACCCCACACGCAAACGTATACTGACGAAGGACCTTGAAACAAACTCCAGATACAACACATACAAATACAAAGGACTGCCCCCTGGCCCCATACGCATACCAACCAAACAGGCATTGGAAAGTGTATTAGACTACAAGAAACACGATTACCTTTACATGTGCGCCAAGGAAGACCTATCAGGCACACACAACTTTGCCAAAACTCTTAGCCAGCACAACGCCAACGCAAAAAGGTACCAGCAAGCACTAAACAGACTAAAAATCAAAAAATAAAAATGAAGAGAGCGTACATAACACTTTTGGCATGCATGCTTACAATACAGATGCCAAAAACCTTTGCACAAAACAACAGTTCAGCACTGATTCCTATCCCGAACAGCATTGAGTATTGCGCCGACGGCAACACTTTCAAATTTAATGAAAAAAGTGTCATAAAAAGCAACCTGCACGAGAACAGTTTCATCATCAAGGAACTGAAAAAGGTGCTTGCAACAAGATTAGGCCTTAAACTCAATATTGACAACAGCCGCAACAAAAATATTATTGAAATAGGAATTGACACCACTCTCCACGGCAACGAGCATTACACGCTTAAAGTTGACAAAAGAGGCGTAACAATAAAAGGCGCAACAGAAGGAGCCCTTTACTGGGGACTACAAACACTTGACCAGATATTATTAGGCGACGTGTGCAACACAACAGCGCAACGGATTGAGCATATAGCAATTGACGATGCGCCACGCTACCCGCACCGTGCGATAATGCTCGACCCGGCACGCCACTTCTTGCCCGTAAAGGATGTAAAATTCTTTATAGACCAGATGGCTCGTTTCAAATTCAACGTGCTACAACTGCACTTAACAGACGACCAAGGCTGGCGCATTGAGATAAAAAGCCATCCAGAACTGACACGCATAGGCGCGTTCCGCAAACAAGGTGCGAGCAACCAAGGCCCTGACAATGGCTATTACACACAAGATGATATAAAGGAGATTATTGAATACGCTGCGGAACGCAATATTGAAGTCATTCCGGAACTTGACATACCCGGCCACTCCGTTGCCATACTCGCAGCTCACCCGCAACTGGGTTGCTCATTCCGCCACAACGAGAAGAAAGAACTCGGCACAACCACAAACATGATGCTTTGTGCGGCAAACGAGGAAGTCTACAACGTATACAAGGATATTATAGCAGAGGTTGCCAGACTGTTCCCCTCGAACCGCATACACCTTGGAGGCGACGAGGCAGCAGTAAAAGAAAACTGGGCAAAGTGCCCACATTGCATTGCCATGATGCAGGAACTCGGATACAAAAAAACCTCACAGTTGATGATTCCATTCTTCAACAGAATACTTGACTTTGTGCGCAGCAACGGCAAAAAGGCCATACTTTGGTGCGAACTTGACAACATGTGGCCACCCGCCAACGATTACCTGTTCCCTTACCCGAAAGACGTAACCCTTGTAACATGGCGCAATGCACTCACGCCCAAATGCGTTGAACTCACACGCATAAATGGGCACGAACTGATTATGGCACCAGGCGAACACGCATACCTTGATTACCCGCAATACCCTGGAGATTTACCCGAATTCAACAACTGGGGAATGCCCGTCACAACACTTGAACAGAGTTACCGCCTTGACCCCGGCCTTGGATTACAGCCCGAGGAGCAAGCACACATAACGGGAGTAATGGCAACACTTTGGGCCGAAGCGATAAGAGACATAAACCGCGTAACATACATGGCTTTTCCACGCGCCATGGCGATAGCAGAGGCCGGTTGGAGCCAAATGGAACAACGCGCATGGGAGAGTTTCAGCCAACGCATATACCCCAACATCACAGACATGATGAAAAACGGTGTATCCGTACGCGTACCTTTTGAAATTGTTGAACGCAAATAACGGTGCCACAGGTTACACCCCATTTCAATAAAAATGTGGGAAACGGGCAGAGATAAACCGTTTCCCACTACAAGGCAACAGCGCATGCGCTGCATAGCTGTTGCTTGAAATGAAAATATTATTCTTGTTTCAAATCAAGATTCTCGCTATAATACTTGAAGAAATCATGACGAAGTATTGAGGATATTTTTACAAGCAACAACGTATCAATACTTTCGCGTTTGAAAATACTATATACATTTGTGCGGTCACAGCACAATTGTTTAGCGAACCAAGAGACAGAGAGCCCTTGTTCATCGAATCTCTTTTTGATGATACTTCCGATATGAATCATAGCTCACTTTTTAAGATTTGCGGTAAATTTATCTATTTTGCACAAAAGTAGAGAAAATCCATTGTCTTTCAAACGTTTGAACGTTATTATATTTCTACAACATATTGACCTTTAGCGAAATATGATGCTTATTTAACAGATTTGACACAAGTAAAAAATGCCTACAAGAGATAAAAACGGACGCATTTATTGGTTTTTAGTGCGTAACGTACACTACAAAAGGGAATGTAAGCATTAAAAATTAGCATTAATGACCACTGCAAAAAAAAATGCAGAGCCGGGTCATAAAAATAGGCAGGGTGGACATTCATGTTCCCAAAGGAGTGTGCTTCAGCACCCAGCCGACCGAATGATATTGCACGGCAATTCATGAGCAAAGCATCATGCGACTGGTGAACTCTGTGCCGGGGCTTTTCGTTCTTTTGGCCGCCAAAAGAACATGATAGAACAACTACAAGAGGAATACAAGATAACTGATTAAGGGTAAAATTAACCTTAGAATAAGATATTCCAGATAGAAAATAATCGTACAAGTAAAATATTACCCACACCTTTTTTCTACAGAGCCGAGAGTAGGTCATCGCCACTTTTTGTCCACCCTGCCACAACTTTAAATCTGTCACACCTCTTAGTTGTGCTCTGAACGATAGAAACTTATACTGATATTTCGCCGGCAAAACTCTTGCTCATGCGGCGACGTACTTCTTCAACTGGGAGATTTTTGCCCAAGAGATACATTAGTTTGGTGAGTGCGGCTTCAACAGTGGAGTCTTTGCCGCTTATTACTCCTGCTTCAAGAAGTTGCAGGCCTGTCTCATAGCGTTCCATGTGTACGCTGCCGCCTGCGCACTGGGTAATGTTTATAATTATCTTACCTTCGGCTGTTGCCTTCGTCAGTGCATCAACAAGCCATTTCTTCTGTGGTGCATTACCGGCACCGTAGGTGCGGAATATTATACCTTTGAGTTCTTTGGCGCTGAGCAGTTTTTCAACAACCTCCTGTTGTATTCCAGGGAAAAGTGAGAAGATGACAATGTTGCTGTTGTATTCGTGATGCGCTTTTAGTTTCAAGCCTGGAACGTATTTCCTTATGTTGCGTGTGAAGAACTGTATATCTGTTCCTGCTTTGGCAAGATTGGGGTAGTTGTTTGAACCGAATGCTCCGAAACTCTCGGAGTTAATCTTTGTCGTACGGTTGCCGCGCATCAGTTTTTCATGGAAGAACACACATACTTCGGGTACCATGGGGTTGCCGTCTGCATCTTTGGCTGCTGCTATTTCAATGGCTGTTATGAGGTTTTCCTTGCCGTCGGTACGCAGTGCGCCTATTGGCAACTGACTTCCCGTCAGTATAACGGGTTTCATGAGGTCTTCAAGCATGAAACTGAGTGCCGATGCTGTGAATGACATGGTATCTGTTCCGTGCAGTATTACAAAACCGTCGTATTGGTCATAGTTTTTTTCTATGATGCTGACTATGCGGCTCCAAAGTTCCGGTTCCATGTCGGAGGAATCGATAGGAGGGTCAAATGTTATGGAATCGATATCAATGCTCAGTTGCTTGAGTTCCGGTACATGGCTCAGCAAGTGGTCGAAGTTGAAACTTTCCAGTGCCCCGGTGTCGGCATTGTGTATCATGCCTATTGTTCCTCCGGTGTATATGATAAGTATTGATGCACGTCTTTTGTTGCTCATCGTACCTTGGCTTTAAAGAATTTCTTTTATCTGTAACAAGTCACTTACTTCGTATGTTGGGGTAAATGGGTGTCCATGCTTGCCTTTCGGGTTAAAGAAAATCTGCTGCATGCCTATGTTGGCGGCTCCAATTATGTCTGTATCGAACATGTCTCCAATCATAATGCTTTCGTTGAGCAGTGAGCCTGTTTTTTTGAGTGCGTATTCAAAAAGTTCGGGCCGTGGCTTGTTGATGCCAATATCTTCGGATAGTATTATGTCATCAAAATATCGGTCAATGCCGGCGGTTGCCATTTTGCGTGATTGCAGTTCTGTGAATCCGTTTGACAGTATGAACATACGGTATTTGGGGCGCAGGTATTCAAGCAGTTCTATTGCGCTCGGTATGAGGTTGCCTTTTGTAGGTATGCGCCTTAGTGCCTCTTTACAAAAACATTCACCCAGTTCGAGGTCATTCACTCCAACGCACTCAAGCGGGTAACTGTATCGCCTGCGGTTCAGTTCCTCTTTAGTTATCTTCCCCTCGCCATAGAGTTTCCATAATTCAAGATTGTAGGGGGCATATATGCTCATGTAATGTTCAAAGGAACCAAAATACCGTTCATAGCCAAGTTGTTCATACGTTTCTTCAAAAGCCTCACGCGAGGCTGCCGAAAAATCGTACAATGTGTCGTCAAGGTCTATGAAAAGGTTCTTGAACATCTCTTTTTTCACTGTTTTATTCTTGTCCTTCCTGTGCGCTTTTGGTCTCTCTTTCTCTCATTGCAGCATGGTAACATTCGCGGCATAATGGCTCGTACTCTTGCTTCTCGCCAAGCAGAACCTGCTTTTCGCCGCTTACGAGACGGTGCGATACGTATGCAAGGTTACCGCATTTCACGCAAATTGCATGTACCTTGGTAACGTCGTCGGCCAGTGCCATGAGTGCAGGCATGGGCCCGAAAGGTTGGCAGCGGAAGTCCATGTCCAGTCCGGCAATGATTACTCTTGTTCCGCGGCGTGCAAGTTCGTTGCACACCTCAACAAGTTCGCTGTCAAAGAACTGTGCCTCGTCAATGCCTACGACATCGCAATCGTTTGCCAGTAGCAGAATGCTTGCCGATGACTCAATGGGGGTTGACAGAATGTGGTTGCTGTCGTGTGACACCACCTCCTGTTCTGAATATCGTGTGTCGAGCGCAGGCTTGAAAATCTCCACCTTCTGGTGCGCGAATTTCGCTCTCTTCAGGCGGCGTATCAGTTCCTCGGTCTTGCCTGAGAACATTGAGCCGCAAATAACTTCAATACGTCCTCTGCGGGACATTTCCATGCGGTTATAGTCGGAAAATCTGTTCATATATCTGTTTTTGTGTGTTTTTGCAATAGAGGTATTTGCTGTTACTGCAAAGATAAACATTTAGGCAAGAAAACAAACTCTTATCGGCTTCAAGTTATCAACAGCTTTTATTCTTCTCTCTTTTGCTGCAAAAAGTGTGCGTAATTCTCGCATAGTTGCTTTAAAAGTGTTTAATTTGCATTGTATAAATTATATAATATGGGAATGCTGTATGTTGTACCCACTCCGGTGGGTAACCTTGAGGATATAACCATGCGTGCTGTGCGCATACTCCGTGAGGCGGATTTTATTTTGGCCGAAGATACACGTACATCGGCAAAACTTCTGAAGCACCTCGAAATCCAGGTGCCAATGTACTCGCATCACAAGTTCAATGAGCACAAGACTGTGGGCTCGCTTGCTGAACGCATCAGGGATTGCGAGCATCATGTTGCGCTCATTTCCGATGCAGGTACTCCTGCAATCTCCGACCCTGGTTTCATGTTGGTGCGCGAGGCTGTAAGATGTGGGGTAGAGGTGCAGTGCCTGCCTGGTGCAACTGCCTTTGTACCAGCGCTGGTAAGTTCTGCTTTGCCATGCGACAAATTTGTTTTTGAGGGCTTTCTGCCACAGAAGAAGGGTCGCCAGACGAGACTGAATTTCCTCAAGGGCGAGCAACGTACCATGATATTCTATGAGTCGCCTTACCGTGTGCTCAAGAGCCTTGCCCAGTTTGCCGAATCCTTTGGTCCCGAACGTCAGGCTGCTACCGTGCGCGAAATATCCAAACTGCATGAGGAGTGTCGGCGAGGAACACTTGCAGAACTCATAGAACACTTCACCAAGAACGAACCGCGCGGCGAATTTGTTATTGTTGTGGCCGGTGCCGATGAAAAGGCTATGCAGGTCGATGAATGAGCCCCTTTGTAACAAAAAAAGACTATGAAACAGAGTGAAATATCTTTAGGGCGTTTCTTGCGCATAGTGATGCTTGTCGCAGCCATTGCAGTTTCCTATTTTGTGCTCAATAGCCTGAGTAGCGTGCTTTTGCCTTTTGCTATAGCCTGGTTGCTTGCCTATCTTATTCAACCTTTAGTATCATTCATACAACACAGGTTGCGCTTCAAGTTCAGGGTGCTGTCAATCATTGTTGCACTGCTGTTTATCGGTTTGCTCATATATGGGTTGCTGATGCTCGTTCTGCCCTCGATAATCAATGAAATAATCTCATTGAAAGACATTGCGCTTTCCCTGATAAACAACAATCTCACAAACTCCACTATCCCGGAGCCCATTATGGAGTTCTTCAAGCGGATGATGAAGGAAAATGACATGGTGTCGCTGCTTAACAGCGAACTGGTAATGGAACTGAACAATATGGCTTTCAATAAATTGCAGAGCATTGCTTTTGGTACTGTCGATGTGGTGAAGGCAATATTCTCGCTGGGCATAGTCCTGCTGTATCTGTTCTTTATCTTGCTCGATTTTGAGCGCCTTTCAGGTTCGTGGACGTTGTACATTCCCCAGCAATGGCGCAGTGTCGCGACAAAATTGTGGGGTGACCTTGTACGTGGCATGAACCAGTATTTCCGCGGGCAGTCACTTGTTGCGTTCTGTGTGGGTGTACTCTATTCAATAGGTTTTGTCATCATAGATTTTCCGGCAGCAATCGCATTCGGAGTGTTTATTGGTTTCCTTAATCTTGTTCCCTATCTTCAGTTGTTGTCAGTAGTCCCCATGCTGTTGTTGGCTATGCTCAAGGCTGTAAGTACAGGAGGCGATTTCTGGCTCATACTATTGTCTGCGTTGGTGGTGTTGGCTGTGGTACAGGTTATTCAGGACCTTTTTCTTGTTCCGCGTATCATGGGCAAACGCATGAATCTGCACCCGGCAATAATCCTTCTTTCCCTTTCCATATGGGGGCATCTGCTTGGTGTCCTTGGCATGATTGTCGCTCTGCCGTTGACTACTCTCATTCTTGGCTATCTGAAACGTTACCACGAGATTGCTGCAACTTTCGGTTATTCCGAGGAACGTACAATCAAGGAGGCAATTGACACCACTGTCTTCGACGGCAAGAAGGGTGCTACTAAGGACGCGGACGAAAGCGACAAGAACGGATAATAGCAGTTTTTATGCTGCTTTTTACAGTTTTTACACTCTCGGCTGTTAAAAATTGAATGAAAATTTTGCATATACGGAAAATATCCCTATCTTTGCACTCGCTTAACGGCAATTAGGTAGACTCGCTAGCTCAGCAGGTAGAGCACATCCCTTTTAAGGATGGGGTCTTGGGTTCGAGCCCCAAGCGAGTCACATTGTGAGTCCAGGCGAATCACGAAATAAAAAGGGGAAAGTTTTGAAACTTTCCCCTTTTTGCGTGTTTGTAGGGCATAAATTAAGGAAAATCAATAGTTTATTATTTCCTGAATTTTGGAATGCAGGGCGGTGACGGCGGAGGCAATGACCGCTCTACAGTAGTCTATTGCTACGAAGTGACTAAATTCACAAGGGAAACATAAAATAGCTGGGTAATCCCTCAGACGTAGGTAGTTTGTGTTCGCGAATTACAGCAAGTTTAGTAAATATTTGAACTGAAATAGAATTTAGTCTTTCTTTATTGTTCAAATATTTACTATACAAGATTTTTACCTGAATTATAAAGAATCTGTTTGGAATTGTCTTCGTATATTATATCAATCAATTCTGTTGCAATTGAGGTGTCGCATATTCTCATTACATTACTATCTTCGGCATTATACCCAAGTAAATTAATGTTCCCATACCAAACTATAGACTTGTCTATTATAGCACATTGTATAGATAGGTCATTCCTATAAATGACATCAAGACCAACATCTGCCAAATCTTTCTCATTATATCCTTGCTCTTTGATATGCACGGCAATTTCTATTCCATTGTGCAACAAATCCCGAAGTTGAGATATAAGACGAGGTGGATACTTGTACTTTATCCTTAGACAAGAAATCACAAGACTTTGCTTTATACCAACAAGGTCTTGATGGAATGCTGTTTTATAAGTGTTGCTGTCAAATATCAGTTCTTTCTTTAAAAAGTCTGTTTTGCCATTTGTAGATATCGTACCATAACCAACAGAAGCGTATCCTTTTAAACGTTTACGATACATTGTTTCACAAAGTGGAACTCTTATGTCCACATAATCGTAAATACGTACTTCTTTTTTACCTTCAAAATTTCTATGTAGTCTGCCTGCATATTGAGCGATATTACCTTTCCACGATATTGGCAACGCAAGGAATAGTGTGTCAAGTCTCGGATAATCAAACCCCTCTCCGATATATTTACCCGTAGCTACAATTGCCAATGAATCTGTGGGCGGGATATTCCGCAATCGTTCCATTGCAATCCTTTTCTCTTTTATAGAATCTGCACCTATAAGAGTTATAACGTGCTTCGCATAAGGCAATATCATTTCAGCAAGCTCCCTTACATGTGAGGTTAAACTTGTAAGAACAATAGGAGTGCGACTTTCGACTATTGCCTTATGTACATCATCAATAATCAGCCTGTTTCTTGCTTCGTCTTTTGAGATTGTCTCAACAATCTGAGTATATGTTTTATCATCCGAGGATATATTTCGGAATGTTGTAAAACGCGGTATAAGAATACGAGAGAAACTTTGATTGTTCATTTGGTCATGAGCATCTGCCGTGAATCTGGTTTTACCACATTGCATAAAAATAATAGGCTGATGACCATCCTTGCGAATTGGAGTTGCTGTAAGTCCATAAACGTATTTTGCCTTTACCCTGCGAAGCACCTGTTCAAAACTGACAGATGACACATGATGACACTCATCAACGATTACCATTCCATAGTTCTCCACAAATGAGTTCACCTCGTTTCCTTCAAAACAAGATTGCATCAATGCAATATCAATAATTCCATGTATAGTGTCTTTTCCCGAATAAAGAGTACCTATTGGAGATTGTTGTTTCCTACTCTTTC
Organism: Bacteroidaceae bacterium; assembly: GCA_045588345.1. GTDB lineage: Bacteria > Bacteroidota > Bacteroidia > Bacteroidales > Bacteroidaceae > HGM04593. The sequence continues at coordinate 15,675 of JAZNDZ010000093.1, forward strand.
GTTTCTTTCCGTCATTTATAACAACTTCATTTATTTCCAGGAAATCCTCCAGTTGCTTCTTCCATTGGTCAAGCAATGATTTTCTATGTACTAAAATCAAGGTGTTTACTTGGCGTTTGGCAATCATTGCTATGGCAAATACCGTTTTTCCAAAAGCAGTCGTTGCAGATAATGTTCCTATACAGTGTGGAAGCATACAGTCCATAGCCTTTTGCTGTTCTTCACGAAGAGCGCCCCTGAATATCACATTTATTTGTCGCCCTTGGCTAGTCTTATCCTCAATCACATATTCTATATTGTAATGCTTAAGAACATCAATAACATCATCTTCACAACCACGAGGTATAGCAAGATAATCATCCATAAACTCCGAACAAGAGATTATACGAGGAATATCATACGTGGATAAACGCATTCCTTGTTTTGCATAAAATTCAGGATTGTAAAAGGCTGCTATACGCTTGAAATGGTTAATTGCTTTTGCTGATAACCCTTCCATTGGAATATAGAGCATATTTGCCCTTATCAAGGTAATGCTTGATGGAAAATCGGCTTTTTCAATGGTTACAGGTTTGGGTGTTTCCCATGGTTTGCTTTCACTGCTTTTGGTAAGTTCTCCTATTGAGTAGTTGTGTGTTTGGATTATATATGTAATCCTTGACTCATCTATTTTCTGTACATTGAGAAGAATTTCCCATTGATCGGTGTATGGCTGAAATTTCTCATCAACAAAGATGCTGTTCCCATTACGTCTGGCTTTGCCTTGTAATGGCAAGGCCACAAGATTGCCGAAACCACCTTCTGGCAGAGTGTCTTGATTGGGAAAGAACCTGTCGTATGAATTAAAAGATACACGGGCATTCTTGTTCACCGCTTCAGTGAGGATGGCCTTTCCCAATTTTCTTGCCTTTTCAGCAGCAATCGGTGTTTCAAAGAAAATCCACACATGTGCTCCATTGCCAGAACGAGAACGTTCTATGTAGCAAGGAATTTCCCATTCTTTGCAGACACAAACAAAAGCAAGCACATCGTTCTGATAACCGTGTTCACAACTTTTGTCATCAAAGTCGGTACACAAGAAGTTGCAGGTGTTATCATCCATTATCGGATACACACCTACAACATCTCTTCCGTAATCATCTTTTCCTGCAAGATGATTATAAATATGTTCATTAGTCAATGGGGCGAATAGGCGATTAGGACATTCTGCACATTTATGTTTTCGCTTATCGCAAAACTCTCTATTCCATTCACGCTCACAAACAGGTTGGTAGCCTGATTTTTTAGAAGTATCACTATACCATCTTTTTGCAAAGACATCCTCTCGCCCTTTAAACAGAGAGCGAAACAAATCTACTTTCTCTTGCAATGATAAACTGTGCATTGCAGAATTTTGCTTTTCAGATTCTTGTGCAAGAACAACTATTTCCGGCTGAACTTTCTCGTATGCTATCCCATGCTTTGAGAGAAGACTTTTCAACATTGAGTTTTCTTCCTCCAATTCATGAAGCCTTGCAATAATCTCATCTATATTCATCGTTGAAATTCTATAGCATTGTTTTTCTATATCATTTTAAGATGGCATACAGGCAGGTATATAACAACTTTTCCTAAAATTCTGCAATTGGCACGACGTCTATTCTGTAACCATCTTTTTCTATCATGCGTTTGTCGTTATTGGTGACGATAACAAGGTTGTTGCATTTTAATTCTCCAGCACATTCAACTATACTATCTACTTCACGCTTCTCTGTTTTTGGATTGCTCATATCATAGCAAACTTGTACCAAGCGTTCTATAAGCGCTCCTTTGCGAAGAACAAAATCAACTTCCTTATCGTTTCGTGAACGATAATAGAACATAGTTCTTTCTACATCGTAGCCTCGACGTACAAGTTCTATGAACACCTGATTTTCCAACAAACGTCCTAAGTTGTCACTCAAAGAGAACGCCTTAGATGCAACAAATCCGTTGTCAACCACATACACTTTCCTAGGTGCTTTCTTCATCAACTTGAGTTTATTGTTGTAGCGTGATAAATAGTAGAAAAGATATGGCTCATGCAAGTAATCCATATACTTCTTGGTCGTATTGACACTGGAGAAACCTAGTTCCGTATTCAAATCGTTTGCACTAACAGGATTGCAGAAGTTAGACACAAGATACATGGCCAAATTATTCAAATCAGTCACATTACGGACATTATGACGTTTGGCCACATCTTTCCATATGATAGAATCAAATAAGGTGTCAAGATAACTGCGTGTCAATTGGCGTGTAGCTACCACTTCAGGGTAACCTCCATTCCTAAGATAATCATCTGTCAATACGAATGAATTCGTTATATCTTCCGGCTTCAACATGTGAAGGTCCAGTTTATTCCAGTCGAAAAACTCCTCAAGACTAAATGGTAACATTTCCACTTGAAGATATTTTCCTGTTAGAACTGTAGCCATTTCACTGCTTAGCATTCTAGCATTACTACCAGTAATTACAAGATTCTTTCCCAATCTATAGAGTTCACTAACCCATAGGTCCCACTCATCCAGGTTCTGTACTTCATCTAACAAAATATATTCATAACCCGGATAGACATCATCCAGCATTCGCATAACAAGGTTGGCATCCCATGCCTCCAACAACGAGTAATTATCAAAATTCAAGTAGGCAAAATTCTT
>JAZNDZ010000094.1:0-57135 GCA_045588345.1 Bacteroidaceae bacterium
TTTGTTGTTACGCTTGCCCGAAAAATACTCATTTACGCTTAGTAAACTGCGTTTTTTCGGGCTTTGCAAGCCTAAAAATAGCTCTTTTTATCCAACCTCCCTACAAACGTGGGTGACCCATTTCACTTTTGGGTCACCCACATTTGTTTATCAGTTGAAAAGTTCATCTCTTTGTACGTATGCTATAATCTCGCCACGGTTCACATGGGCTCCTTGTTGTGCGCATATTTCAATTACGCGTCCGCCCAAGCCTGTTGCAACCGGCTGTAATTGCCCCCATGGTGTAATGATGCTACAGAACATTTCATCAGCATTTACATGGCTACCGATTGCTGGAGGAAGTGACTCGCCTTCTATTGCAACCTCCCATACAAGCTGACCTTTAACCGGTGCTACGATGGGGTCGGCCTTTGCATGCTTGATTGCCTTTATCTCTTCAAGACTCACACCTTTGGCTGCCATTTCGCTATCCTTGGCTTTTTCTATGTCTGCAAGGAATCTCTCTTTTGCAACACCGCTTCTGTAGTCACGGTATTGGCGCTCATGCATTGCGAATTCCCACAGTTCTTCGTCATCCTCACCGGTGTCCCAACCGAGTTCTTTCATTTCATTGCGGTATTTGTCAAGAGCATCGGGGTAGAAACTCTGCGGGTCGGCCGTGGTGAACTCGTAACCTTTTTCTTTGGCCAGTTCTTTGATTTCGGGTGCTACATCGCCGGGCAGACGACCGCTCTTGCCAAGAATCATGCCCCACATGCTTTCGTCCATGCGACTGAAACGGGGCTCGTCCTGTGCACGTGAGAGGAGGTTCATGAGCGCAATGTTCTTGACATACTGGCTGAATGGAGTCACAAGTGGGGGGTATCCGACACGTGGCCAAACATAAGCTACTTCATTGAACAGTTCTACCATCAGTTCGTCAAGTGTGTATGTAGGCTTGCCTTTGCTCTGTAAAATACCGTTTATGCCTTTGTGTACACCTGCAAGGTCGGACATCATTGAACCCATCATGCCACCGGGAAGTCCGCTGGTGAGCAAAAGGGAACTCATCAGTTTGTTGTTCTTGTCCATGAAAATTCCAAGCCAGTCATCAATGAATTCTTGTGTAAGGCTACGGGCTTTCATGTATGCGTTCATGTTGATTTCCGGCACTTTAAATCCTGCATCTTTAAGCATTGCTTGAACGCTGATTATGTCCGGGTGTACCTTTCCCCAGGAGAGTGGTTCAATGGCTGTGTCTATTATGTCGCAACCGTTTTTGCAGACTTCGAGTATTGAGGCCATTGAAAGACCCGGGCCGCTATGTCCGTGATACTGTATAATGACTTCGGGATGCTTCTCTTTGATGCTCTTTGTCAGGCGACCCAAGAATGCCGGACGACCAATGCCGGCCATGTCCTTGAGACAGATTTCTGTAGCGCCTGCAGCAATAAGTTCATCGGCAATGCCGCTGTAGTATTCCACTGTGTGTATCGGTGAACTTGTAATGCATAGTGTGGCCTGTGGTATCATGCCGGCCTCAAGAGCATACTTGATTGAGGGTATAATGTTGCGTGTGTCATTCAGACCGCAGAAAATACGTGTGATGTCTACTCCTTGGGCTTTCTTCACTTTGTACATCAGTCGTCTTACGTCGGCCGGAACAGGGAACATGCGAAGCGCATTGAGTGCTCTGTCGAGCATGTGTGTCTGTATGCCGGCTTCGTTGAACGGTTTAGTGAAGCGCCTCACTGCCTTGTTGGGGTTTTCTCCTGCCATGAGGTTTACTTGCTCAAATGCTCCTCCGTTTGTCTCGATGCGGGCAAAACAGCCCATTTCTATAATTGCCGGAGCAATTTTTTCTAATTGCTCTGCAAGAGGTTGGAACTTGCCGGATGATTGGTACATGTCACGGTAGACCAAACTGAATTTAATCTCTTTTTCCATGATTTTGTTGTTTTATGGTGTGGGGCAGTGTGTGGGCTGCCTCACGTTATGTTAATGTTTGCTCTTCTCTACTTGCAAAGTTAGTTCCTTTATTCATATAAGCAAGAAGTTGTGTGAAAATCTGCGTTTTTTATTTATTTTATTTAATAAGTCGTTTAAATCTTTGTGATTTCTCTATAATTTGCTTGAGGTTCTGCTGCTATTTTTTTCTTCTTTATTCCTTGCATTTCGGGTTGTAAATAATTCAACTATTTTTGCCTTTTATAGTGTCGTTTGTTTTATGTTTATCTCCTTTTTCAGTTCTTTGGCCTTTTGTTTAATTCTTGTTCAAAATATGCGCTAAATTTTGTTGTTTGTGGCGAAAATGCTTGTTTTGCGTATTATTTGTGTTATAATTAATTCAAATTTCGCCACTATATTTTAATTTTTACCACATATTTTCTGTTTTCGCCACGCAATAAAGGTGTATGGCGCTAATATGTTGCGGTTTGAAAATGAAATACGACCTTTGTGCTGAAAATAACAGTCTGCCATGTATGGCTGCGCATTAATACATTATTTATAGACATTAACAATTATGAAACATTTTCTTCAGTACATTGAAGAGGCGATAAAAAATAACTGGAACAAACCCGCTGTATCTAATTATGGTGCAAATACATTTGCTTACCGTGATGTTGCTGCAGGTGTTGCTAAAATACACCTGATGTTTGAACGTTGCGGGTTGAATAAAGGTGACCACGTTGCAATTGCAGCCCGTAATTCGGCAGAATGGTGCATTGCTTTTATTGCAACTACAAGTTACGGAGCTGTTGCTGTGCCTTTGTTGCCCGATTTCCTTCCCGAAAATCTGATACATTTGACAAAACTCTCCAATAGCCGAATGATGTTTGTGGACAGGACTATACTTGCGGGCCTCAAACGTGCAAGAGTGCTTGATAAACTTTACGATGAAGGTTTCTTGGGTGTTTTTGATATTGTTGCATACGGTTCTGTAGACGTGCACGAGGATGCAATGCATGTAACTGCTGAGGAAATTGAGGCTTTGTATGGAAATAAATATCCCAATGGAATTGTTGCATCAGATGTAGATTATTCAGGGAATGATATTGATGCTCTGGCTGTCATAAGTTATACATCAGGCACCAGCAGTTCGCCTAAGGGAGTAATGCTGCCGGCACGTTCACTCTCGGCCAATGTTGAAATTGCGCACCGTCTGGTGCCTATTGCACAGAAAGAACAAGGAACATCACTTTCTATTCTGCCTCTTGCGCATATATTCGGACTTGCATTTGACTTCTTGTTCCTCTTCTCTTGCGGCGGTCATATCAATATCTTTACAGAGAAACCGGTACCGGCACGCCTGCTCAAGGCGCTTGCCGATGTCAAGCCGTTCATATTCCTTACAGTACCTTTGCTTGTGGAGAAAATTTTCCGTTCAAAGGTCATCCCTGTACTCAATAAGCCTGTAATGAAAGTACTGACAGTTATACCTGGCGTGAAACAACTTATTTACCGCAAGATACGCAAAACTATCATTTCTACATTCGGCGGCAATCTTTATAAGGCCGGTTTCTTCATTGGTGGAGCAGCGGTAAGCAAGGATGTAGAGGCTGTAATGAAAAAGATACGTATACCTTATGCTGTCGGTTATGGTATGACGGAGTGTGGTCCGCTTATCAGTTTCGTTGCATCGGCTCATCCTTCTATTGATGAGCGCGGAGGTATTGCATCACCGACAATAGAATTGAGGATAGATTCGGACAGGCCTAATAAGATTCCCGGCGAGATTCAGGTGCGTGGTGCGGTTGTAACAACCGGTTATTATAATAACGAGGAGGCAACAAAGAACTCTTTTACACATGATGGCTGGCTCAAGACTGGTGATATGGGCATACAGGACCGTTACGGAACTGTGTTTATCAAAGGACGTTGCAAGAATATGATACTGACAGCCAGTGGGCAGAATATATATCCCGAGGAGATTGAGGATATGATAAATCGCTTGCCTCATGTACAGGAATCGCTTGTTGTTGGGCGCAAAAATGCTCTTGTGGCTATTGTGGTTGTTGACACTGATGCTATGAAAAAAGCCGGAATAGAAGGTGATGATGTGCAGAAGTATGTTGATGAAAATGTGCTTGGCCTTAATGTGCAGTTGCCCTCATATAGCCAGATAGGGCGCTGTGAGGTGAGAAAAGACCCGTTTGAGAAGACCCCAAAACTCAGTATAAAACGATTCATGTATAATTGATACAACCATTGATATAATAACCAATAACGATTTTGAACTCATGAAACACTATTTGTCGTACATTGATGAATCGATCAAAGCCAATTGGAATCGTCCTGCTTTGAGCAATTATGGAGCGAATACATTGACTTATGGTGTTGTTGCATCTGAGATTGAGAAGATGCATATTCTTTTTGAAAAGTGTGGAATAAAGAAGGGCGAAAAGATTGCCCTCTGCGCAAGAAATTCTGCTGAGTGGTGTGTTGCATATTTTGCTATTGTCACATACGATGCAGTCTGCGTGCCTTTGCTTGCTGATTTTCTGCCCCAGAATATTGCGGACCTTACAAGATTGTCGGACAGCCGTCTGCTGTTTGTAGACAAGAATATATTTGCCGGTCTTGAACGCGATGGAATCATATCTCAATTCTCGGCGTTTGAAGGATTCTGCGGTCTTGTAGATGTTGTCGGGCTTGAGGTGCGTGAAAACTGCAATGGACTTCTTGACTCTGTTGGGGAGGCTGTTGAGACTTCATTTGCGGCACGTTTCCCGAATGGGGTTACTCCTAAACATATAAACTATAAGAGAGATAACCTTGACGCGTTGTCTGTCATAAGTTATACTTCGGGTACAAGCAGTTCTCCGAAAGGTGTAATGCTTACTGCACGCTCAATATCTTCGAATGTGGAGTTTGCGTTGACAAACATTCCTGCAACAAATGATGACAAGATTCTCTCAATCCTTCCTCTTGCACACATCTTCGGACAGATTTTTGACTTCGTATATCCGTTTGCAGCAGGTTGCAGTATAAATATATTCACCGAAAAACCGATTCCTGCACGTTTGCTCAAGGCTTTGGCCGATGTCAAGCCATATATGTTCCTGACTGTTCCGTTGCTTATTGAGAAAATATTCCGCGGAAAGGTAATGCCTACATTGCAGTCTGCAAAGATGCGTGTATTGCTGGCTATTCCAGGTGTGCGTTCACTAATATATAAGAAGGTGCGCAATACATTGTTAAATACGTTCGGCGGCAATATCACAAAGGGCGGCATTATTCTTGGCGGTGCTGCGCTTAACAAGGATGTTGAGGCTGTGATGAAGAAAATAAAGTTCCCCTACACAGTCGGTTATGGAATGACGGAGTGTGGCCCGCTTTTGAGTTATAAGCCATGGGCTGGTTTTGTGATGCGTTCGTGTGGTGCAGTGGCTCATCCGGGTGTGGATATCCGCATTGATTCCGAAGACCCTGCCAATATCCCTGGCGAAATTCAGGCTAAGGGTGATTCTGTAATGACTGGCTATTATAAGAACGCAGAGGCAACAAAGGCTGCTTTTACCGCAGACGGTTGGCTCAAGACTGGCGACATGGGTCTTATGGACAGAAATGAGAATATTTTCATAAAGGGACGTTGCAAGAATATGATTCTGACTGCCAACGGACAGAATGTTTACCCTGAGGAAATTGAGGATGTAATCAACCAGTTGCCTCTTGTTGCTGAGTCCTTGGTAGTTGGCCGCAAGCATGGTCTTGTTGCTCTTGTTGTTCCGAATGCCGATGTTGTGGCAGAGGCTGGCATTGCGGCTGGTGAACTTCAGTCGCATATTGAGGCCGAAGTGTTTGCATTGAACAGCAAATTGCCTGTATATAGCAGGATTACTGCATGTGAAATAAAGGATGAACCTTTTGAGAAAACTCCGAAACTGAGCATCAAGAGGTTTATGTACAAATAAATATATAGAAATATATATTGATAGAAGATTGATTGTGAGGCTCCTGTGCTGTGAAGCATGGGAGCTTTTGTTTTTTGATTTGAAGGTAAGTTATGTTTATGGGTTAAAAAGTGTTAAATAAGTGTTTTTTTAACACCTATAAATGATAAATTAGTGCTTTATTTTAGTTAATCAGTTCAAAAAATAATATATCTTTGGAAAAAATAAAGGAAATTTGTAGCGGATAATGCATAGGGTCTCTTTTATGTATGACATTATGTAATGTATCTTGATACTTATTTCACAAACATATTAGGTTTTATGAAACACTTTGTTAGCGTTTTTAATGAATCGGTAAAAACAAACTGGAATTCTCCAGCAGTTACAAATTTCGGCGGTGTAACATACACCTATGCCCAAATGGCCGAATGTATTGCCAAGTATCATATCCTTTTTAAAGAGGCTGGCATTGAGAAAGGTGACAAGGTTGCTCTCTATGCAAGGAACTCTGCAGAATGGGTCAATGCATATTTCGCAACACTGACATACGGTGCGGTAACTGTACCTTTCTTGCCAGATTTCTTGCCTTCGGCAGTTGCAGAACTTGCATCTTTCTCTGAATGCAAGATTCTTTTGGCCGATGATGTTGCAATAAAAGGTTTGAATGAGAATGAGGAAAATATAGCAATGCTTGAGAAAACCAACGGTTTCTCGGGTATTGTAAATATAAAGGATATAAGCGTAGAACATGCGACAATGAAGGCTTTGAGCGATGCTCATGATTCCATGGACGCATTGTTCGGCAAGAAGTATCCCGATGGTTTGAGGGTTGAAGATGCCAACTACTATCCGGTAGAGCGCGACATGGAAGAGGTCGTTGAAATCAGTTTTACATCGGGTACAACCAGTGCTACATCTAAGGGCGTTGTACTCCCTGCCCGTTCATTGTCTGTGAATCTGGAATTTGCCCAGCGTGAGATTCCTGTTACCAATGGTGGACACATTTTTGCAATTCTTCCTATGGCGCACATGTTCGGTCAGACATTTGACGTGTTGTTCCCATTGGCAAGTGGCTGTCATGTATATGTAATGCCCGGCAAACCGACACCTGCACGATTGTTGGGAGGTCTTGGTGCTGTCAAGCCTTTTATGTTCCTTACAGTACCTTTGGTGATAGAGAAAATATTCAAGTCTAAGGTGTTCCCTGCAACACGCAAATTCCCTGCAAAACTGCTTCTGAAGATTCCCGGACTTGACAAGATTGTACTGAACAAGATACGCAAGTCTTTGCTTGCAGCATTCGGTAATGGCTTTACAACAGGCCTTATCATTGGTGGTGCGGCTCTTAACCGTGAGGTTGAGGACTTGCTTAAACGCATGAAATTCCCTTACGTGGTAGGCTATGGAATGACCGAGTGTGGTCCGCTTATCTCATATCGTGACAAGAGTGAATATGTTAAGTATTCATGCGGAACCAAGGCGCATCCAATAGAATTGCGTATTGACTCTGCCAATCCACGTCGTGTCCTGGGCGAGATTCAGGTAAAGGGCGATGCTGTAATGCTTGGCTATTATAATAATGAAGAGGCTACGAAGGCTGCATTCACAAGTGACGGTTGGTTAAAGACCGGTGATATGGGTCTTCTTGATGCAAAGGAGAACCTGTTCATCAAGGGCCGTTGCAAGAATATGATTCTCACCGGCAGCGGACAGAATATCTATCCCGAGGAGATTGAGGACAAGATAAACAACTTGCCGTATGTAATTGAGTCACTTGTTGTTGGTAGAAAGAATGCAATTGTTGCTCTTGTAGTAGCCGATTATGAGGCCGGAAAGAAGGATGGCCTTAATGAAGAGGAACTTGAAAAACTCATTGATACGAATGTCCTCGCTCTCAATTCAGAACTTGCTGCATACAGCAAACTTGGTTATACTGAAATCAGAAGAGAGCAGTTTGAGAAGACTCCAAAGCAGAGTATCAGACGTTTCATGTATAAATAAGATACTGTCAGAACAAAACAAGAGGCTCACCTTTTGCAGGTGAGCCTCTTGTTTTGTTCTCTAATAGTTGTTTTTTTAAATGCAAAACACTGTGAAAAGATGTTAATCTTACACTCTTGTCTTTAAAAAACTGCACAAACAGTATTATTTTGTGCAAAAACCATTGCCAATTAAAAAAAAATATAGAAATTTGCAGGCGGTTCAAGAAACCACAATCAAACAATCTATCTATCAATATTTATATGAGACATTTTGTAAGCTACATCAATGATTCTGTAAAGAAACACTGGGACATGCCTGCATTGACTAATTTCGGCAAAGAGACCTATACCTATGGTCAACTTGCTGAGAATATTGCAAAATACCATATTCTATTTAATGAATCGGGTATATCCAAAGGTGACAAGGTGGCTATTTATGCACGCAATTCAGCGGAGTGGGTGATTGCCTATTATGCGTCGCTAACCTATGGTGTGGTTACAGTACCTTTCCTTCCCGATTTTCTTGCAAGTGCTGTCGCCGAACTCAGTGCCTTTTCTGATTGTAGACTCCTGATTGTAGACAGTTATGCAATAAATGCCTTCAAAGAAGATGAGTCAAGCCTCAAGAGAATGGAGACTGTCAAAGACTTTGTTGGTGTCATTGACATAAAAGGATTTGATGTAGTATATGCTTCGGACGACAGTTTGGCTGCGGCATGCGGAAATATTGAAAAACTATATTCAGCCAAATATCCTTCAGGAATCTCAGCCGAGGATGTGAACTATTACGATGATTCATTCGGAATGGAGGATGTCGTAGAAATCAGTTTTACATCAGGCACCACCAGTGCAACATCAAAAGGTGTTGTGCTTCCTGCCCGTTCGCTGTCGGCAAATCTTGAATTCGGTTTCCGGATTGAACCGAATTGTTCAGGGAAGACTGTTTTTGCAATTCTTCCAATGGCTCATATGTTTGGTCAGGCATTTGATGTTTTATTCCCTCTATCAAGCGGTTGCCATCTCTATGTCATGCCGGGTAAGCCAACGCCGGCTCGTCTTATCGGCGGCCTGAGTGCTGTGAAACCATTCATGTTTCTCACGGTTCCCTTGGTGATAGAGAAAATATTCAAGTCAAAGGTTTTCCCAGTTACCCGCAAATATCCAGCGAAATTGTTGCTCAAGATACCTCTTCTTGACAAGATTGTGTTAAACAAAATACGTAAATCACTGCTCAATGCATTCGGTAACAATTTCACTGTAGGAGTAATTATAGGTGGTGCTGCGCTTAACCGTGAAGTTGAAAGCCTGCTCAAACGCATGAAATTCCCATACACAGTAGGTTATGGAATGACTGAATGTGGTCCGCTTATCTCATATCGCGATAAAAAGGAGTATGTAAAATATTCTTGCGGTGCAAAAGCCAGCCCCATCGAGGTGCGCATTGATTCTGCAAATGAACGCCGTGTACTTGGCGAGATTCAGGTGAAGGGTGATGCTGTGATGCTTGGTTACTACAATAACGATGAAGCTACACGTGCGGCATTCACACCCGACGGTTGGCTAAAGACGGGTGACATGGGAATCATTGATGCCAAAGGCAATATCTTTATCAAAGGTCGTTGCAAGAATATGATTCTCACCGGCAGCGGGCAGAATATATACCCCGAGGAGATTGAGGATAAGATAAACAATCTACCATATATTATCGAGTCTCTTGTCGTGGGTCGCAAGAATGCCCTTGTAGCACTTCTTGTTGTCGATTACGAAGCAGGGAAGAAGGATGGCCTTGACGAAAAGGAACTTGAGAAACTGGTTGATTCAAGCGTGCTTGCACTCAATTCGGAACTTGCCGCATACAGCAAGATAGGATATACCGAAATACGCAAGGAACCTTTTGAAAAGACTCCGAAACAAAGCATCAGACGTTTTATGTACCAGTGATGCGTTACACAAACGTTGGTGACCCATTTTACTTTTGGGTCACCCACGTTTGTAGGGAGGTTGGATAAAAAGAGCTATTTTTAGGCTTGCAAAGCACGAAAAAACGCAGTTTACTAAGCGTAAATGAGTATTTTTCGGGCAAGCGTAACAACAAAAGAGCCTTTTTAGTCAGCCTCTTTTGTAATAGATGAACAAAAAGATGTAGTTTAAGGCAAGCGTAACGCAAAAACACACTTTTTAGTCATCTTATTTTGTATTTATCTCAGATATTTCTTTAGGTTCTTATTGTTCTTTAAAGAAAATGGATAACTTTGCGTTGTATGTCATTATTTCAAAAACGTTATCAGTTTCTTATATTATGAACAGTTCGTTAGAAATGAACCCGAACAGGGTAGTGGCTTTTTTAGGTAAGCCCAACAGTGAGTTTACAAAAGCAGACATAGTGCAGTATGTGAAGGAGAACGGCATTAGAATGGTAAATTTCATGTATCCGGCCGGTGACGGAAGGTTAAAGACTTTGAACTTCGTGATAAACAATGCCGCCTATCTTGATGCAATATTGACTTGCGGTGAGCGTGTTGACGGTTCTTCGCTTTTTCCTTTTATTGAGGCCGGAAGCAGCGACCTTTATGTATTGCCACGTTTCAGTACGGCTTTTCATGACCCGTTTGCCGAGATTCCTACAATCTCGATGTTGTGTTCATATTTCAATAAGGATGGTGAACCATTGGAAAGTTCGCCCGAGAATACTTTGCGAAAGGCATGCAAGGCTTTCCGCGAGGTTACTGGAATGGATTTTGAGGCAATGGGCGAACTTGAGTATTATGTTATTGCCCCTGACAGCGGAATGTTTCCCGCAACTGATCAAAAGGGATATCATGAATCGGCTCCCTATGCAAAGTTCAACGATTTCCGAACTGAGTGCATGTTGTATATCGCACAAGCCGGTGGCAAGATAAAGTATGGCCATTCCGAAGTGGGCAACTTCGCCATTGACGGAAATGTGTATGAACAGAACGAGATTGAATTCCTTCCGGTTGCAGCAACTGAGGCTGCCGACCAGTTGATGATTGCAAAATGGATAATACGCAATTTGGCGTACCGTTATGGATATGATATAACCTTTGCACCAAAGATAACTGCAGGCAAGGCTGGTTCCGGATTGCACATACACATGCGCATGACAAAGGAAGGCAGGAACTGCATGCTGGATGGCGATGCTCTCTCAGAGGCAGCGCGCCGCGCCATTGCAGGCATGATGGAACTTGCTCCATCCATAACAGCATTCGGAAACACGAACCCGACATCTTATTTCCGCCTTGTGCCGCATCAAGAGGCTCCTACAAACGTATGTTGGGGCGACCGTAACCGTTCGGTGCTTGTACGTGTCCCATTGGGTTGGGCTGCAAAAAGTGACATGTGTCGTCTTGCCAATCCTCGTGAAGTTGAAAGTAACTATGATACTACGCAGAAGCAGACGGTTGAGATGCGTTCACCTGATGGTTCAGCAGATATTTATCAACTTATAGCCGGACTTGCTGTGGCATGCCGTTATGGCTTTGAACTTGATAATGCCCTTGATATTGCAAAACGTACGTATGTCAATGTCAACATTCATCAGAAGGAGAATGAGGGCAAACTTGCTTCGCTTGCCCAGTTGCCAGACAGTTGTGCGGCAAGTGCTGATTGTCTGCAACGGCAGCGTGCTGTTTTTGAAGAATTCAATGTATTCAGTCCGGCTATGATTGACGGTATAATAAACAAGTTGCGCTCATATAATGACCGCACATTGCGTACTGACATCGGTGATGACTGTGACAAGTTACTTGCATTGGTGCGCCGTTATTTCCATTGCGGATAATATATATGTATATGACATACACAACAGAGGGTGACTAAAAAGCAAATTTCTACGTTACGTTTGGCTTCAAAATCCTCATTTACGCTTAGTAAACTGCGGTTTTGAAGCCTTCACAAGCCTTGAACTTTACTTTTTATTCACGCCTCATACAACAGAAGCAACCTTTCGGGTTGCTTCTGTCTTGAGCGGCAAACGGGGCTCGAACCCGCGACCCTCAGCTTGGGAAGCTGATGCTCTACCAACTGAGCTACTGCCGCATTGTATAAAGGCTTTGCTTTAAACTGATGCGAAGATACAATAATTATTTCTAATTTCAATGTTGTATTGCCAAAATCATTAAGGTATTCTTTACTTATATCTGTTCTTCAACCTCTGGGAATGCCTTTCTGCTCTCCAATACCTCTACAGCCTTGAGTACTGTTGGGTCGTCAAGATTTATGTATTTGACATGTTCCAACATTCCTAATAACTGGTATATAATATTTGAGTTTATTGCTCTTTCAAGCAGTCTGCGCGATACGGCAATCTGCTCTTGGTTGGGTTCTATTCCACGTTCCTTGGCAAATGTAACAAGCTGTTCAACCATATTGCGTTGTGCAAGGTCTGCAACAAGTGTCTCGTAACGTTTGTGATGACTGAACTTGTGTCTGTTTGCACTGCTGTACTTCAGTGTAAACTGTGATATTATGCCTTTTGATGCAAGTTTTTGGGTGTAAGGGGTAACATCTGTCGTGTCGCTCGATACGAAAATGTCTGGCATAATGCCACCGCCGCCGAATACTGTACGTCCTTTCTTTGTCTTGTATATGAGTTCCTCATTCTGGTGTATGCTGTCCTTTGAGAAGAATTCTCCATTGTTGTATCTCTCGATAAGGTCCATTGCATAACTCTCGGAATCGCCTTTTGTGTATGGTTTCTGTATGCAGCGTCCCGAAGGTGTGTGGTAGCGTGCTATAGTCAACCGCATCATTGAACCGTCATCAAGGTCTATCTGCTTTTGTACCAATCCTTTGCCGAATGTTCTGCGGCCTATGACAATTCCACGGTCATTATCCTGTATTGTTCCGGCGATAATTTCGCTTGCTGATGCCGATGTCTCGTCTACAAGCACTACGAGAGGTATGTTCTGGAACAGGCCGTAGCCGTTGGCCTTCTCTGTCTGGGTAGGGGAGTTCTCGCCTTCGGTGTATACGATGACATCGTTTGCGCTGAGGAATTGGTTTGCCATTTCAACGGCTACTCCAAGATAACCGCCACCATTGCCCCTGAAATCGAGAATAATTCCTTGAGGATTTTCCTGGGCTATGGCAAAGATGGCTTCAAGGAACTCCATATATGTATTCTCGGCGAAACGTTGTATTTGTATGTATCCCCATTTGTTGTCAATAAGGTACGATGCTTCAATGCTTTCTACTTTTATGTCGTCACGTCTTATCTTTACTTTTACCAGTTTGTTTTCGCCATATCTCTTTAGCCCTAATGTTACAAAACTTCCCTTGGGGCCTTTTAGTTTTTTCATGGCAGTTTCGTTGGTGCATATATCCTTGCCGACAAAAAGTGTATCATTGACGGTGATAATCTTGTCACCGGCAAGTATTCCGGCGCTCTCTGAAGGTCCGCCGCGTATTACGTCGCTTATATTTATCGTGTCTTCCTGTATTGTGAACCGTATGCCTATGCCGCTGAAACTGCTTTGCAGGTCGGCGGTTATTGCCTCAACCTCATCTTTGGGTATATATGTGCTGTGAGGGTCCAGTTCTTCTACAATCTTTGGTATACTTTTCTCAATTATTGAGTCCATATCAAGACTGTCAACGTATTCGGCATCTATTATGCCTAATATTTCTACAAGTTTGTTGCCGTTGCTGTATGCGGAACTTGATTCTGCACCTTGTGTCAAATTGCTGAACCGAAGTCCCATATAAAAACCGGCTGCAATAAGTATTAGGAACAATATTGGGGTTGTCTTTTTCATCTGTGAGGGTGGTTTTATTCTTTGAATTCAAGATACACGGTTTCTATACCGGCTCTTTCGAGCAGGTCTATGCCGTCGGTAAGGCGGTATTTTTCTCCGTATACTACACGTTTAATGCCTGCCTGTATTATGAGTTTTGCGCACTCAATGCATGGCGAGGCTGTTACGTACATTGTTGCTCCGCTGCTGTTGTTGTTTGAGCACGCTATCTTTGTTATTGCATTGGCTTCGGCATGCAGTACATAAGGCTTAGTGAAGCCTTCCTCGTTTTCGCATATGTTCTCAAAGCCTGATGGGGTACCGTTGTAGCCATCGGATATTATCATCTTGTCCTTTACGATGAGTGCTCCCACCTTACGGCGTTCACAATACGAATTCTCTGCCCAAATGTTTGCCATGCGCATGTAGCGGAGGTCAAGGTCGTGCTGTTTGTTGTTTTCCATGTTTTAATTGTTGCCGAATAGCATGTATGTGTTGTTGTTATTTTTCTTTATGATGCGCAACCAGTTTGTGTCGCCTTCGTAGGAGGTTGCTTCGGTAAACATATCAAGCATTTTCTCTGCTATTGTGTCTCCTTTTATGCTGCCTGCGGTCTTGATGTTCCAGCAGCGGAATTTGCGGGTATTGCCGTTGGCTTCCCATTTGCCATTGATGGCTGAACCGCTTGGCATTGTCGCGCTGAACTCATCTTCGGTAAAGAGTAAAGAGTACCTTTTGCCACGGTTGTTGTACTCTGTAGAACCGTCATGTATGCGTGTCAACGTCCATGGACGGTCTATAAAGATGTCACTGATATCGTCTTCCTGTGTGCAGGCTGTAATAGCAAGAATGATTGTGACTGCAAATATAATTCTCTTTGCCGTTTTTGCAAAAGTATTCATTATCTATTGTTTATAGGTGTGGGCAAATGGTCTTTAAGCCGTCTCGTTCAAGCAGTGGCTCTATCTGTGGCTTGCGGCCGCGGAAACGGATGTATAACTCCATGGGGTGTTCGCTGTCGCCTTTGGAAAGGATGTTGTCACGGAAGGATTGGGCAACCTTCATGTTCATTATGCCTTCTTCTTTGAAACGCGAGAAGGCATCGGCATCAAGGACTTCGGCCCATTTGTAACTATAGTATCCGGCAGCATAACCTCCTGACATGATGTGCCCGAATTGCGGAGTTATACCTGTTTCTTCAATTACCGGCATGACTCTGAGGGCTGCCGTTACAGACTGTTCATACTTGAGTACATCGCCATTGAACGGTTCGGATATGTTGTGCCAAGCCTGGTCAATGAGCCCGAGGCCTACCTGACGTATACATTGGTATGCTGCCTTGAAGGTGCTTGCCTCATTGATTCTCTGGAGCATCTCCTGCGGCATGTTCTCGCCTGTCTTGTGGTGGAATGCAAAGTGCTTCAGGAACTCTTCTTCGGTCGAGAAGTTTTCCATTATCTGTGACGGCAATTCAACGAAATCCCATAATACGTTAGGACTGCATTGGCTGGGATATGTCACGTCGGAGAGTATGCCGTGCAGGCAGTGGCCGAACTCGTGCATGAGTGTGTTGAACTCGTCGTGGCTCAGCAGCGTGGGCTTGCCTGGCAATGGCTTCCGGTAGTTGGTAGAGAGTGTTATATGTGGACGGTGGTCCTTACCGTCATTATCCTTGTATTGTGGTTTTATTGAGTCCATCCATGCTCCGGCATGTTTCCCTTTACGTGCAAAGAAATCGCAGTAGAGCAGGGCAAGATAGTTGCCGTCGTAGTCGTATACTTCCCAAACTTTAACATCTGGGTTGAACACGGGAATATCGTGGTTCTGCTTGAATGTTACACCGTAGAGTCTTGTGGCAAGGTAGAATGCACCATGGATTGCCTGGTTCAGTTCGAAGTAGGGACGTACAAGCTCGTCATTTATGCTGTATCTTTCCTCTTTGAGTTTTTCGGAGTAGTATGCGAAGTCCCAACGCTGGAAATCGAATTTATCGCCTTCTTTCTTTTGGGCATACTCTTCAATCTCTTTCATCTCGTTGCGTGCTGCGGGCAGATATGACCATGTGAGTTTGCCAAGCATTGAGAATACGGCATCGGTGTTCTGTGCCATGCGTTCAGCAAGAATGTAGTCGCTGTATGTATTGAAACCAAGCAGGCGTGCCAGTTCGAGTCGTTTGTTTACAATCTCCTTTACGATTTCACGGTTGTCGTAACAGTTCCCTTTTGCTCCTATTGTGTTGTATGCCAAGTACATTTGCTTGCGTAATTCGCGGTTGCGGCAATATGTGATAAATGGTAGATAACTTGGGCGATGCAGAGTGAAGGTCCAGCCTTCGCTACCGTTTTCTTTTGCCAAGTTGGCTGCCGCCTCTGCGACATCGGCCGGCAATCCTTCAATATCGTTCTTGTTGGTAATGTTGAGTGTGAAGGCATCGGTGTCCTTTATACTGTTTTCCTGGAACTTGAGCGAAAGGAGTGTAAGGCTTTCTGTAAGTTGGCAATAACGGTCGCGTTCTTTGCCTTTGAGGTTTGCGCCTCCACGCACGAATGAGGTGTATGTTTGTTCAAGAAGTCTCTTTTGAGATGTATTAAGGTTGCTGTCGCCTGCTTCGTACACTTCTTTAATGCGCGCGAAAAGTCTGTCGTTGAGCGAAATGCTGTTCTGATGCTGTGTGCATAGTTGCTGTATCTCCTCTTCAACGGCGAGTATCTTGTCATAACTGCGGGAGTTTATGAGGGCGTTGAAAGCGCACACAACAACGCTCAACGCTGTGCCTGAATAGTCGAATCTTGCTATGGTGTTCTCGAATGTTGCCTTTTCGTTGCTGTTGCAGATTTCTTCTATAACCTCATTTTCTCTTTCAATGCATGCCTTTACGGCCGGAACAAAATCTTCAAGGGTGATGCGGTCATAGGGTATAGCCCCGAATGGCGTGTCAAACGGCATTAGCAGGGGATTCTTCTCTTTCTTATTATATTCCATGTATTGCTGTTGTTACTTGTCGGTTGGTACGTGGGAGGTCTGCAGTGATTCTTGCTGCCATTCCAATGCAGAAGACTGATTTTGAAACCCTCGTATTCTATAACGCAAAATTAAGCATTTATATCCTTATTCTTTTCTTCTGTTTTGATAATTTTAGCATAGTTAATGTTTTTTGTATGTTGTAGGCGTGTCTGTATATGACAAAAGGAACTCCTTCTGGAGTTCCTTTTGTCATATTATGTGTAAGTAGACCGATTATAGGCTGTATGTGCCCTCGACAAGTTCGCCCATGGCCCATACGGCGCGTATGTTCAGGTCATCATCAAGAATCATGATGTCGGCATCCTTGTCTTTCTGCAATGAACCCTTGCGGTCATAGACATTCATGATTTTGGATGGTGTCTCTGAAGCCATGCGTATTGCATCGTCCAAAGGAATTTCGGCTTTCTGTACCAATGTGCGGATAAGGCGGTCCATTGTGGCTACGGAACCGGCCAGTGCTGTGCGGTCGGCAAGTTTGCATACACCGTCCTCTATGATTACGCGTGGGTCAAATGCAGTTTTACTGTCGCTTGCTGCACATGCAAGTGCATCTGTTATTACACAGGCGCGTTCAACTCCCTTTATATGGTGTACAAGACGCAGAATTGTCGGTGGTACGTGGATACCGTCGGCAACAACCTCCACTGTCATGTCTTCGTGCAGATAAATACTTTCTACGGTTCCCTCATATTTGTACTCGCGGCGTTTGTGGAAACCGGGCATTGCATTGTAGAAGTGTGTGGCATGGGTATAACCGTTCTTGTGTGCAGCATGAATATCTTCGTATTCAGCTTGAGTGTGGGCAACCGATGCGAGGATGCCTTTCGATGTTATGTATTTACCGAACTGCATTGCACCGGGAAGTTCAGGTGCTGCGTCCCAACGTTTGATGCAATCCCATTTCTCTACGAGTGGTATATACTCGTTGGGGTCAGGGTCTTTGATGTTCTCGGGCAACTGCCCGCCTGCCATAGCCATGTTCAGGTAGTGGCCTTCAAGGTGAAGACCGAGCACTGGGCTGTTAGGTTCTGCCATAAGTTTTGTACATGTCTCGGCAGCAGCCTCAATCATTGGGACTGTTGATGATGACAGAGTGGGGAAGATACTTGTCGTTCCATGTTTCATGTGGGCTTTGATTGCACCGCGGAATGCTTCCTCTGTGCCTTCCATGAAGTCGCATCCGCCACCGCCATGAATGTGTATTTCAACACCGCCGGGGACAACATACATACCTTTGGCATCAATCAATTCTGCGCCAATTACTGCAAGGTCGCAATTTGTAACTTCAAGAATCTTGTTATCGCGTATGATAACCGAACCATCCTTCAACCAGCCCTGAGGGGTAAGGATTTTGCCATTAATGATTTGTTTGAGCATAATATTTGTAGTTAGTTATTGTGTTTTATTCATTTACGGTAATAATCCACAGCGGAACATCTGTTGTGGTGCATTCGACTTCCACAAAGTTATTTAAATAATTATATGTTTGCCTTTTTTTTGACAGTTTTTTTTATAAAAATGTTATTTCTATTACTCTGCCTCTCTTCCCAACTGGCGGTTTATGAAAAAGGGTGATGAAGGACGGATTTTATGGATTGATTTGTCAAAATGTTGTGTAAATATATTTTTTGCTTGACAAATTGACATTCTATTCTTTTTGTACTCTGTTTGATTGTTGCGGTGCATTTTTTAGAAATTATGCTATAAAACTCTTCTCTATTATATAAAATTCGTTCTGTGTTTGTAAAGTTTATTGAAATTTATTTCCTTTTTCTTGAAATTCTTTGTTGAAATCGCTTGTGGTGTTATATTTGCAAAGTTTTTATTTCTTTACAAAAAGTAATTTAAATGATGCCTTTTTGTTCTGTTAGTAAAAATGCTCCATTTTGGTTAAATAGCCAATGTCAATTCTGGTGTGTTGGCTGTCAATGTAAGGATTAAATACATTATATAAATATGTCAAAACTCAGATTTCAAGTGGTCACTGCTGCTTTTGCCAAAAATGCTGTGGAGGTGCCCGATTGCAATGAACGTCCGTCAGAGTATTTCGCGGCAAAGGTTTTTAACCGCGAGAAAATGTTTAAGTATCTCCCAAAGGATGTCTATAATAAGTTGGTGGATGTAATTGACAATGATGCTCCGCTTGACAGTTCTATCGCGGACAGTGTTGCCGAGGGTATGAAGCGTTGGGCTGTGGAGAACGGTGCAACGCATTATACACACTGGTTTCATCCGCTTACTGAGACTACGGCCGAGAAACATGATGCTTTCATTGAGCATAATGGCAAGGGTGGGGTGCTTGAAGAGTTCTCGGGGAAACTGCTGGTGCAGCAAGAACCCGATGCCTCATCGTTCCCTAACGGTGGTATACGCAGTACTTTTGAAGCGCGCGGCTATAGTGCATGGGACCCTACATCGCCTGCTTTTCTCATGGATGACACTCTTTGTGTGCCGACTGTCTTCATTTCGTACACCGGCGAGGCTCTTGATTATAAGGCTCCACTGCTGAAGTCATTGCGCGCGGTAGATAAGGCTGCGACCGATGTGTGCCGTTATTTTGACAAGAATGTGAAGAAGGTGACTACCTATCTTGGCTGGGAGCAGGAGTATTTTCTTGTAGATGAGGGTATGCTTCTTGCGCGCCCCGACCTGCTGCTTACGGGGCGTACTCTTATGGGGCATGACAGTGCCAAGAACCAGCAGCTGGAGGACCATTATTTCGGTTCAATTCCTAAACGGGTGGCTGCTTTTATGAAGGAACTTGAGATTGAGGCACTTAAACTCGGTATCCCGGCAAAGACATGCCACAATGAGGCTGCACCTAATCAGTTTGAACTTGCTCCAATTTATGAGGAATGCAATCTGGCAGTAGACCACAATATGCTTATTATGGCTATAATGAAAGAGGTTGCACGTCGTCATGGGTTCCGCGTGTTGTTGCATGAAAAGCCTTTCAAAGGAGTCAATGGCTCGGGCAAGCACAATAACTGGTCGTTGGGTACTGATACCGGGGTGCTTCTTATGGCACCGGGAAAGAACGATAAGGATAATCTGCGGTTTATTGCTTTTGTGGTAAATACCCTGGCAGCCATTTATCGCCACAATGGGTTGCTGAAAGCAAGCATAATGTCTGCTGCCAATGCTCACCGCTTGGGTGCGGCCGAGGCTCCGCCGGCAATCATTTCAAGTTTTCTGGGGTCGCATCTCTCATCGGTGCTCGACCACATGGAAACCACCGATGATGTTGTCAAAATACTCAGCAAACGCGAATTGCGCTTGAATATACCGGCTCTGCCTGAACTTATGATTGACAATACCGACCGTAACCGTACCTCGCCTTTTGCCTTTACCGGTAACCGCTTTGAGTTCCGTGGCGTGGGTTCTGAGGCAAACTGTGCGTCGGCAATGATTGCTTTGAATACAGCGATGGCGGAGCAGCTGACAATATTCAAACAAGAGGTGGACTTGCTCATTGAGAAGGGCGTTGCCAAGGAAGATGCGCTTGTGAAGGTTATTCGTAAATATATAAAATATAGCAAGCCTGTGCGCTTTGACGGCAATGGATACAGTGATGAATGGCGCAGGGAGGCTTCTCGGCGTGGTCTTGATTGTGAGTCCAGTGCTCCTGTGGTGTTTGACCGTTATCTTGACAAGGAGAGTGTGGAGATGTTCCGCAAAATGGATGTGATGACAGAGACGGAGTTGCGTGCCCGCAATGAGATAAAGTGGGAAATGTATACCAAGAAAATTCAGATTGAGGCGCGTGTGCTTGGTGACCTTGCTCTCAACCATATTGTGCCTACGGCGACCAAATATCAGAGTTCGTTGCTTGATAATGTGATTAAAATGGAGCGGGTGATAGGTAAAGAGGAGGGTGACCGTCTTTCGGCCGGGAATATTGAACTCGTAAAGCAGATGGCCGGGCATGTTGAAGAGATACGCCGTCTGGTGGCAGAACTCATTGAACGTCGCAAGGTTGCCAACCGTATTTCTAATGAGCGTGACAAAGCCATTGCCTATCATGACACTGTTGCTCCTATGCTTGAGGAGATACGTTCTCACATTGATAGTCTTGAACTTGTAGTGGATAATGAGTTGTGGACGTTGCCCAAATACAGAGAACTGCTTTTTATTGTCTGACTGGAATTCTTTGCAAAAGAGTATTTTTATTGTCTTTTCGGTTAATTTCGGAATTAATGTTGTAGTTATTAAGGTTTATTAACGAATTTGCCTGTGGTATTTGTGTGGTTTTGCGCTCTATAAAGGTGTAATGTTTGTTTAAAACATTTATGCCACAATAATAATGCGCCAAAGGGATAGGTGTTTTCCTGCTTTTTATCTCACTTTTATCCTGTGGAGTTGTCGGTGTTTCCAAGGTGTTGGTTTCCGTCATTCTCCTGGCGCATTTTTATAATAGTTTCATCAAGGTGTGTTCCGGTGCATTTGTTGCTATTTGGCATTTTTTAAATAACTTTTAACGCGGAATAATTGTATTTATATTTATAAAAGTGTATATTTGCAAATTGAAATTGTATCTTAAGGAAAAATGAGGCAATTAAAAATTACAAAAAGTATTACAAACCGCGAAAGCGCATCGCTTGACAAGTATCTGCAGGAGATTGGCCGTGAAGAACTCATTACCGTAGAAGAGGAAGTGGAGTTGGCACAGCGAATCAGAAAGGGTGACCGTCGAGCGTTGGAGAAGTTGACAAGAGCCAATCTCCGTTTCGTTGTTTCAGTGGCTAAGCAGTATCAGAATCAGGGACTCAGTTTGCCAGACCTTATCAATGAAGGTAATCTTGGTCTTATCAAGGCTGCTGAAAAGTTTGACGAGACACGTGGTTTCAAGTTCATCAGTTACGCTGTGTGGTGGATTAGACAATCTATTCTTCAGGCTCTTGCAGAGCAAGCGAGAATTGTGCGCCTTCCTTTGAACCAAGTAGGTTCTCTTAACAAAATCAGTAAGGCATTCTCTAAATTTGAACAGGAAAATGAGCGTCGTCCATCGGCAGAGGAACTTGCAGACCAGTTGGATTTGCCGGTTGACAAAGTGGTTGACTCCTTGAAGGTTTCCGGAAGACACATCTCTGTTGATGCGCCATTTGTTGATGGTGAGGACAACAGTTTGCTTGACGTACTTGTGAACGATGATTCTCCAATGGCGGACAATCTGCTGGTCAACGAGTCTCTATCTCGTGAAATTGACCGCGCGCTATCTACGCTTACCGACCGCGAAAAGGAGATTATTCAGATGTTCTTCGGTATCGGCATGCAAGAGATGACTCTTGAGGAAATCGGTGACCGCTTCGGATTGACACGCGAACGCGTGCGACAGATTAAAGAGAAAGCAATTCGCCGTTTGAAACAGAATCAAAGAAGCAAATTGCTTAAGCCCTACTTGGGTTAAATATGGAATTGTTATTTTTTACGGGCTATGCTTCGAAGCATAGCCCGTTGCTTTTTGTATGCACTGAATGGTTGGCGGCGGTAGAACGGCAACAATCCTATTGTCGGGAAGAAACATTGCCATGTTGCCGTTCGCGCCATACGGGGTTTTACTCTGTTTGGTTATATCGGCTGCAGGCAAGAGCATAAACCTATTCTGTCTTCCCGAGGTTGTTTAGAAGTGCTTATGCTTGCAGCCGATATAGTCGGTTGTTGTCGGCAGTTTATTTCCCGGTATGGGTGTAAACTGTGCCTTTAACTTTTATGTTGCTCTCGATTTTCTGTCTTGACGGTGTTGGATATTGTAGTTGGTCAAGTTCTTCTACGGCGGCTTTTATGTCGCCGAGCAACTGGTCGGCCATATCTCTGCTCAATCCTTGGCGTACAACGATGCGCATTACGATGGTTTCCTCCAATGTTGCCGGGAGAGTGTATGCCGGAACCATCCAGCCATTTTGCTTTAGTCTGTCCTGCAGGTCATAAAGCGTCCATTTACACTGCTTTGAGTATTCTTTCTTCATCTCCCAGATGAATAGAGGGTTGGTGACCTCTGTACTATAATTCTTGAAAGGCTTCATTTTTCCGATTTCCTCATGCAGGTATTTCGCAATCTCCATTGAATTGTGCTGGATAGCCTTGTATCCCTCAAATCCCAAACGGATGAACTGGTAGTACTGTCCAAGAATTTGGGCTGCCGGACGTGAGAAGTTCAAACCAACCTGGGTTACCTCTGCTCCAAGATAGTTTACGCTGAATGACATGCTCTCGGGCAAGAATTTTTTGTCTTTCCATACAATCCAACCCAGGCCTGGGTATACCAGACCGTACTTGTGTCCGCTTGTGCTTATTGAGAGCACCCATTTCAGGCGGAAGTCCCATTCCAGTTCCGGTTGCAGGAAAGGCAGTATGAATCCGCCGGATGCGGCATCTACATGTATCGGAATATTGTATCCGGTTTTTGTATTGTACTCTTCAAGTGCGGCATTCAATGCTTTGACATCATCGTTCAATCCTGTCCAGGTGACACCCATAATAGGAACCACGCATATCGTATTTTCATCGCACTTTGCAATTGCTTCTTCGGGGCAAAGAGTAAGTTTTTCTGCCGTCAAGGGTACGGTGCGCATCTCAATTTGCCATAGTTGCGCGAATTTCTCCCATACTACCTGATAGGCTGATGAAATTACGAAATTGGGTTTATCATATGGCTTGCCCTCGGCTATGCGACGTTTTTTCCAGCGTTGCCATGCTGCCACGCCACCAAGCATACATGCTTCGCTCGAGCCTATGCCCAATGCTCCGGCTTTCCATTTGGCCTGTTCGGGGCTGTTCCATAGGTTGGCGATGATGTTGATGCACTTTGCGCACATGACTGCTACACGCGGATATTCGGTCTCGTCAATGTAGTTCATGGCGATGGCATCATTCATCAGCTTGGTGGCGTACGGGTCCATATATGTCGTAACGAATGTTGCCAGATTCAATCTTGGTTGTGTCTGGGCGATTGTCTCGTCGTTGACTATGCGATAGGCTATCTCGGGTGTTGTGGGGTGTTGTGGAATTTTTTCACAAGGTGCACTCTTCAACATTTCTTCTGAACCGAATACCGATGTGGTGGCATTGGTCATGCAATTTTCTTGCTTCATTTTAATTTCTTTTAAAAGGTTTGTAATAAGGTTTATGTGAAAGGAAAACATTGCTGGGGGTTTTTGGGTTCATGCTTTTCATCTTTTTTATGATGTTGCAACATTTTGCGTTGTTGGCTTGTTTGCTATCTGTATAAAAATTGATTGTATGAAAGGAGTTGATACAGGAAAAGGGTATATAGGCCTATGGGCGCTTTGGGGAATATGGTCGGTGTCGGCGCTGACCTCTTTGCCAGGTTTGGCAATTTCTCCAATCTCGGAACAGTTGTCTGATGTTTTTCCGTCTGCGACGGAACTGGATGTACAAATGCTTACGACTTTACCATCCTTGCTTGTTATTCCGTTTATACTATTGGCGGGATATATAAGTGACAGAGTGGGGTATATAAAGTTGTTATACACTGGATTAATTCTGTTTCTTTTAAGTGGTGCATTATATTTCTTGTGTACGTCAATGAGTCAACTTATAATAGTGAGTGCGCTTTTGGGCATTGGTGCAGGAATTATAATACCGCTTTCAACGGCTCTTGTTTCAATGTTCTTCGCTGGTGAAGAACGTACGCGGCAATACGGATATGTGTCTGCCATAACAAACATTACATTGGTTGTTGCCACGGCTGTTGTCGGTTGGCTTGCCGATATACAATGGCGCTTGCCTTTTGTGGTATATCTTTTACCCATATTTTCTATTGTTCTTGTTCCGGCCATTAAGAGTGCCGGAAATCTGTCGGGTGCGGTTGCATCTAAGGGTGAGAATGTTTTAGCCGGCCAAATCGAATACAGGTCATTGCTGAAATATATGCTTTATTATCTGCTTATAACCTATCTGGTTATGGCAATCAGCATAAACCTTCCTTTTCTTTTGGGGAAATTGGGCTATGACAGCGGGGTGTCCGGGATGCTTATATCGCTTTTCTTTTTGGCGATGATGTTGCCCGGATTGTTTCTTAACCGTATTCTTGCGGTTGTGAAAGGGTGGGTACTGACTGTGGCGTTGCTGTTGATAATGTTAGGGCTTGCTGATATTTATTTGAACGATTCTTTGTTTTTTATAATAATAGGATGCATTGCAATCGGTTTCGGCTACGGTGTGGCGCAGCCTTATATCTATGATGTTACGGCTTCATTGGCATCGGGTGGCAAGGTTACTTATGCGCTTGCGCTGTTGATGACAATGAATTATGTTGCTATTGTTGTTTCCCCATTCATTATGGAGTATATTCAGAAATTTATAGGTGCGGAAAGTGAGGATGCGCCTTTTATGATAAATGCTGTGATTGCTTTAGTTGCCTTTGTCTTTATCCTGTGGCGAGCCGTCACAAAGAAAAAAATGAATAAATAACCTTGTCTCTTATGAATGGTTTTTCAAAAGGTTCGTTGTCCTTGCTTCTTGCCCGTACATTGAGCGGGTTGAATGTGAATGCCTTGGGCTATCTTTTGCCGTTGTGGATTGCGCCTCTGAGTTGTGTGTCGCTGCGTCTTTCGTTTGGTGCGGTTGTGTTCTGGCTGGTGTCGATATTCTCGAAGCCCGAAACTGTGTGCTGGAAGGATGCATTGAAGATGTGTGCATTGGGTGGCGTAGGGATATTCGGATATATGTCGCTTTATGCTTTGAGCATAAGTTTTACCACACCTGTTAATTTTGCGATATTCAATGCAATGCAGCCTCTATGGGTTGTGGTTGTTTCGGCGGTGGTGTACCACGACAGCGTTGATTCAAGAAGGCTGTTGGGCCTTGTGGTGGGGTTCATCGGGGCGTTGCTGTGCATTCTCTCTGAACCGTCATCGTCTGTTGCCAGTAATCCATTGTTGGGTAATGTGTTGGCTATTATTGCTTCAATTATCTATGCAATATATCTTGTATTCTCGGCAAAGATGGTCGGGCGTTTTTCAAGCATCACTATATTGCGTTATACATTCTCATCGGGTGCTGTAGTGTCTCTTATTGTGATGCTGTTCACTGGTTTCAGCATGCCGATGCTTGAGAACGGTGTAAAGATGACTCCCTTGCTGGTGCTGCTGTTTGTGCTGGTGTTCCCTACGGTCGTAACATATTTTCTTATACCTATAGGACTTAAATACTTGAAAAGTACGGTGGTTGCTCTCTATGGTTATGTAACTCTGATTGTGGCTGCTTTTTTCTCTTTTCTGTTAGGAATGGACCATTTTGAGCCTATAATTTTGGTATCATTGGTGCTTATTGCAGTGAGTATTTACCTTGTAGGTGTTGTTGAAGGTCCGCGCGAGGTGGGGAAATAAATTGTTTTGTAAATTCAGTAGTGGTCGCTCTTGTATATAATAAATGAGAGTATAACGTATTTTTATGTTAAAATGAGTTTGCTTCAAATGCAGAATCAATAATAATTGTTATTTTTGCAAATAAGTATAATTCTATTATTTACGTAAATGAAAAAACACATCTTATTCCTAATTCTGGTTTTTGTGGCAATTGCAGCTGTTGCTGCGCCGGCACGCAGAAATGCAAAAAAGGTAAAACAGTCCGATGGTACCGAACTGACGGTGGTTCTCACTGGTGACGAGGCTATGCACTTTTATACAACACTTGACGGCAAACCTCTTGTGAAAGAGTCTAACGGTGATTATTCCTATGCAACATTCTCTTCGCAAGGTGAGTTTGTGTCGACAAAGTGTCTTGCGCACGACAAGGGCAGCCGCACGTTAAGTGAAAGAAATCTCATCGCTTCAATTGATTATGCACAGATGATGAGCACGGTGAACAATGCTTCAAAGGCACGTTCTGTCAAATACAGGGCTGCGGCACAAAAGGCCGGTTCGCAGATAAAGCCTGAAGGTGAAGTAAATATCGCTGTGGTGCTTGTACAGTTTCAGGACGTGAAGTTCACATATACAAAGGAGGACGTAGATAATCTTCTGAACACTGAAGGGTATAAACTTGAGAATCCTTTTGCCGAAAGTGTTGGTAGCGCACGCGATTATTTCATTGCGCAGTCCGACGGCAAGTTCCGCCCGAACTTTATGGTAACCGATATTGTAACGCTTGACAACAATATGGCCTATTATGGCGGCAACAACTCAAGCGGTGATGACAAGAAACCATCGTATGCTATTAAGGAGGGTATCCAAAAGGCAAATGCAACATTTGATTTTTCGCAGTGTGACAATAATGGCGATGGCGAGGTGGAATTTGTATATTGTATATATGCCGGCTATTCGGAATCATACGGAGCCGAAGAGAATACAATTTGGCCTCACCAGTGGGAACTTTCGGCACAGGCTGGTTTGATAACCGTTGATGGTGTAAGGTGTAATACTTATGCCTGCAGCGGTGAACTTGTTTATAATGAAGATTATGAGTCGGAGATTGGGAAGGTGCTTGCGGGTATCGGTCTCATTTGCCACGAATTCTCGCACTGTCTTGGCTTGCACGACATATATGATGTAACATACGAAAGCGGTAACTGGGGTATGGACTATTGGGATGTCATGGACCAGGGTAATTATGCTGCAGAGGGTTACGTTCCGGTTGGTTACAGTGCATATCAGCGTGACTTCTGTGGCTGGAGAAAACTTGTGGTGCTTGAAGAGAAAGGTGATTACTCTATGGAA
Organism: Bacteroidaceae bacterium; assembly: GCA_045588345.1. Taxonomy (GTDB): domain Bacteria; phylum Bacteroidota; class Bacteroidia; order Bacteroidales; family Bacteroidaceae; genus HGM04593. The sequence goes on from JAZNDZ010000094.1 coordinate 27,315, forward strand.
CCTCTTACCCAGAGAGGTGTTGCATACAAGATTGTAAATGACGCTAACCCTAATGAGTACTACATCCTTGAGAACCGCAAGCAAGAGGAATGGGACAGTTATCTGTTTAATAGCGGTATGCTTGTGATACATGTTGATTACAACAAATCGGCTTGGGATAATAATACAATAAATACAGCAAAGAATCACCCACGTTATACGTTGATTCCTGCTGATAACAAGTTGGCTGTTTACGGTGATGTCTCTGCTCAAGAGTTTGTTGCCAGTCTTAAAGGTGACGTATGGCCAGGCACAAGCGGGAATACCGAACTGACAAATACATCAATCCCGGCAGCCAAGGTATATACGGGCGGCTATATGAACAAGCCGGTACGTAATATAAAGTATAAGGATAATATCATTTCCTTCAACTTTATGGGAGGTATGTTTTCCGGAGCACCTGCCGGTCTTGTTGCAACAGATGTGACAGAGAACTCGTTCGTTGCTAATTGGGAAGTTGTGGAAGGTGCTGATGAGTATAATGTTGAACTATACAAAGTGACCGATGCTCAAGAAGGGGCTGGTGATGCAGAAATTCTCCTCAGCGAGGATTTTACTGGTTGTACAAAGACAAATACTGATGTCTCTTCAACAATTGGTGATTGCACTTCGGTTGCGGGCTGGGATGGTTACAAGATATACAGCGAGGGTGGTGTCCTGCGTGTGGGGGCATCAAGTAGTGCCGGTTATGTTACTACACCGGTGATTGATGCTGAAGGTTCTGCTCAGGTCGCTTTTTCTACAAGGTTGTATAATGTGAACGATACTGGTGCAAAACTCACTGTTACGGTAATTGATTCTAATGGTGGTACGGTTGCTGTAAAAGATATTGTACCTACAGATGTATATACCCACCACATTCTTACAGCTGATGTGAACGGACATTTCTATGTGGAGTTCAGTACGGCTGCAAGCACCGACAAGAAGCGTGCAAATATTGATAATGTGGTTGTTTCAGTTACCGGTTCTACAGCAAAAGAACTCGTTGCCAAGGTTATTACAGATGCAACAAACTACAAATTTGAGGGACTTGAAGCCGGTTGTAATTACAGTTATCGTGTGCAGGCTAAAGATGCTTATGGAGTTTCAGAATTCTCGTCATACGAGTCGGTTGCAATGTGCCCGACTGCTATAGACGAATTGCTTGCCGATGATTCGGATGTTGAGGTTTACACCTTGAGTGGTGTAATGGTATATTCAGGCAACAAGGCAGAAATAAAAGTTTCTGTACCTGGTGTGTATGTTCTCAAGGCCGGTTCTAAGGCTATGAAGATAATTGTTGAATAAAAAAACAACGTTCCTTAAGTAATGTTTTTGTGGACTTGAGGAATGGTTGGTTCAGGCTTGAACAATTCTGTATGTTTTGATAAATACACTGGATTTGTGAATAGCGAGGCGGGCGATTGCCTGCCTCGCTTTTTTTATTATTATGATGGATTAGCCTGCAATTCGTTAATTATTGTCTGTATCCCTCTTGTGTGGGAAGATGGATAAGAAGTATGCTTGTAGATTTCGTAGGGAATTCTGTAAACAAAAGAATTAAGCATTTCTTGTACGTAAGCATCAAATTTTCCCTTGGTTTATAGTAAGAGTACAGCGAAGCCACCAGGAGTGAGTGTAATAAACCGATGCGCCTTGCTGTACTTGCTGAGCGCAGAGAGGCATTTCTCTGTAAAAGTTCTTAATTTGCTCAGCGCATACTTGATTTTTCTATTTCGCTTGTTTATACAATCTGTGTTTTGTATACTAATTTCTTTGTTATCAACAGTGTAGGCTGTATTAAACCTCCTGAGAATTGCGTATACGGAAAATGTCTTTATAACAGTTCAGTTTTTTACATTTATAATAAATTTGCCTACTCAAGAGAACATAAAATTTCATTCTTTAAATATTTATACAGTTATTGCTATTTACAGATGTATTAAATATTGGTGTTTGTTATATAATGCTGTTGTATATTTGTTTTTTATTGGTGTGATTTTTTGTTGTGTTTTTGCCATGGTTTACAAATGTAATAGCGGAGTGGTGGGGTTATTGCTTTCGTATTGCTATAAAATGAGCAACGGTTATCAACAGCCTGTTATAAACAGGCCTAATAACTATATGCAAAAAATATGCAAGCATCTAATTGCGTGTTTAATATGTTTAAAATCAGTGTTTTAGATTGTTTTTATAATCTTTTAAATTATGGTTTCCGATGTGTTTTATGTCAATGGTTTAAAAAGATGCATATTTTATATGATTTTAATGTCGTATTCTCGCTTTAATCAATGTTTTAATGTAAAATCTTAATGTAGAATATAGGTTTAAAGTGTTCTCTGTTTTTTTCTCATGGGTTGTTCTGCTGTCGGTTTATACGCAGAGGGTTTATAGGTTTTTGTCTTTTTGTAAATCAATCTTTATTTGTTATAAATGTAAATTGAGCGATTATTTGTGCTTTATTGTTTTGCTGTTGCTTGTTTGGATAATTGTTTGTATCTTTGTAAAAGCATGTGTGAAACATTTGTATATAATGATAAACTGCATATAATCATGAATGAAAGAGAAAGAATTGAGTTACTGATGAAGTGTTATGAATTGACACCCTCACAGTTTGCTGACAGGACTGGAATTCAACGTGCGTCTATTTCTCATATTATAAGTGGCAGAAACAAGCCCAGTCTTGAGGTTCTTCAGAAGATTTACGAAGCATTCCCTGAACTTGATATCAAGTGGTTGATGACAGGTTCAGGTGAAGAGCCTATAGCAAAAATAAAAGGCAATGATGGATTAGAGGAGATGAATAACCTTTTCTCGCAACCTTTAAAACATCAGAATCAGGAGGCTGAAGCGCATGCTGTTCATCAAACAGTGGGCAGTTATGCCGGTTCACAATCTGTACTTCCTATGCAAGAGTCTTTGTCTCACCAGAAAACAGTTCAGCAATCGAGACCTTTGGTCGAACGTGTACAGCGCAGGCAACAGCCACTTAAAGTACGGCAGCAAAATACAGCAGAGCGCAGGATTAAGGAAATCCGTATATTTTATACTGACGGTACATACGAGACTCTGTTTCCCGAAAAATAGTGAATACATTCTGTGGGTTACAATGTCGCAGCAATTGCTGCACCAATATTTTTGGTGTGGCTTTTTTTAGCCTGCTGGCGTAATTATTCTCTGGGAACCAGCCTTTTATTAAAATAAATCGTGTTAAAATTTAGTATGCAACCAAAAAATGCTATCTTCGCATATATTGAATAAGGTAACACAATAGAACATAAAGATTATGAAAAAAGTTCTTGTCGATTTGACAATAAAAGAGGTTAGACATGTCAATGCCAACTGTGTACTGTTGGTCATGGGCTGTGACAAGCCTCTGCCCGACACTAAACCGGGGCAATTTGCCGAGTTGCGTATCGACGGCACTCCTACAGTGATGCTCCGTCGTCCTATTTCGGTACACAGTTTCGATACTGCGAAGAATGAGGTAGGCTTCCTGGTCCAGCTCGTTGGTGACGGAACACGTTGGTTAGGTTCTTTAAAGGTTGGTGATAAGGTCAACACTCTTATGCCGCTCGGCAACGGTTTTGCTTTGCCCGAAAATGGCGGCAAACGCTATTTGCTTGTTGGTGGCGGTGTTGGTTCTGCTCCATTATATTATCTTGCCCAGGAATTGAAAGCACGCGGTTGTGACTTTACCATACTTATAGGTGCGCGTTCGGCAAAAGACCTCTATCTGCGTGAGGCGTATGAGGCTCTCGGCCGTGTTGAGTACACCACCGAGGATGCTACTCTTGGCCAGAAGGGTTATGTTACCAATCATACGGTCTTGAGTGAGAAGTTTGACTATATTTATACTTGTGGTCCCAAACCAATGATGCTCTCCGTTGCAAGGTATGCCCGCGAGAACGGAATCGGCTGCGAGGTGTCGCTTGAGAACAAGATGGCCTGTGGGCTTGGCGCATGCTTGTGCTGCGTAGAGGACACTAAAGAAGGTCACAAGTGTGTGTGTACAGATGGTCCGGTATTTTCAATAGATGAACTGAAATGGTAAAGACAGATGTAAAAATAGGTGGTCTTGAACTGAAGAATCCTGTCATGACCGCATCGGGAACATTCGGCTATGGGCTTGAGTTCGCCGATTTTGTCGATTTGAACAAGTTGGGTGGTTTTATTGTGAAAGGTACTACCCTTAATCATCGTGAAGGCAATGCTTATCCGCGCAGTGCTGAAACCCCTATGGGAATGCTCAATGCGGTTGGTTTGCAGAACAAAGGGGTTGATTACTTTGCCCGGAATATCTATCCGCAGTTGAAGGACCTTGATACTAATGTCATTGTCAATGTTTCGGGCGCATGTATTGAGGATTATGTCGCATGTGCCGAGAAGGTTGCCGCACTTGATAGGATTCCTGGTATTGAACTGAATATTTCGTGTCCCAATGTCAAGCAAGGTGGTATGGCGTTCGGTGTGCAGGCTGCATCGGCAGCAGAGGTCGTTTCTGCTGTACGCAAGGCGTATCCTAAGACCCTTATTGTAAAACTCTCGCCTAATGTTACCGATATAACAGAGATTGCACGTGCTGTAGAGGGGGCAGGAGCCGACAGTGTGTCGCTTATCAATACCTTGTTGGGCATGGCTATTGATTCGGAAAAGCGTCGTCCGTTGCTCTCTACTATAACCGGCGGTATGAGCGGGCCAGCTGTAAAGCCAATTGCTTTGCGCATGGTTTGGCAGGTTGCAAAGGCTGTGAAGATTCCTGTAGTTGGTATAGGTGGCATTACCACGGGGGCGGATGCCGTAGAGTTCTTGCTTGCCGGTGCCAGTGCTATAGAGGTTGGTACTGCAAACTTTATGAATCCTGCGGTAACAGGCGAGATTGTGGATTATATTGAAGATTATCTTGTGCGTCACAAGATGAGTTCGATAGATGAACTTATAGGCGCTCTTGAGGTATAAAACAGTTTATCGATACTCCGGGTATTCAAGGAGCAAAGAATAAGTTTTGGCTCCAATAAATACAAAAAAGCAGCAACCAAGTTGCTGCTTTTTTGATATTTACTTTTGTATATACAAATGTAATATGTAAATAAAATTTATTTCATTTCAAAAGGTCGGGGCGCAACTGTTTTGTGCGTTCAATTGACTGCTCAAATTCCCATTGACGTATCTTTGCCTCGTGTCCCGATAGCAAAACGTCAGGCACTTTCCATCCATTGTACTCAGCCGGGCGTGTGTATACGGGAGGAGCGAGCAAATTGTCCTGGAATGAGTCGCTAAGGGCCGATGTTTCATCGGAAATTACTCCCGGAATCAGGCGAATAACCGCGTCGCATATTACCTCTACCGCCAATTCGCCACCGGTTAAAACATAGTCACCAATGCTTATCTCTTTAGTTATCAAGTGTTCGCGAATTCTGTGGTCAATTCCTTTGTAATGACCGCACAAAAATATGAGGTTTTGTTTCATTGAGAGCGAATTTGCCATTGGTTGGTCAAAAACTTGCCCGTCGGGAGTCGTATAAATGACCTCATCATACTCGCGCTGAGACTTCAGGTGCTTTATACAGTTGTCAATGGGTTCAATTTTCATAACAAGGCCTGCGCAGCCACCAAACGGATAATCATCGGTCTTACGATGCTTGTCTGTTGTATAATCCCGTAAATTATGTAAACAAATTTCAGCGTAACCGTTGCGTTGTGCCCGCCCCATTATTGATGAATTGAAAAAACTTTCCATCATCTCGGGAAAGGTTGTAATAATGTCAACTCTCATTGATAATATATTTTTGTAAATTCAATTTTGTGCATCGGGTAATCATTTCCGACTGTACTTGTATTTTTCTTTTTCTCAACGCGAAGATAAGATTTTTATTTGAGAGAGAAAGTATATTGCGCAACTAAACTGATTTTCTCTGTTTATGATTCCTGTATTTTGCACATGGATATGTTTTCGTGAAAATTATCGGAATTATAAGATGCTCTTAAAAGCCTGTTAAACCCGTTTTAAGGGGTTTTTGCCTTAGAAGCCATTTAAAACGCCTTCTGAGGCTTAATAATACTTAAAATTCTTGTACGTTTCGGCAATTTTGATTAATTTAGCAATGTCTTAATATTAATAAGGTATAGACAAACACTGCAAATATTGAATTTTAATTAATAACTTTTTTCAGATGATTGAGAACGACAGAATTATTAAGGTCAATGTGGAGGAAGAGATGCGCTCTTCATATATTGACTACTCAATGTCGGTAATTGTAGCGCGAGCTCTACCTGATGTTCGAGATGGCTTGAAGCCCGTTCATCGCCGCATCCTTTACGGTATGATGGAGCTTGGAAACACTTCGGATAAACCGTACAAGAAATCGGCACGTACAGTCGGTGATGTACTCGGTAAGTATCACCCTCACGGTGACTCATCGGTTTATGGTGCACTTGTACGTATGGCTCAGGATTGGGTAATGCGTTATCCGCTTATTGACGGTCAGGGAAACTTCGGTTCTATCGATGGTGACTCTCCTGCTGCCATGCGTTATACCGAGGCGCGCTTGCACAAGATTGGCGAGGAACTTGCACAGGACCTTTACAAGGAAACTGTTGATTTCCAGCCTAACTACAACGACGAGTTCGTTGAGCCTACAGTTATGCCGACACGTATTCCTAACCTCCTGGTAAACGGTTCATCGGGTATTGCAGTCGGTATGGCGACAAATATCCCCACACATAACCTCAGTGAGGTGCTTGATGCCTGTGTGGCTTATATCGACAACCCCGATATTGACACCGATGGCTTGATGGAGTACGTAAAGGCTCCCGATTTCCCTACCGGGTGCGATATTTTCGGCCTAAATGGTGTACGCGATGCTTACGAAACAGGCCGTGGCCGTGTCATAATGCGCGCGGTAGCCGAGATTGAATCTGGTGCACAGCACGACAAGATTGTAGTGACGGCAATTCCTTACAATGTAAACAAGGAAGAACTTATCAAGGATATTGCCTCAATGGTAAATGAGAAGAAGATTGAGGGTATTTCCAATATCAATGACGAGTCGGACCAGGCAGGTATGCGTATTGTGATTGACGTGAAGCGTGATGCCAATGCAAACGTCATTCTCAACAAACTGTACAAGATGAGTTCTTTGCAGACATCGTTCAGCGTGAACTGCATTGCTCTTGTAGGCGGCCGTCCTAAACTGCTCTCGCTCAAAGAGTGCATTGGTTGCTTTGTCGAGCATCGTCATGACGTTGTTATCCGCCGTACCAAGTACGAACTCCGCAAGGCTGAGGAACGTGCTCACATTGTTGAGGGATTGATTATCGCATCGGATAACATTGACGAGGTTGTACGCCTTATCAAGGCGGCCAAATCTCCGGCAGATGCAAGAACAGCCCTCATGGAGCGTTTCACACTCACAGAGGTTCAGGCTGCGGCTATTGTTGAGATGCGCCTTGCGCAACTTACCGGTATTCAGCAGGATAAACTGCATGCCGAATATGAGGAACTGATGCGTAAAATCGAATACTATAACGCAATCCTTACCGATGAGGAACTATGCAAGCAGGTAATCAAGGACGAACTCTTCGAGATTAAAGAGAAGTATGGCGATGAGCGCCGTTGCAAGATTGATTACAGTGCGTCAAGTGACTTCAATCCTGAAGATTTCTATGCCGATGATGAGATGGTTATCACAATCTCACACATGGGTTACATCAAGCGTACCCCTCTTACGGAATACCGTAGCCAGAACCGTGGCGGCGTAGGCTCAAAGGGCAGCGATACACGAGACAGCGACTTCATTGAGTATATATATACAGCCACAATGCACAACACCATGCTGTTCTTTACCCAACGTGGCAAGTGCTACTGGCTCAAGGTATATGAGATTCCCGAGGGCAACAAGAACTCAAAGGGCCGTGCAATACAGAATATGCTCAATATTGATGCTGATGATGCTGTCAATGCATTTGTTCGTGTGAAGACTCTTGCCGACAAAAACTTTATCGAGAGCCATAATATCGTCTTCTGTACAAAGAACGGTATCATCAAGAAGACCAGTCTTGAGCAGTACTCTCGTCCGCGTACAAACGGTATCATTGCCATTACCATACGTGAGGATGACCGCGTGATTTCAGTTGCACTCACCGATGGCGACAGCGATATAATCCTGGCAAACCGTGGTGGCAAGGCTGTGCGCTTCAACGAGAGCACAGTACGTGCTATGGGACGTACAGCAACCGGTGTCAAGGGTATGGATATTGCCGAGGACGATGAGGTTGTAGGCATGGTAGTTCTGCCAAAGAACGATGAGGTTGAGCATAGCCTGCTTGTTCTTTCGGAGCAAGGTTATGGCAAGCGTTCGGCAACCGATGATTATCCTACGGTAAGTCGCGGATGCAAGGGTGTAAAGACACTTCAGGTAACAGAAAAGACAGGAAATCTTGTTGCAATCATGGATGTCAACAACGATAATGACCTTATGATTATCAACAAGTCAGGAATTACAATACGTACATCTGTTGACCAGATACCTGTTCAAGGACGTGCAACTCAGGGAGTAAAAATCATCAATCTTGGAAAGAAGAACGATTGCATTGGTTCTGTATGCAAGGTTACCCGTGATGTAGAAGACGAGCAACTGCCTGAAGATGCTCAGGCCGAGAACAATGAAAGTGTGAATGAAGAGAATAACAATTAACTTATAACATTAACTTAAATATTTTAGTATGAAAAAGTTAGTATTAACATTGGCAATTGTTCTAATGGGAACATTTGCTATGGGTCAGGAGTTGACCAAGGAACAGAAGAAACAGAAAAAGGCTTTGATGAGAATGGTTGAGGATACAGAGAGCAAGATACAATCCGACCCCATTGGTGTGGTTCATGCCTTGCAGGCAGCAACATCTAACGAACTCGTTAACAAGGATGCATACGTGTGGTATGTAAGTACATCGGCCAAGAAGGCTATCATTGACAATGAGAACCGCAAGCGTGCCGAAGGTGCTGCTTTTGATGAGCCTTTGATGTACTCGTATGTATGCGAAATCAGCACAGACCTTGAGAACTGCGAAAAGTATGACAACATGCCCGATGCAAAAGGACGTATCAAGCCTAAGTATACTGAGTTCATCAACATGACCTATGCTCAGCAGTATCCTCAGTTCTTTAACGGCGGAGCATACTATTACAATGCATCTGATTTTGAGAAAGCATATCTGCTGTTCGGAATGTTCAATAAGGCTTCTGATAAATTGAGCGATGCAGGTATGGTCGCTAAGGATACAGCCAATACATCAATGGCTGCATACTACATGGCGCTTTGCGGAATGCAGTTGAAGGACTATGACAAGGTTATTGAGAATGTTGACCGTGCTATGCTTAACCCTGACATGGCTGAGAATGCATTCCGTTTCAAGGCCGATGCTTATAGCCAGAAGGGTGATACCGCTGCATGGCTTAACCTTTGTAAGGAAGGTCTTACCAAGTTCCCTAACGATATGTACTACAGCCAGTCTCTTATTTTCTATTATGACAGCAACAACAAGAACGAGGAACTTGATAAACTTGCCGATGAACTTGTTAAAACTAACCCTTCAAATCCTATGTTCGTATACTTGAAAGGTTACATTGCACACCAGAAGGAGGATCTTGACACTGCAATTGAGTGGTATGAGGAGACTCTTGAGGTTGACCCTAACTATGAGAATGCTCTTTCTAACCTTGGCCGTTGCTACTTGATTAAGGCTCAGGAGTATAGTGCAGCGCAGTCTTCAACAAAGGTTTCCGATAAGAAGAAGATTGCTGAGGACAAGAAGATTCTTGAGGGTTACTATAAGAAGGCTCTGCCTTTGCTTGAGAAACTCCGTCAGGTGGCTCCCGACAAGCACGATTTGTGGTTGATGAACCTTATAAATTGCTACTACAACCTCCAGATGGCCGATAAGGTCAAGGAACTTGAAGATTTGCAGAAGTCTTTGGGTTATTGATAAATGAATAACTGCAATAAAAAAATACAGCCCTCCGCAAGGAGAGCTGTATTTTTTTTAATTTATCAGGCATTTAATCCACACGTCCGGGGTATTGCTCAAGCGCTTTGCCCAACAAGAATATTGCGCGTTTAAGGTCTTGCTTATCAATAGCATAGGCAATGCGCACCTCGTTCTTGCCGTAACCTTCCTCGCTGTAGAAGCCCGATGCAGGTGCCATCATTATGGTTTCTCCTTCATATTCAAAGTCTGTAAGGCACCATTCGCAGAAATTGTCGCTGTCGTCAATGGGCAGGCGGGCAACTGTGTAGAATGCTCCCATTGGGATAGGGGAGTACACACCCGGCAATTTGTTTAGTTCATCGACAAGACAGTTGCGGCGCTCTATGTACTGTTCGTATGTGTTTATTGCGTAAGAACGTGGCGCTTCAATAGAAGCCTCGGCAACGACCTGTCCAAGGAGTGGTGGGCTAAGGCGCGCTTGACAGAACTTCATGACTGCCTGACGCACAGCCTTGTTCTTGGTTATCAGTGCTCCGATTCTTATTCCACATTCCGAATAACGTTTTGATACAGAGTCTATCAGCACAACATTCTCTTCAATCCCTTCGAGGTGGCATGCCGATATGTATGGCGAACCGGTATATATGAACTCGCGGTAAACCTCGTCGGAGAAAAGATACAGGTTATGTTTCTTTACTAAGTCGCGAATGCGGTTCATCTCGTTGCGTGTATACAGGTAACCTGTAGGGTTATTGGGATTGCATATTAGAATGCCACGAGTGCGTTCGTTTATAAGTTCCTCAAAACGTTCCATTGGCGGCAATGCAAAAGACTCGTCAATCGTTGAACGAATCGGACGGATAACTGCACCGGCAGAAATGGCAAATGCCATGTAGTTTGCATAGGCAGGTTCGGGAACAATAATCTCATCACCTGGGTTCAGGCAAGTGAGGAATGCAAACAGCACAGCCTCGGAGCCGCCCGAGGTAACGATAATATCATCGGGTTTCAACTTTATCTGGTACTGGTCGTAGTATCCCACAAGTTTCTCGCGCAGTGAGAGGAAACCGTCACTTGGACTGTATTCAAGTATCTTCTGGTCAAATTTCTTAATTGCTTCAAGTGCAACCTCGGGAGAATTCAAATCGGGCTGACCGATGTTCAAGTGATAGACCTTTATGCCGCGTTCTTTTGCAGCGTTTGCAAAAGGTGCCAGTTTTCGTATCGGCGACGAAGGCATAAGTATGGCTCTTTCTGATAATTCAGGCATTTTTCTTTCGTTTTTATTTTGCGGTTGCAAATTTATTAAAAATAATTCATTCACATTTTATATAGTATCAATTAATTAGTAAATAGTTCCAATTGACTTCGTATGTTTTTAAATTTTATCAGTTATTAGCAATTAAACCCACTACCTATAAATTTCATTGTTAATGCATGATAATAAATATTATGTTTAATATAACTTTGAAATTTACACTCTTTATTGACATTGGGACGGAATTCTGTAAATTTCGTAAAAAACATAATCATGTGTTTTAACTTTAACTTTCAATATGAGGGTGACTCAAAAGTCATTCTCATATTAAAGATGAATAAAAGATGTTTAATATAACTTTGAAATTTACACTCTTCATTGACATTGGACGGAATTCTGTAAATTTCGTAAAAACATAATTATGTGTTTTAACTTTAACTTTCAATATGAGGGTGACTCAAAAGTCATTCTCATATTAAAGATGAATAAAAGATGTAGTTTTTAAGGTAAGCGTAACGCAGAAAAACACTTTTCATCAGGTCTGTTGTTTTTTTCAGTCTAACTTTCAGCACAAAGGAAAGACTAAAATAAATCGTATAGTAACAAACAAACATCGTGAAAATAAGTATATATTTGTAGGTATTCAAATATTAATCCTAAATGAAAATATATTCTGCACCTTTACAGGGATTCACTGAGGCTGTTTGGCGCAACGTTCATAGTGCGGTCTTTGGTAGCATTGACGGCTATTACACACCCTTCTTGCGCTACGAGCATGGCGAGATACGCAACAAGGATATACGCGATGTTGAGCGCAAGAACAACACTGCACCAAATCTTGTTCCGCAAATCATTGCTGCCACTCCCGAAGAGATGCATCCCCTAATGGAACTCATAGCCAACGAAGGCTATAACCGCGTAGATATAAATATGGGTTGTTCATTCCCTTTGCAGGCACGCAAGAAGCATGGTGCGGGTCTTCTGCCCTATCCGGATATGGTTGCTACCCTATTGGAGGCTGCTGTTGGTTACAAGGACTTTACATTCTCGGTGAAGATGCGCCTTGGGTGGCAGAGCAAGGATGAGTGGCGTTCGCTGTTGCCTATACTCAATGATACCCCTCTCTGTCATATAACCATGCACCCTCGTTCCGGTGTTGAACAATACAAGAAACCTGCGGATATAGAAGCTTTTGCAGAGTTTATGGATGCCTGCAAGCACCCCGTTATATATAATGGCGATGTAACCTCGCTCGTTGATATACAATGTATTGAACAGCGGTTCCCTTCACTGAAGGGAATAATGATTGGTCGCGGACTGCTTGCCAACCCGGCATTAGGCATTGAGTATGGCCAGGGCCGTGAACTCACTGATAGCGAACTGTGCAGGCTTGTGAAAGCAATGCACGATGAGATGTATCAGCAACTTGCTCCCCGTCTGCAAGGCAACACCCAGTTCCTTACAAAGATGAAACCCTATTGGGAATACCTACTCCCTACCCTTCCCAAACGCCTTAGGAAAGCAATCCTCAAAGCCACTACAATTGAGAAATATCAGTCGGCTGTGACTGATGCACTGAGGTGTGATTGGGAGTGAGATTTCGGTATTCTCTCTCTGCTGAACATTTTTACTTCTTAACGAATTCAATCTTTGCAGCGCAATCGTAGCCTTCCCGGTACAGGGCAAGCAGTTTGCCGGTGTTGCGTTCCATGCGGTCAACTTCAATGGGGCGCTCGGGACGGATGACTATGGCGCTACCCTCCTGCTCCATTCGTTCAATCAGTTCTATCTGCTTGTTATACATTGAATTCCGATTACGGATAGCCTCTTTTAGCTTGGGGTATTTGCGGTACATGAAGAATGGTACTTTGGTACTTTTCGCAGATTTGCGATAGCCCTTGTTGCGTGTGAGTACAATTACTGGCTTGTCGAATCCCTGCTCAATGGCTCTTTTCACCGGCAACGAATCTGTAACACCGCCGTCTGCCATGGGAATGCCGTCAACGTAGGCTATCGGGCACACGAATGGCAGACTGCTCGATGCCTTTACAATATCAATCACCCGTTTAGGGTCGTTTTTTTCTTCAAAGTAATTTGCTTCACCTGTCAGGCAGTTTGTTGTGACTATCTCAAGTCTCTCGGAACTGCGTGCCAATGCTTTATAGTCATAAGGGTAGATTTCCTCAGGCAGTTTGTGGAACAGAAGGTCAAAGTCCATTATGTTGCCTTTGGTCAGCAGTTTGCCTATTCCAATGTAGTTATACTTCTCCATCATGTCTATGTTGGAAAACTTTGCTCTGCCACGCTGATTAGAGACATAAGAAAGCGCGTTGCACGCTCCTGCACTTACTCCTATTATATAAGGGAACCTGATGCCGCGGTCCATGAAGTTGTCAAGTACTCCAATGGTGAAAATACCACGCATGCCACCGCCTTCAAGGATAAGTGATGTCCTGTCTGTTATGTTTACTGTTTTCTTGCTCATGTTGCAAAAGTACTAAATTAGGCATGAATTATGAACATTGAGATTGTAAAAAAGTCTTTCTTTTGCCTGTAATCTTGAAAATGTAATAATTGCTTTCAATAATGTGCCATCTCATTTAAATATGATAAATAAGTCACGTGGCGCTTTATATTACATGATATTTTCTTATATTCGCATAATTTAAATGATAAACACACATATATGATATTATGAAAAAGATTTTTCTTTCACTTTTACTTTTAGTTTCTTTTGCTTTTGTGCAGGCACAGAGCAGCAATACAGCAAAGAGCGATGTTACAGTCTATGAGCACGATTATATTGTGAAGGTAGGCGATGTGGCCCCCGATTTCACTCTTGAAATGCTCGACGGCACAAAGTTCACTCTTTCGGAGTATCGCGGAAAGGTTGTAATGCTGCAGTTCACTGCCGGCTGGTGCGGTATATGCCGCAAGGAGATGCCATACATTGAAAGTGATATATGGCTCAAACATAAAGACAACAAGGATTTTGTACTTGTGGGCATTGACCGTGAGGAGACAAAAGAGGCTATTATTCCATTTATAGAAAAGGTGGGTACCACCTACCCTATTGCCATGGATAGCAATGGCGATGTGTTTGCATGTTATGCGTTGCGAGGTGCGGGTATCACACGTAACATTCTCATTGACCGCGACGGAAAGATTGTGATGCTCACACGCAAGTTTGAAGAGGCTGAATTCAAAGCGCTTGTGGAGAAGATAGAGAAGATGCTTGAATAATGTGAACGGAAAACGGAATGGTGAAAACTGGTTCAGTAGCCAAAAGATGTGGTTTGCTTTTTCATAGCCGCCAAAAGAACATGACAGAACGACTACAAGAGGAATACAAGATAACTGATTAAGGGTAAAATTAACCTTAGAATATGAAGTTTGGATAGATAACAACCATACAAGTACGATATTACCTACACCTTTTTTCTACTGAGCCCTTAAATTACATCTTTTTATTCATCTTCCACAAAGCGAGGGTGACTTTTGGGTCACCCTCATCTTGTCTGATATTTTACAGATTGCTATTTTATCTCCCAGATTTCGTTGGTCTCGAGCAGTTCGTTGAAGTTGTGGTACTTCTTTGCGCTTTTAACCTCTTCAACCTGGGCATGCACTGCATCGTTGTATGTTGCAGCCTCTACATCACGTATTACACCTAATGCGATGGGGAAGTCAGGGCCTTCCATAAGGGCCAGTTTAAGATGTAGGGTGGTGTCCTTGCAGTGTGCGTCGTGAACAAGGATGTCATTTTCTGTAATGCCGTTCTCGCCAATCTTCACAACCTTGAGGCCGAACCCCTCCTGCATGAGGCCGAATTCGCGGTTCTCACCGAAAATCATCGGTTGCCCATGTTCAAGGTAAATAGCATTCTTTGTGCGGCCTTCCTTTGTATACACGCTTTCGTGTGTACCGTTGTTGAAAATCACACAGTTCTGCAGCACCTCGGTAACGGATGCTCCCTTGTGCTTTGCGGCAGCCTTGAGGCACTCTACTGCTGCAACCATGTCTGTGGCAACGCAGCGGGCAAAGAAGTTGCCGCGTGCGCCGAAGCATAACTCTGCCGGGCGGAACGGGTCCTCGACTGTTCCGTATGGCGATGACTTGCTCACGAATCCGCGTACCGATGTTGGTGAGTACTGGCCTTTGGTAAGGCCGTATATACGGTTGTTGAGCAGAATCATGTTAAGGTCAATATTGCGGCGCACGGCGTGGATGAAGTGGTTGCCGCCAATGGCAAGGCCGTCGCCGTCGCCCGATATCTGCCATATCGTGAGCGCGGGGTTTGCAACCTTTGCACCGGTAGCAATGGCCGCTGAGCGTCCGTGTATGGTGTGGAAACCGTATGTATTCATGTAATAGGGTAAGCGCGATGAGCATCCGATACCCGAAATTACGGCAATGTTGTGTGGGGCGATTCCCAATTCGCCCATGGCTTTGTGCAGGGCACCCAGGAATGAGTGGTCGCCGCACCCGGGACACCAGCGTGGCTGTCCGAACTTGTAGTCTTGTGCTTTATATTCGCTCATTATTTAACCCTCCATTATTTTAGTGAATGCATTGACCAGCGCTTCTACGGCGAGAGGCTGGCCTTTTACTTCGTTGTATTGGTGTAACTCGATACCCTGGAACTTGCTGCGCAGATAGCCTGCGAATTGTCCCATATTCTGCTCTGCAACAACTATCTTCCTGTAGCGACGAAGAATTTCTTCGGTGTTGCGTGGCAACGGATTGATAAACTCAAAGTGTGCAAGGGCAACTTTCTTGCCTTCGTTCTGCATCTGTTGCATTGCTTCGCACAAGTGGCCGTATGTGCCGCCGAAACCTACAATCAGCAGGTCGGCATCCTCATCGCCTTCAACCTGTTGCAACGGCAGGCTGTCTGCTATTTTCGCAACCTTTCTTGCGCGTGCCTCAACCATGCTGTGGTGGTTGGCGGGGTCATTGCTTATGGCACCTGTGGCTGCGCTCTTTTCAAGACCGCCGATACGGTGGGCGAAACCCGGTGTGCCCGGAACTGCCCAGTAACGTACATCAGTCTCCGGGTTGCGCTTGTAGGGGCTCCAGCCCTCCTGCATTTCTGGTGTAACGTATGGCGGGATAATTGCCGGATAGGCATTAATGTCGGGAAGTTTCCATGCTGCCGAGCCGTTGGCAATGAATGCATCGGTGAGCAGAATGACTGGTGTCATGTGCTCGACTGCAATCTTGCAGGCGGTGAAAGCTGCATCGAAACAGTTGGTGGGCGATGTTGCTGCAATTACTGGAATGGGGCTTTCGCCGTTTCGACCATAAAGAGCCTGAAGAAGGTCGGTCTGTTCGCTCTTTGTGGGGAGTCCTGTCGATGGACCTCCGCGCTGTACATCAATTATTACCAATGGCAACTCTGTTATTACGGCAAGGTTTATGGCTTCGCTCTTGAGGCAAATGCCGGGGCCCGATGTCGATGTGCATGCCAATGCTCCTGCGTATGCTGCACCTACGGCCGATGCGCAACCGGCAATCTCGTCTTCGGCCTGCATTGTAATGACACCCATTGACTTGTGTTTTGCAAGTTCGTGAAGGATGTCGGTTGCAGGTGTAATGGGGTATGAACCCAAGAACAGTCTCATGTCTGCCTTTTCGGCTGCAGCCATGAGGCCGTATGCGGTTGCCTTATTGCCGTTTATGTCCATGTAGCGGCCTTTTTTCTTTGCTGCATCGCTCTCAATGCTATATGTATGCGCAATTGATGTATGGGTGTTGTGACCCATGTCATATCCTGCATGCAGTACTTTTATATTGGCCTCAGCAATCTCTGGCTTCTTTGCGAACTTTGTGCGCAGCATATTCTCGGCAAGCGTAAGGTCGCGGTCATATATCCAGCATACGAGTCCAAGGGCGAGCATATTCTTGCAGCGCAGTATGCTCTTGTTGTCCATGCCGCTGTCGGCAAGCGTTGCCTGGCAAAGCGATGTGATAGGACAGGGTACTACCTCGCATGTAATGCCGAGTTCTGCAATGGGGTCATCGGTCTTGAACTCTGCTTTCTGAAGGTCTTTCTCTGTAAATGAATCACTGTCTATGATTATGGCACCTGTCGGCTTGCAGTGTTTGTATTGTGTCTTCAATGCTGCCGGGTTCATTGCCACGAGTATGTCGCACTTGTCGCCTGGGGTGAGCACCTTGTCGGCTCCGATGTGTACCTGAAATCCCGAAACGCCGGTAAGCACTCCTTGCGGGGCGCGTATGTCGGCCGGGTAGTCGGGGAAGGTGCAGATGTCATTTCCCACTGTTGCTGAAATTGTGGAGAAAATGTTGCCGGCCAATTGCATTCCGTCTCCCGAGTCTCCCGAGAAACGTACTACAATCTGGTCGAGTTTCTGTGTTTGTCCTTTTTCTGCCATTTTTATGGTCTTTTATGGTTTGTTACTTTTTTCTGCGGTGCAGAAGCACCCGTTTTGCTGCCAAATTTCGTAAACATTTATGATATTAAGAAATGTTTTTGAATA
Organism: Bacteroidaceae bacterium; assembly: GCA_045588345.1. Classification (GTDB taxonomy): domain Bacteria; phylum Bacteroidota; class Bacteroidia; order Bacteroidales; family Bacteroidaceae; genus HGM04593. The sequence goes on from JAZNDZ010000094.1 coordinate 45,081, forward strand.
AAAAATCGGCGATAATACAATAAAAGGCACGGATTGGTACATCCGCGCCTTTATTGCTGTAAAAAGGGGCTTGTTACATTTCGCCCATGCCGCCTTCCATATCGTCGTATCCGCTGCTTGGAACCTCCTGTTTCTTGCGTTTCTGCATGTTTGCTTTCATGTTTCCGAAACTGTAAGTGAGCGTTACACCGAATGTGCGTCCTCCACGTGAACTTTTAGAGTCGCGGTAGAAATTGCTGTTCTCGGTGACGGAGTGCCAGCCGCGTGAGTCGAGCAAATCGCGTGCATTCACACTGATGCTCCAGTTTTTGTTGAACATCTTGCGCAGTCCAAGGTCAACTGCATAGTTCGGTTCGCGGAATCCCTGTGCCACAATGCGCTTGGCGTTGTAGCGTCCGGTGAGTTGCATTGTCACGCCCCAAGGGAGCATTACGCTGGCTGTCATACGTGCATTCCAAGAGAAGTTCTCATCGGCTTTGCCGGTTATCTCCTGCTGGTTGATGGTGTATTTGAATGCATCGAGTTTGTAGTAGAAGAGGTTTACTGTCGTAGTGAGGTCAAGCACCCTGAACAATTTGTTCTTGCTCACAATTTCAAGACCTGCCGACTGTGTGCTTGCCACGTTCTCGTGTGTGGTGTATATGACACGGTCCTTGCTGTAACTTATGCGTTCAATCACGTCGTCGGTGGTGCGGTAGTAACCTGAAAGCGAGAGGGTGTGGTCTCTCCACTTCATCAGATAGTTCAGTTCGTAGGCATTAGAGTATTCCGGAGTAAGTTCGGGGTTACCGAATGATATGTTGGTGGAGTCACTGATGTTCTGGAAACTGTTCAACTGACCTCCCCACGGGCGGCGCAGGCGACGTGTGTAGTTTGCCTGAATCTCCTGTGCTTCACTTATCTGGTAACTGAGGAATGCGCTTGGGAACAACTTGAAGAAGTCATTGCTCTCATATCCGGGCAGTTGTCCGCTCTGTTCCTGGTCATATCCGTATGAACGTGTTTTTACTCTCCAGTATTCGCCGCGCAGTCCTACCTGGAAGCCGAACTTGCCTATGCGTCCCGAATATGTGCCATAGAAAGCGTGGGTATCCTGCTTGTAGCGGAACTTGTTGTACAGGTTGCGGTCAAGGCTTGCCTCGCTGTGCGATTCGTCGTTATATGTGATAACGGGGCTCTTGTCGTCCGAGAAATCTCCTTTATAACCAGCTTCAATGCGGTGGTTGTCGTTGATTTTATACTCGTAGTCAAGTTTTATTTCGGTGCTGCTGCTCCTGTTCTCGCCGTCCTGGAACTGGTAACTGTTGTGTACCATTGTATCGGCTGCGAAAATCTCTGTTGTCTGGCGGTATGTAGCGTCGCGTTCCTGGCTCCATACGTGATGCCCTACAGAGAAATCTATGAAATGGGTGTCGCTCCAGCGGTGGGTATATCCAAGTTCAACGTTGTACATTCGCGGGCTGCCTTTCTGTGACGTGCTACGGGTGGTGCGTTTGTTAGGAGCGCCTAATGTGCCGTCGCTCTCAATATCTCCGCTTTCGGCTACAATGTGGTTGTTGTGCTTGCCTTTTCCGTACATGCCCATGAGGTTTGCATACAGTTCATCCTTCTCGGTCATTCGCCACGTGAAACCTGCACGGCCGAAGATGTTGTTGGGGCCATGCTCACCGCTGTTGTCCTGGTTCTGGTAACTGTTGCTTCCGAAGTATCGGGTTTTGGTGTAGCCTTCATTCTCGAAACTCATGTTACGGTAGTTGAGGCCGCCGTAAGCATCGAATTTGCCGCTGCTGAAGTTTATGTTGGCTCCGGCATTGTAACCGCCACGGCTATCGGCACCGGCTTGGGCGCTGCCGTAGTATCCGGCTTTGCGGTCGCGTTTGAGAATTATGTTGATGATTCCCGCTGTACCTTCGGGCGAGTGCTTGGCCGAAGGGTTGGTTATTACCTCAATCTTCTCTATCGACCCGGCCGGCATCTGTTGCAGAATGTCACCCTGATTGTCGGCCGTGAGTCCGCTTGCCTTGCCGTTTATCCATATTGTCACGCTTTCGCTTCCGCGTAGCGACACTGCACCTTCATTGCTTATTTCGACAGAAGGTATGTCTACAAGTACATCGCTTGCCGACCCTCCGGTAGAGGCAATGCTTTGGTCTACGGTAAAGACGCGTTTGTCAATCTCAAAACTCATCTGTGAGCGCTGCTCGGTCACAACCACCTCCTTGAGCATCTTTTTGTCGCTTTTCATGACAATGTTGCCAAGGTTTATCTTGTTTCTGACCGATGTGATGCTTACCTTGCGGCTGTCGCTCATGTAGCCAACGAAAGTAAACTGCACGGTGTAGTCACCCTCCTGCAGGCCTGTGATAAGGAACTTGCCGTCATCGTCAGATGTGGCTCCTGATGTGGGAGCCGATGAACCGGCCCGTGTGACCGATATTGTTGCAAAACCCAGCGGTTCGTTATTCTCGCCGTCAATCATCTTGCCGCTGATTGTTCCTGTGCCTTGTGCCATTATGGCGAGTGGGAACAACAGCAGTAAAAACAAAATTTTTCTCATTATTAAATTACAGTTTAATCGGAAATTGGTGCGGAAGGCTCTCTCTTCTGCATGAGGGTTGCAAAGGTACTGATTTTGTACCAATGTCCAAAATTTTTACTCAAGATACTTCGATACTTCTCCAGTTATCTGCTGCAGTGATATTTCGCAAAGCTTTGTCTGATACTCGACTGACAGCAAACGCTCTTCGGCATCAAGGAGACTCTTCTGCGCTTCGCGCATCTCAATTCCTGAGATGTCACCGAGCATGTAACGTTCTTTTGCAATTTCGTGATTTTCACGGGCTGTAATTACATTCTGCTTTTCAAGGTTCAGCAGCTGTATGTTGTTCCTGTATGCTTGCCATAGGTTGCCAAGTTCGGCCTTGAGCGCGAGTTTCAAACGGTCGTGTTGCAGTTGGGCATTCTCTATGCCAATCTTTGCGTTGCGTTTTTCGCGCTTGCGGTTGCCGTCCCAAAGGTTGAAGCCTATGGTAATGCCGGCACTGCCGCCCCAATTGCTGCGGCGTGTGTAACTATTGGTGTCGTACTTGCTGAATGAATAGTCGTACCCTGCGTTGAATTTTATGTAAGGATAGTTGCGCGAAAGCACCTTCTTGTAGTCAAGCTGTGCCAGTGTGTTGTTCTGGCTTGCAAGCAATAGGGTGGCATTGTTGTTCAGCATCTTGTTCCACAGGTCATTGAACACGAGTGATGTGTCGGTAGCGATAGTGGTTTCTTGTGTTTCTATTGGTGTGTATACCTCTTCAATGGCCATCATCTCATTAAGTGCTATGCGTGATGTGAGCACAACTTCCTGCTGTTTTATGTATTGGGCGCTGTCGGCGTTGAAGTCCACTTTTGCCTGTTGATAGTCAAGGCGCGAGAAGTTACCTATATTATAACGTTCTTCGACAATGCGCAAGCGCTCTTTGGATAACTGCACTGCGTAATAGTAGTTGGCAAGACGCAGTCTCTGCTGTATGAAATTGTAATATTCGGCAGTCAGTCCGGCTATGAAGTCCTCAAGTGTTATACGGGTGTCTATTTCGCCCATACGTTCAAGTTCTTTCAATTGCCTGTAGTTTGTGCTGATGTTGAATCCGTCAAAAATGGTCCAGCTCAATCCTATTCCAGCATTGAGTGTGTGGTCAAGCGAATTACGTATCTCGGCGGTCTCGCCTGTCGCACGCAGTTTACTGTCGCTGCTCGAAAGGTCGGCGTTGTATCCGGCGTTCAAGTTTATGCTTGGCAGGTAACCGGCATTGGCAAGCGTTGCATTATTGTGTGCAATCTGTTCCTGATTGCGGCTTATGCGTATAGAGAAGTTGTTCTCAAGCCCCTTTGTGAGGCATTCCTGTAGAGTGATTGTCTGCGATGAGGCTCCAAGGGCAACAACAGTGAACAGGTTTATTGCTATAAGAAATCGTTTCATTATTCCTCTTCTTTCTTTTTACGTTCGGTAGATATATAACTGTATATTGCGGGTACAATATACATGGTAAGAATTGTAGATACCAGCATTCCGCCGATGACAGCAGTACCCATGGCTATTCGCTGGTTTGCTCCTTCGCCCGATGCTATGGCAAGCGGAAGAAGTCCCAGTATTGTCGAAACGCTTGTCATGAGAATGGGGCGCAAACGCTGCAATGCCGCACTCTTTATGGCCTCCATTTTGCTTTCTCCTTCCTCCTGCTTCAGGTTGGCGAATTCCACAATAAGGATACCGTTCTTGGCTACAAGTCCAATGAGCATGATTATTCCAATCTGGCTGAATATGTTCATTGTTATGTCGCTGTAGTACATGAACACAAGTGCTCCGGCAATCGCCAACGGCACGGTGAGCATGATGATGAGAGGGTCCTTGAAACTCTCGAACTGCGCAGCAAGTATAAGGTATATGAGCACAAGTGCCAGTATGAACGCGAACATGAGGCTTGATGAACTCTCACGGAACTCCTTTGAGTCGCCGGCAAGTGCTGTACGGAAAGTGTCGTCAAGCAGTTCTTCGGCAATCTTGTCCATTTCGTCAAGTCCGTCGCCGATTGTCTTGCCCTCGGCAAGTCCGGCCGAAACGGTGGCCGAAAGGAAACGGTTGTAGTGGTATAGTTTCGGCGGTGCTACGCTTTCTATGAATTCGACAAGATTGTCGAGCTGAATCATTTCGCCTTTGTCATTGCGTATGTAAATTGATTTCACTCCGGTTGGGGTGTTGCGCTGCAGACGGTTTACCTGTCCTATAATCTCATACTGTTTGCCGTTCATGTAGAAATAGCCCATGCGCTGTCCGCTAAGGCCATACTGCAGTGTCTCGGCCACATCGCGTACGCTGGCACCCATGCTTCCGGCCTTGTCGCGGTTGATGTTCACTCTAACCTCGGGGCTGCTGAACTTGAGGTCCACATCGGCCATCTTGAATGTGGGGTTATCGTGCACGCGACGCAGGAAATCCGGCAGTACTTCCTGCAGCTTCTCTATGCTTGTTGCCTGTATTACGTACTGCACAGGCATGCTTCCTCTTCGTCCGCCGAAGGATGACTGCTGTTGCACGAATGAACGTGCCTTTGTCTTTTTACCAACGGCTGCGGTCAGTTTCTCGGCAACCTGCATCTGTGTGTAATCGCGCTCGTCAATATCCTTTAGTGAAATCCTTATATTTCCGCTGTTGCTTGATACACGTGCGGTTACCGACTGCGCATCGGGAACTATCGAATCCACTATTGACGAGATTTCCTCAGTGTAATCGCGCATGTATTCATAACTTACACCTTCGGCACCACGGGTATTTATGGTTATCTGCGAACGGTCCTCCATCGGTGCCATTTCGGAAGGTATTGTTCCCCAAAGGTGCCAGATTAGGATAAGTGTTCCTATTGATACGGGTATAGCCAGCCAACGCGCTTTCAGGAATACATTGAGTGATTTCTCGTAAATATTGTTCAGCCCTGCGAAGAACGGCTCGGTCTTGCGGTAGAACCATGGCTGTACCTTTCGTCTCTTCAGAATCTTGGTTGCCAGCATAGGGGTAAATGTGAGTGCGGCAAATGATGATATTATCACAGAACCTGCAACCACAAAACTGAACTCGCGGAACAGTCGTCCGCTGGTACCTTCCATGAACACAATGGGCAAGAATACCGCAACCAGGGTCACGGTTGTGGAAATGACAGCAAAGAAAATCTCTTTTGAACCTTCGATGCCGGCCTTGAACGGGTTCATTCCCCTCTCTATGCGAATGTATATGTTCTCTGTCATCACTATGGCATCATCGACCACAAGACCAACAGAAAGCACCACGGCAAGCATGGTCAGCACGTTTATCGAGAACCCGGCAACGTACATTACGAAGAATGCGCCAATGAGCGATACGGGAATTACAATACAGGGTATAAGTGTGACGCGCCAGTCGCGAAGGAACAGGAAAATGATGATGATAACCAGTACAAAAGCCTCGTATACGGTATTCTTTACCTCATTGATTGAGGCACGTATGAACTTTGTGTTGTCGAATCCGTATGTGTATTCAATATCGTCGGGAAGGTCCTTCTTTATTTGCTCCATTCGCTCATATACGGCATCGGCAATTTCAATGTGGTTGGCTCCGGGTTGCGGAACGACAACCACGCCTACCATGGGCACACCGTTCATCTTCATGTAGCTCTTCAGGTCGGCGGGGCCCAGTTCGGCATATCCTATGTCGCTTATGCGCACAATGTTTCCGTTGCTCTCCTTGAGAATTATGTTATTGAACTCCTGTGCGGTGTGCATCTGTCCCATGGTACGCAGTGTGAGTTCCATGCTGTTGCCCTCGATGCTTCCCGACGGAAGTTCCACGTTTTCACTTGTGACGGTATTCTTCACGTCAACGGGTGTAAGCCCGTATGCCGCCATTTTTACCGGGTCAAGCCATATTCGCATCGAGTAACGCTTCTCTCCCCAAATCTGCACACTGCTCACGTCGGGAATAGTCTGCAACTGTTCCTTTACGGTGAGGTCGGCAATTTCGCTCAACTCAAGCAGGGAGCGGCTGTCGCTCTGCACGGCCACCATGAGAATTGGCATGGCATCGGCATCGGCCTTTGATACTGTCGGGGGGTCGCAGTCGCGAGGCAGGTATCTTTGCGCCCGCGAAACTTTGTCGCGCACATCGTTGGCCGCGGTTTCAAGGTCTACCGAAAGGTCAAACTCAATGGTTATGCGGCATTGTCCCTGCTGGCTTGTACTTGTGAGGGAGCGTATTCCGGGGATTCCGTTGATGTTCTGTTCAAGCGGCTCTGTTATCTGGCTCTCGATGACTTCAGCATTCGCACCGGAATAACTGCAGGTTACCGAGATTATTGGGTTGTCGACAGATGGGTATTCGCGCACACCCAATGTGCTGTAGCCGATTATGCCGAAAAGCAGAATTATTATTGTAAGCACGGTCGCGAGCACCGGCCTGCGTATACTTAATTCAGATATGTTCATAGTAGACTCTTTTGCATGTTATTGGAATGATGCAATCTTTACAGGAGAACCCTTGCGCAACTGTAGTGTTCCCGATGTGAGTATGGTGTCGCCGAATTGGAGACCGCTGAGAATCTGTATCTCGGATTCGGTGCGTATGCCGGTGATTACTTCGACAGGTTCGGCTGTGCCGTCGCGGTAAACGAATACCTTGTTCTTTCCCATTTCGGGAACAATGGCTTCGGAAGGAATCGCTATGGCATCTGCTATCTCTTTCTGCTTCAGACGTATACCTGCATACTGGCCCGAAAGGAGTTCGCCTTTTTCATTGGGGTAGAGTGCCCGCACAAGCAGCGTGTGTGTCTCGGCATCGAGGCTTGCCTCGGTGGCGTATACCTGCGCTTTAAAGGTGTTGAGTTTGCCTTCGACATTGAATTCGAGATTTGTACCTCGCTTGACCTCGCTTGCATAACGTTCAGGAACTGAGAACTCAATTTTTATCGGGGTTACCGATGTGAGTTTGGCTATGACGGTCGTGGGGGATGCGTATGAACCTACGCTGACCTGTCGTAAACCTATTATGCCGTCAAACGGTGCGCGCAGTTCGGTCTGCTCAATCTGTGCTTTTGTTTTATCGATATCTGCATTGAGTGTTGCAAGTTCAGTCTTTACAATCTCAAGGGCCTCCTTGCTCACTGCATCGCGCTGCAACAGAGTGCTCTGGCGGTAGACGCGCTCCTCGGCAAGCGGAACCTGTGCCTCGAGGCGTGTCAGCTGTGCCTGCAATTGCGAGTCATTTACTTTTGCCAGCAGAGTCCCTTTTTTAACTTGACTACCCTCCTTGAAGTAGATGTCGGTTATTTTTCCCGATGTCTCAAAAGACAATTGCACCTCTTCGTCGGGCACAAGACGGCCTATGATGGGAATTTCATCTGTGAGCAACTGTGGTGCAATTACCTTGGCATGGACTTCAAGAACCTTTTTTCCGCCTTTGGGCTTTGTGTCGGCTTTGGCCAGTTCTTCGTTCTCCTTGGGTACCAACTGAAAATAGCCGAGTACGGCAGCTCCTGCAATAAGAAGGGCTACAAGCCCCCATTTCAAATACTTTTTCATATAGTGTTATGTTTCTTTTCCTTGGCTTCGGTTATGTCGGTAAAAAGACTTTTGTATGTTTTTGCAAAATTACTCATTTTGTTAGAGTTTTTAAACACTTTAAGGTTTAATTTATATTTAAAAAATATTATTTATAAAAATTAAAATATTGTTCTATTTCCAATTAGTTCAATTAATGCCTCTAATAATTGGTTTTTCTTTGACTTTTTACTACCTTTGCAAAAATTTGCGAGTAGAGCCAGCGCTTGATGTAAAAGGCGCAGAATCAAGTTTTATACTTTCTGCCGGTCGGTTTTTTGGTCTTTGCAGAAAATTAAATCGGGCGCATAGCCTGTAAAAATGGCAATATTAACGAAATAAAGAATATATTATGATTAATGCTCAAGACATTAAAATCGGTACAGCTATCCGCATGGATGGCAAGTTGTATTTTTGCATAGACTTCCTGCACGTAAAGCCGGGTAAGGGCAACACTTTCATGCGTACAAAACTGAAAGATGTTGTTGACGGCTACGTTCTCGAGCGTCGTTTCAACATTGGTGAGAAACTTGAAGATGTACGTGTAGAGCGCCGTCCATATCAGTATCTCTATCAGGAGGGTGACGAGTATGTATTCATGAATCAGGAGACATACGAGCAAGTGAACATCTCTGGCGACCAGATAAACGGTGTCGCTTACATGAAGGAGGGTATGACACTTGAGGTTGTAACCGATGCTTCAACCGAGACTATCCTTTTTGCCGATATGCCTGTCAAGGTTGTCCTTGCAATCACATATACAGAACCAGGTCTCAAGGGCGATACTGCAACAAACGCTACTAAGCCTGCGACATTGGAGACCGGTGCCGAGATTCGTGTGCCTCTTTTCATCAACGAGGGCGAACTTGTTGAGGTTGATACCCGCGACGGTTCATACGTTGGTCGTGTAAAGGCATAAATACCTGTTTGCTGAGGGTGTAACGGAGTGGCCGTGTACTTCCCGCAACAGAAAGAATAAAAGTTTAAAGAACATAGACTTGTTATACTCTATAATTGTCCCTGTTTACAACAGACCCGATGAGGTAAAGGAACTTCTTGAAAGTCTGTCGGCTCAGACGGTAAAACCATTTGAGTTGGTGATTATAGAGGATGGCTCTAAAGAACGATGTGATCATTTGCTTGACCACTATCGTTCTTTTTTTGCTATCCGCTATTTTTATAAGGATAACTCCGGTCGTAGCGATACCCGCAATTATGGTATGGCGCGTGCTACTGGCGATTATCTGCTTTTCTTTGATTCTGATGTCATTCTTCCGCCATTCTATTTCGAGAAACTTCAGGCGGCCATGGCGCGTGAATATTGCGATTGCTTCGGTGGACCCGATGCTGCTGATGATTCGTTCTCGGACATGCAGAAGGCTGTGAGCCACGCAATGACATCGTTCTGGACAACCGGTGGAATACGCGGCGGCAAGGCGGTTATGGAGAAGTTCTGTCCGCGCACATTCAACATGGGGCTGTCAAAGGCTGTGTATGAAAAGGTTGGTGACTTCAAGGATATGATGGGCGAGGATATTGACCTCAGTATACGCATACGTAATGCAGGCTTCAGTATCCGTCTCATACGTGAGGTGTTTGTCTATCACAAACGCCGTGTCGACCTTCGTCGCTTCTATAAGCAGGTGAACAACTTCGGCCAGGCCCGTATATGGCTGCAACTGATACATCCCGGTTCGCTGAAGGCTGTGCATACGGCTCCGGCGTTGCTCCTGATTATGGGTGCGCTGTTGCTGGCGGCATCATTCTTTTGCCCGTGGCTGCTGTTGTTGCCCTTGTTGTATGCATTGCTTATATTCTTTGATTCGCTGCTGAAGAACAAGAGCCTCAAGGTCGCATTCCTGTCGGTGGCTGCAGCGGCAGTGCAGATTACAGGCTATGGAATGGGATTTCTCAAAGCATTCTGGTTCAAGATGATATTGAAACAGCCGCTTGAAACGAAAGAGAATCTTACAAAACTTTATAACAGAGGGTAAAATGTCTGAACTCAAGCCCAGCATAAAGGAAATGCCGGCCGATGAGCGTCCACGCGAAAAGGCTATGATGTACGGTGTCTCAACTTTGAGCACTGCCGAACTGTTGGGGCTGCTCATTGGTACGGGCAATGACGAGGAGACGGCTGTGGGGTTGATGAAAAAAGTCCTTGCATCGTGTGGCGACAGCATTGCCGAACTTGCACGTCTTTCGCTTGACGACCTGTATCAGTTCAAGGGCATAGGGCCGGCAAAGGCCATTGCCATACAGGCTGTATGCGAGTTGTGGAAGAGGCGTTCGACCGACGAACTCCCCGAAAAAGCACGTATTCTCTCATCAAGGGCGCTTTTCGACTATTTTCATCCAAGGCTATGCGATTTGCCCGTTGAGCAATGCTACGTGTTGCTGCTAAATAACATGAATAGGGTCATTGACCATGTTCTTGTAGGCAGTGGTGGTCTTACAGCCACTGTTGTAGATGTGCGTCTTGTAATGCGCGAGGCTCTGCTCAAACGTGCGACAGCAATAGCAGTGTGTCATAATCATCCTTCGGGCAGCACAAAACCCAGTCGTGAGGATGACAGGCTCACTGCCAATCTGGCCGACGCGTGCAAGGTAATGAACATTCGCCTGCTTGACCACATAATAATTGCAGATACCTGTTATTATAGTTATAATGATGAGGGCCGTTTGTAACAAAGAAACCAAGAAGTATGGAAAAGATAGAACTGGAACAGAAAATAATAGAGATGATAAAGACGGTCTATGACCCCGAAATTCCGGTCAATGTCTATGACCTTGGGCTCATATACCGTATTGAGTTGAAAGATGATAACAGTGTGGATATAGACATGACTCTGACTGCTCCCAATTGCCCGGCAGCCGATTTCATGATGGAGGATGTTAAAATGAAGGTTGAGGCAATTGAAGGCATCACAGCCGTGAATCTTAATCTTGTCTTTGAACCAGAATGGAGCCAGGACCTTATGACTGAGGAAGCAAAACTGGAACTGGGGCTTCTTTAAATTCCTGATAATTGCAATACCATGAAGAAAATATATTTCTTGTCTGATGCGCATTTGGGCTCGTGGGCCATTGAACACAGCCGCACTCATGAACGAAGGCTTGTTTCGTTCCTTGACCATATCAAGGACAAGGCTGCCGCTGTGTATATGCTTGGAGATATCTTTGATTTCTGGTACGAATACCGCTATGCTGTTCCCAAGGGATTTACCCGTTTCCTTGGCAAGGTTGCCGAACTTACCGACAGGGGAGTGGAGGTACACTTCTTCACGGGCAACCACGATATGTGGTGTCTCGATTATTTTGAGAAGGAGTGCGGCATGATAATTCATCGTGAACCATGTCTTGTTGAACTGCATGATAAAGAGTTCTTCCTTGCACATGGAGATGAGTTCTCTACAGAAAAGAGTTTCAAGGTTCTACGCTCAATATTCCACAACCGTTTTCTGCAATGGATGTTCTCAATGGTACATCCGCGCTGGAGCCTTTGGATGGGGCATAGTTGGGCGCGCCACAGCATGCTCAAACATAAGGTGAAAGGTGATACTCCGTTCAGGGGAGCTGAAAATGAGGATTGCGTGAAATATGCCAACAAGTATCTGAAGACACACCCCGATATTGATTGTTTCATCTTCGGGCATCGTCATGTCGACGAGGATTTCCCTCTTGGTGAGAGTTCGCGCTGCATTTTTCTTGGCGACTGGATTGGTACATTCGCCTATGTGGTCTTCGACGGCAAGACAATAGAACGCAAATACTATATTGAAGGGGAAAGCAAGGATATATGAAAAGAGGGTGACTAAAAAGCAAATTTCTACGTTACGTTTGGCTTCAAAATCCTCATTTACGCTTAGTAAACTGCGGTTTTGAAGCCTTCACAAGCCTTGAACTTTACTTTTTATTCACGCCTCATACAAAAGAAGGAGAC
>JAZNDZ010000095.1:0-3644 GCA_045588345.1 Bacteroidaceae bacterium
TTTTCGGAAACGATTACCATCAATCAACAAGTGTTGCGGGCGCACTTGCAAACCATCGATGGCGCGATGCATGGCCAGGAACGAAGCGTTCAGAATGTTTATCTTGTCTATCTCTTCCGGTGTCACTACACCCACCGCCCACGCCACGGCCTCCTGCTCGATGATGGGGCGCAGCTGGTATCGCTGACGCTCGGTCAGTTGCTTCGAGTCGTTCAGCAGCTCGTTTTGAAAATCGGGCGGCAATATCACCGCCGCGGCATATACGGCACCGGCCAGGCATCCACGTCCGGCCTCGTCGCAACCGGCTTCAATCAATCCTTTGTTCAAATAGGGCAGCAGCATGAACGAAGATTTAGTTCTGTCGCAACAATTCGGTAACCGAATATACTTTACTTAGATCAGCGAAAGTAAAGTATTGGTCATCCAATATCATCCATTCCGAACGCTGCTTCAAGGAAAGGCTCTTGATTTCCGGAAAGAAACTAAGTGGTACAATGATTTGACGGCCATCTGTAAGAGAAGCTGCCATTTTGCCACGGAAAGATGAGAAGTCCAACTTCTTAATTCCGATTGTTACATTGTTCATCTTGCACATAAGCGGTTACTTTTCTATGTTCTTTACTTTTGTTTTTTCGCCTCGAAAGGTTTTAGAGATTTGTTCATTTATAAAATCCCAATGCCGTTCAATGGCAGCAATTATCATTTCGTTGTCCTTGGGACTAAGTTGAGATTCAGCTATTTCAACGCATTTATGCCCGTTTTGTTCTATCCAGATCTTGGCAATGGAACGCATATGCCTAGAACCTTTACGAAAAACATGAACGTGACGACGATTGTCATTAACATCTGTCGGAATAGAAACCAACAAAAACATCTTCAAAAAAGCCAACTGTCCCATAGTACTTAGAATCATTTCTTTCCGCAAAAATAATCAATTTCCCCGAAACCGATACAAAACGAATGAAATTTTTATAATTTGTAAAGATTCCTCGCCGCTTCATTGACATCCGTCATACCCCATCCAGAAACACTTCTGAAAGGGGGTACAATCAGTCATATACAGAGGGTACCTCAGTATATCATCGAGGGTGTCTCAGTATATCACTGAGGGTAGCTCCATGATACATCCATCTCGGCACCCCAAGTCGGCAGCACAAATATGTAATGATTATTTTTATCACACAAACAACAGAACAGGTACTACGAATATAAAAAACACTAAAAATGTTGTAAGTTCATACAACTTTATATATCTTTGCATCATGAAAAAGATAATTGCATATAAGGGATACTTTGCCGACTTCATATCCAAACTTTCCGAACAAGAGCGAAAGAAATTATTGCGGGCCTTATCACTTTTCACTACGGAGGACAAGATACCGCACCACTACATCAAGCATATTCGGGATGGTGTTTATGAATTTCGGGTAAATTTCGGGAACAATGAGTTCCGGATATTCTTTATATACGATGGTGATACATTGGTCGTACTTCTGAATAGTTTCAGAAAGAAGACTCAAAAAACACCGAAGAGCGAAATAGATAAAGCCGTTAAACTAAAAACTGAGTATTATGAAGCTAAAAGAAATCAATAAAGACATCTACGATGTAAGTACTCTCCTTGACGAAGAATTGGGCGCAATGGGGACCGCTGAACGCCAGAAGAATACCGAAAAGGCCTGGGAGGAATACAATGCACAGATTCTTTTGGATGCACGAAAAAACGCCGGACTAACTCAAGCCGAGTTGGCCGAGAGAATCGGTGCAGAGAAGGGGTACATTTCGAGAATCGAACGTGGATTGATAGTACCCTCAGTTTCTACCCTTTACCGCATAGCATCGGCCATGGGGCTTACCGTAGAATTGCGTCCGATGTAAAAACAGACAAAACACTGCCATGAGGCGCAGTTTTAATTGACCAACTGACCAACTGACCGGATAGCTGAAAGGAAAAGGAACAAAAAGCGGTCAGATGGTCAGTTGGTCAGTTAATTTTCGCAGGGTATTTTTTATCGTTGCACCGAACAAACTCCGTAGATGCACGGAACGCATTGGGCGCATGCACGGAACCTATTCCAAAAAAAAAGGCTGCACCGAAGTGCAACCTTTAAGAGATTATTTTTTGGAGATGGGGTTATTCTACACCCCATTTACTTGCAGCACCATCGGTATAAGGGCCATCCATAATCACAGCACCGCCATTTTTCAAACTACTCTTTCCAGTAAATGAACGATTGCCAATATGAGCATTTTCAGTTGAAAGCCTAAAGGAAAAATAGCCTAAACCGCCTACACTATTAAGCATTTCTATATCAAATCCTTCCGGTACTTCTTGCCACGGACTGGCATAAATTGAAATGCCATCTTTATTGTGATGAACCCAAGCCTCATGATTTCCACCGAGCGCTCCCACGGGATTCAATTCAACACCATCGGCTGTAATATTTCCACTGGCATAGGCTGTTATTGTTCCCGCATAACCCACAATATAATTATCTTCATAATCCAAACCGCGGATAGTGAATTGGGCTACTTGGGGAATCATGGTGATGTCCAAAGTTAATACGCCTCCACTCACGCTATATTCACCATCTTTGCAAGTCATGATACATTCGCCCATATTTTGCGTTAAGGCTTTCGTTATAATGTGTACATATGTTTCATTATAACTAACTCCCAAAACACCCGAAGAGAAATAGGCTGCTTTTACTGGGCCAGAAGGTAGTGCTGATTCTATTTCTGCAACTAAAGATACAGACTCTCCTTCTGTTAGTTCTATATACATATCTTCATCTTCATCATATTGATAAAAAGCAGTTTCCCATGTTTTATCTTCTTGATAGGTCAGCTTTACATAGGCACCAAATAGATTAGCCAACACCGCTACCACTTCATCGCCCTCTACCCATTCGGTACGAGGAGCGCGAGTATCTTCGCCAAAGCCCGGCTTATCCATATTTACCACTACCTTGACGGCTTTCTTTTCGCTCACTTGGATGGCATCCTCTTCCTGGCTGCATCCGGTAAAGGCAAGCACAAGGGCTGCCAATGCAAAAAATATCTTTTTCATTTTCGTTCTTGCTTTAGTTGTTAGACATGTTAATTATCCCCAATCATCTTCAGGACCAAATGGAGTAAATCTTGGGTCACCGCCCGATGCTTGAAATCCTTGTTCTACCTCTACTTCTACTATCTCCACCTGTGGAGCTTCGTAGTCTTGAAATACTGTTTCTTTCATTTTCCGTAATTTTTTTTAGTTTTTATATTGGTTTATCTATTAAAAATGTTTCGGTTAGTGTATGCCGGACACATAAACAGATGCACCGCGGCGCGTCATCTACTCCTTACGAGAAGTTTTGTTTATATTTTCCACTATATCATCGGTCTCTCCATCTCCCGTTTCGGCCTGTTGCGCCAAGCGGTCGGCATGCTCTTCCAACACTAATTGCTCCAACAGTTGCTCGGTGTAGCGCATGGCGCGGGCATGACGCTGGGTGGCGAGGCCGTCGGCAGCGGTTGCTTCGTCCGCCGCCATTTGGGATGAGGTTTTCTTGTCTGTTTTCATGGTAGCAAAGATGGGCAATATTGCACAAACAGACCATGCAGAATCGTACAACGACTTGGCACTATGATGCAAAATGCAA
>JAZNDZ010000096.1:0-9180 GCA_045588345.1 Bacteroidaceae bacterium
CCAAAGGAGTGTGCTTTAGCACTACTGATGTGGGCGAATGATATTGCACGGCAATTCATGAGCAAAGCATCATGCGACTGGTGAACTCAGTGCCGGGGCTTTTCGTTCTTTTGGCCGCCAAAAGAACATGACAGAACGACTACAAGAGGAATACAAGATAACTGATTAAGGGTAAAATTAACCTCAGAATAAGATATTCCAGATAGAAAATAATCGTACAAGTAAAATATTACCCACACCTTTTTTCTACTGAGCCTTTAACTACATCTTTTTATTCATCTCCACAAAAATGAGGCTGCTAAAAATTACTTTTTAGTCAGCCTCATGTGTAACAGCCAATCTATAAGCCGGGTTCTGTACTCCCATACGGGGTGTCTGTCATTCATCTATGCATTGTGTCACCACAATGCTAAAGCGTTCTACCCTCCGGCTCAGGCGAGCAACCCTCAAACACCGGTTTACATGAACTTGCAGCCTCCAAGACACACGGCCCGTACATCGCTGTACGGCCGGTGGGCTCTTACCCCACCTTCTCACCCTTACCCCAAAGGGGCGGTTATTTTCTTCTGCGTTACTCCGTCCTCACGGACACCTTTCTGTTAGGAAGTGGAGTGCTCTATGCTGCCCGGACTTTCCTCCTTTGCCTTGCGGCAACGGCGACAGACCGATTGGCTGTTTTTTTTGTTTCTTTTCCTGAAATAGCAACAAACAAGCAAGATAAGCAAAACTTGCTTTGATATTTCACGGTGAGTGCCGTTAATTTTTGCACTTAGCGCAAAAATACAAAAAAAGTATGTAAAATCTATCTCTTGGTTTGTTTTTTCTCATTCTGTGGCTCTTGTCGAAGTGCTTGGCGATAAAAATTGTCCATGAATGTTTGTAGGGTCAGTTTTTTTTGCTACCTTTGTCAACGGTTATGAATAACGTATGGGTAAGTCCTATACGGCCAGCTCCTAGCGAATCCTCCAGGGCTTGACCGCAGCAAAGGTAGTTGGTTGTAGCGGCGCGATGTAGGTAGCTTACCCACCCCATAGGCGAGTGCTCGGGCACTCGCTTTTTTTTTTAATACAGCAGCCAGGGTACACAATGTAACCCTGGCTGCTGTATAATCGCGGCTTCTATGGAGAAAATCAATTGCGTCTTATCCTAATCTGTATAGCATTCTCAATTGGGGTGTCATTGATAATTACAAGGTATCCACCGCCGCCGGCACCGGTAATCTTGTAACCCTTGACATGGTTCTTGTATTCATCAATGGCCTTTTGCACATTCGGGGAAATCATATTGGGGAACATTTCTGTCTGAGCCTTGAATGAGGCTGTGCTGGCCTTTCCCCACGCTTCAATGTCACATGCATTGATAGCCTTCCAACAATCATCTGCTGCTTTGGCAAGAGAGGCAGCTCCTTCCTTCGTTATATTAGTGTCGGCGAGTACATCGTAGTCTCCTGAACGTGGCGCAAGCGGTACAAGCCATAGGTTTTTTTCTATGAAATCAAGAATGGTGCTCTCCTTTGCACTTTCAATATTCTCGGGCCAGTAACCGCCGTTATAATTCAAACGGTTGAGTCCTGGCATTACAATGCCGATTGCATCCTGAGAACCACTGATATATGGACTTCCAGGGGGATTCTCATAACGGAACACCATCTTTGCAAGTGTCTCTTTGTCTCCTTCGGGTATGTCTACATGCCACATCTCTATAGCGGCCTTGCGCGAAGATGTACTCATTCCGCCACGGCTGTTGAAATCGTAATCAGGCTCAATGCAGATTGTGAGTACCGGACCGCCATGGTGCTTGCTCACGTATGGTTGGTCAAGCCATCCTCCGGCAAGGTCTATGCGGTAGGGGATGTTGCACTCTTGGCGAAGGGCTGTCGTTGAACGTGTGGGCAAGCCTGCTTCCGGGATTCTTGTGCTGACTATCAATTCAATCCCGTTCTCTTCGCAGAAACGCTTCTTGTCAGGTGTGTAACCGTCGCTGTTTACGAAAAATATATCTGGCTTCAAACGTTTCACATCTTCCTCAAAATCTAAAATGCCGCTACCGCTGTTTATAAAAGCGTCTTTTACATAACGTATGGCTTTAACCATATACAGGCGCTCGCGTTCTGTATTTATAGTCTTGCGGTCTTTCAGCTCACGGATTGTTGTGTCTGAACCGATACCGACATAAAGGTCACCATGAGTGGCTGCTTCTTTAAAGAATGCAACATGTCCTGAATGGAGCATGTCATAACAGCCTGATACAAATACTTTCTTGCTCATAATATATGCTTTTAGGTCTGGTGTTTTGGTCGTTCTATGGTTATTTCTTTTTCTTTCTCTGTTTCTTTTCTCCGTAACTGTATCCTCCGTAGTGATACCCGTACCTGTATCCGTATCTGTATCCGTATCTGCTACCTTTGGTTTCTACTCCGTTTATAATGACGGATAAGTTCTTGAACTTTTTCTCTTCGTAGATTGTTTCTAACTCATTGAGCATTGAGCGTTCCATGAGTTTTGTGCGTACAAGGAAAAATGTGTTGGTTGCAAATTTCTCAATAATATGTGTGTCTGCAACAATCTCTATCGGCGGACAGTCAATGAGTATGTATGTGTATTCTTTCTTTATGGATTCAATAAGTTCTGAAAAACGGCTTGATTCCAAAAGTTCTGTTGGGTTTGGAGGTATAGTTCCCACGGGCAATATGTGCAACATGTCATATCTATCATCCTTTACAATAACCTCGTTTATATCGTCTGTCTCTTTGGCAAGATAGTTGCTCAATCCTTTGTCCGGAGACTCGATGTAGTTTGATAACGAAGCATGACGCATGTCACCGTCAATTATCAGTGTCTTCTCTTTTTTTAGTGCAAGGCTTATTGCTGTATTCAAGATGCAGAATGTCTTTCCACTTCCCGGATTGAAAGAGGTGTAGATTATTATATTGCAGTCGCGTTCTCTTGTCATGAACTCAATGTTGGTCCTCAGTACTCTGAACGCTTCGTTTATGACATTGCGGCTGCCTTCTTCTACAGCAATCGTCAACTTGTCACGTCCCCTCTTCTGCTTGCTGCTTTTCTTGCTCTTGACAGCATTGCCTATTTGCGGAATCTCGCCTATTATCGGTGCTGTAAGCATCTCCAAGTCTTTGCGCCCTCTGACCTTGGTGTTGGTGACCTCTTTAATTATGATTATTATGGCTGGAAACAGCAGTCCTGCGATAAGTGCCATGCCGATGTCTTTGTTGCCTTTTGGGAATGTGGGTTCTATGCTTCCGGTCGGGGGGGTTATAATACGTGTGTTGTATGCCGTAAAGGCTTGTGACAATTGGTTTTCTGCCTGCTTTTGCAGGAGGAACATGTAGATTTTCTCCTTAACGCTCAATTCGCGTTCGGCACTGGTCAGGAATGTAGTCTGTTCCGGGCTCTTGGCAATTTCCTTCTGGACAGAGGCAATTTCTTTCTCCAACGCGGCTTTCTGTGACTTTATGCGGCGTATATGCGTGTCGGTTGACGAGATGATTGAACTGCGCATTGATGCAAGCGTTATATCGGCTTCTTTGACAGATGGGTTGTCTATGCTGCTTTTGTTGACGAGGTTGTTTCTTCTTAGCATCAGACGGTTGTATGCTTCAATTTGGGAATTGATGTCAAGGTTGCTTGTTGATGAGTTCAGCGGCAACAATGTATTCTCTTTTGCCTTGTCTTTGATGTTCTTGAGAATGTATTCAGCCATTTCTATCTCATTCTCAAGGGTGTTCTTGCGCTTGACTGCATCTTTCTCCTTTGACATGTTTGTGGCAACGGCTCTGCCCAAGTCGGGCAACTGGTTGTCGCTCTTGAATGTAGATATATCGCTTTCTATCTTGTCGAGTTCCCCGCTAATCTTGTCCAGGCGTTTCTCAATGAACTCAGCGGTTCCTTTTGCTGCCTTGTTCTTGTCGTGGACCCAATTTTCATTATATACTTGAACGAGTGTTGTGAGTATGTCATCAGCTCTTTCTATTGAATGGTTATTGGCTGTAATGTCAATGATTCCACCTGCATCGGATTTCTTTTCTCCTGCATTTACATTGAATGATAGGCTGCCGCCCAATCTTGCGCTTGCACTATGTATGCCAATTTGATTAATGTTTACAGTCATGGCTTTGTCAAAGAAACATGCTTTGTTGCGCTCAAGGATTACGTCACCGATAGGGGTGTATACAAGTGTTATAGAATCGTTGTCGAAATTACCTTCGACAACAGTGCTGTCCATAATCTCCTTAAATCTGAAATTATATAGACGGAAATTGCCGTCGGGGGCAATATCCATAACCAATGAGGCTTGCTCTTCAATATCAATGTCACATAGGTTGACTGTTGCTGGAAGGCTCTCGCCGTAAAGAGTATTGTTATGGAATGTGCCTTTACTGCTGTATTCGGTGTACAGTTTAAGACGGCGTGCTGTTTCGCCGATAGTCTCGGGTGCCCTGAATGTGTATATTTCGTTGTAAGCATTGGCCGAGGTTTTGAATGTGCCCATGTAGGCAAAATTTTCCATCTGCTCGGATAGGCTGCTTTTGTTTCCCGATTCAATGTGTACTTGTGTGTATCGAGTATATACCGGTTGGGTTGTAAGGGTCTTGTATGTTGAAAAACCGGTGGTGACCAATACTGACAATACAAACCAATACCAACGTGACAGGAAAATGAAAAGTACCTCTCCCGGAGAGTAGTTGCCAAGGTTTTGCTTCTGTTTGCGTTTGTTTATATGCTCTTTCTGTGAAACTTTCATGTTCGGACAATGTTTGTATGTTTGGTTTGTTTATTGTTTATTCTGCAAATATAATATTTTTTAATTTAAATAATCTTTTCCGTATTTAAAAAAGAAGTATTTAAGGGGTAATAAATGGGGATGCGGCGTTTCGCCTTTGGAGGGGTAATTTGATTGCATAATGATATTCCCGGTACGCTTTTCGGTTGTTGTAATGAATTATTACTTTGATTGTGTATCAGCATTTACTTTTTTTGTTTTTTGGCTTCTGCGTTGCCTGGTGGGTACCTTCTCCTTTTTTTGTTCTCATGACTCTTTCTCCGATGCTTGTTTAGGGCTTGTTACAGTGTTGTTTTTTGTCTGCTTTGTCAGTCTGCTTGGCTCGAATTATGCCAAAACAGTAACTTTTTTTTCAATTTTAAGCAAAAAAAAATCCTTTTATGCCTTGTTATTCCAAATTTTGTTATCTTTGTACATCATTAACCTTATTAATTGAAATCGTTATGAAAGAATTGATTGAGAAAATTCAGGAGACTTATGCTGCTTTTGCAGCTGACGCAACAGCTCAGGTTGAGAAAGGTAACAAGGCTGCAGGTACACGCGCACGTAAGGCTTCTTTGGAGCTTGAGAAGGCTATGAAGGCTTTCCGCAAGGCTTCTCTCGAGGCTGCTAAGAACTAATAGCGCCCTGTTGATGCATAAATAAAAGCTGCCATTGGTGGCTTTTATTTTTTTTGTCAAATGATTCTCGTATTTTGTTTGCTTTATAATATCAATGGGCATTATGGATACACGTGTCTCTGCAATATCCTTCTGCTATCATTGTTTGCGATAATGTGCTTATTGTAAAAGATGATTACTAAAACTCACCATTGTCCAAACTCTTGTGGTGACTCTATGATTCTTTCCGAGGCACGCAAAAGCATGATAATTTCTTTTTTCTTTTGAGAAAATAGATTAACTTTACAATGTTTTTACGCGCACGAGAGTGTAGGTGTTGTTAAATCATTAAATACTAATTATATAACCATATTTTATGAAAAAACACTTTTTGTTAGCGGCTCTGGTTGCTGTGTCCTTTTTCTCGGTCCATGCCCAGAACCTTAAAGGCTTTGCTTATGGTGACGTTCAAGCACCACGTGGCTATAATTATGAGAAAGGGCAGGCTCCAGGTCTTGCCGAGTGGGAGTCTCCCGAAGAACTTGCCTTGAACAAAGAACAGCCAAAGGCTTGGTTCTTTACGTTCGGTAGTGAGGAGTCAGCACGTAAGGTGCTTCCTGAGAACAGTGAGTATTATATGTCGCTTGACGGTACATGGAGTTTCAACTGGGTAGGCAATCCATGGGAACGTCCGGCAGATTTCTTCAAGACTGATTTTGACGTATCAAAGTGGGATAAGGTGCAGGTGCCTATGAACTGGAACGTGTACGGCTTGCAGGCAGACGGCTCGCAGAAGTACGGCATGCCTATATATACTAACCAAAAGGTTATTTTCCATCATAAGGTTGCTGTCGGTGACTGGAAGGGCGGTGTAATGCGTGAACCTGCTAAAGAGTGGGCTACATACAAGAACCGTAACGAAGTGGGTTCTTACCGCCGTACTTTTGTTGTGCCTGAGAATTGGGACGGCCGTCAGATATACATCAATTTCGATGGTGTGGATTCTTTCTTCTATCTTTGGATAAATGGAAAGTATGTGGGTTTCTCAAAGAATTCAAGAAACCTTGCATCATTCAATATAACAAAATATCTTGTTGAGGGTGAGAACGTTGTTGCAGTTGAGGTTTACCGCAACAGTGACGGTTCGTTCCTTGAAGCACAGGACATGTTCCGCCTCCCCGGTATATTCCGTACAGTCTCATTGACATCAACAAATCCTGTTGAGTTGCGTGATGTTCGTGTACGTACAGACCTTGATGAGCAATACAAGGATGCTGTAGCAAATATTGAGGTTGATGTACGCAACCTTACAGCAAAGAAAATCAAGAAGTATCAGGTAAAGGCGCAACTTTACAAGAACACTCTCTATAGTGATGAGAACGAGATTGTTGAGGGCGCAACAATGACAATGCCTCTTGAGCAGTTGCTTGCCGGTGATACAAAGACCATTAAACTTGACATGCCTGTTGCAGCCCCTGCAAAGTGGAGTGCCGAGGAACCTAACCGCTATACATTGGTTATCTCTCTGCTTGACAAGAAAGGCAAGGTGCTTGAGACTGCATCAACATACATGGGATTCCGTGAGGTTGAAATCCGTGACACAAAGGCCGAGGATGATGAATTCGGCTTGGCAGGACGCTACTACTACCTGAACGGCAAACCTATCAAGATGAAGGGTGTGAACCGTCATGAGAGCAATATCCACACCGGTCATTATGTTACCCGTGAACAGATGGAAAAAGAGGTGTTCCTCATGCTTCAGGGAAATATCAACCACGTGCGTAATTCGCACTATCCCGATGCTCCATACTGGTACTATCTATGTGACAAGTACGGTATCTATCTTGAGGATGAGGCCAACATTGAGAGCCATGAGTATTACTATGACAAGGAGTCTCTTTCTCATGTTCCCGAGTTCCTTGACGCTCACATTGCACGCGTGATGGAGATGGCGCATGCAACAATCAACAGCCCGTCAGTCTGCATATGGTCACTCGGTAACGAGGCCGGTCCAGGTGAGAATTTCGTCAAGGCTTATGATGTGCTCAAGGCATTCGATGCTTCACGTCCGGTTCAGTATGAGCGAAACAACAGCATTGTGGATATGGGTTCTAACCAGTATCCTCCAATCGCGGCAACACGTAATGACGTCAAGGGACAGAACCCTTATGTGAAGTATCCTTTCCACATTTCGGAGTATGCCCACTCTATGGGTAATGCAGGCGGTGGTCTTGCCGATTACTGGGAGGCTATCGAGAGCACCAACTTCTACATCGGCGGTGCTATATGGGACTGGGCCGACCAGGCATTCCTGCACTACGATTCAATAGGTCAGTCAAAGTATTATGCATATGGTGGTGATTTCGGTGACCGTCCCACAGACTTCACATTCTGTATGAACGGTGTTATGTTCCCCGACCTTACTCCAAAGCCCGAGTACTATGAGGTTAAGAAGGTCTATCAGAATGTAGGTGTAAAGATGCTTGATAACGGCGAGGTCGAAATCTTCAACAAGCGTTACTTCAACTGTTTGTGCGACCTTGACATAAGATTCTCTCTCTGGGAGGATGGCAAGCGCATTGATTCTTACTTCATGCCCGGCATGAAGATTGCTCCACGTACGGCAAAGAATGTAAAACTGAAGTTCAACAAAGCAAATTTCGCTGCCAACAAGGAGTATTTTGTGAAGGTTGAGTTCCTTTTGAAGAAGGATATGCCTTGGGCAAAGAAAGGTTATGTGCAGATGGATGAGCAGTTGCCTTTGAAGGATGCTGTCAAGAGTGCATTCATTGCTGATGTCGCTAACAACGGCACAAAGGTAACAGTGGAAAATGACAAGGCTGCAGCGCAGACAATCCTTACGGGTGCTGACAACTCATTCAGAATTGTATTCGACAATAACAAGGGCTTGTTCTACAGTGTCGATTATGACGGAACAACAATCCTTGAGGGTGGCAAGTCTATGAAACTTAGTGCCTTCCGTGCGCCGGTTGACAACGATACATGGTTCTTCAAGCCTTGGTTCGCGATTGGTCTGCACAACTTGCAGGATAGCGTTCTCTCGTTCACAAGCAAGAAGAACAAGGACGGCTCTGTTGTGCTGCAGTATATCGTACGCACACAGGCAAAGCACCAGGCAACCTGCAATCGCTTGCCTAACAGCAGTTTTGAGATTGTTGAGTCGGAGTATGAGATGGCACCCAATGCGTTCCACTTCATATCCAACAGAATATGGACTGTTTATCCCGACGGCTCGGTAGAGCTCAACAGTGTGATTGTGGGCTCCGAGGCAAGCCAGATTGTTGCACGTCTCGGTTTTGAAATGCAGTTGCCTTCTGAACTCTGCAACTATACATATTATGGCCGTGGTCCATGGAACAACTACAATGACCGTTGCGACGGAGCGTATGTACAGCAGTTCAATAGCACTGTTGCCGATCAGTTCGTTCCGTTCCCCAAGCCACAGGATATGGCAAACCGCGAGGATGTACGTTGGGCAGCGCTCACAAATGCACAGGGTAATGGTGTGATGTTCGTTTCTACTGAGGGCATGTGTACAAGCGCGCTTCCTTGGAATGCTGTCGAGATGACCGAGGCGGGCCACCCGCACCAGTTGCCTGCTTCTTCAGGTACATGGCTAAATATTGATACCAAGGTTACCGGTCTCGGCGGTGCAAGCTGCGGTCAGGGTTTTGCTCTCGACCATCAGCTCGTAAAGGGCGGCGAGAATATCATGGGCTTTATCATGCGTCCTGTAAAGGCCGGTGATGACTATGTGGCT